>JAEUOG010000012.1 GCA_016790815.1 Dechloromonas sp.
AATCATTGCACTGGCCGTCGGTCAAGCCAATGCCTGCCAATATTGCCTGAGTGCGCATACCCTGCTCGGACAGGGTGCCGGCCTCAATTCAAACGATATCGCCCAGGCTCGCAATGGAAATGCTGCGACCCGGCTGGATGCGGCACTTGCCGGATTGGCCAGGAAGCTGACGGAACAGCGCGGCAAGTTGGATTCATCCGATCTGGAAGCGTATCGCCATGCCGGTGTCGATGACGGACTGATGCTGGAAGTGGTGGCGGCAGTCGCCCTGAACACACTGACTAACTACGCCAATCACGTCGCAGGTACCGAAGTCGATTTTCCTGCCGTAAAGGTCTAGTCCTGCCGCATTGTCGGAAACGCCACCCTCAATGGCGTTTCCGACGGTAAACCGAGGTAAAAGGAGCGTAACCATGAAAACAAAACTCGTCATTGCAGCAATCGCCTCGACACTCGCCATGCCATTGCTGGCGGCAGATTCATTCTCACCCTACGTTGATGGCAAGGGCCAGATCAATCTGCCCAAAAACTTTCGCAGCGACTTCGTCCACCTTGGCTCGTGGGCGGTTACCGACGACAAATCGGCAGCGCGCGGCTTCCACGATGTCTACACGGAACGCAAATCACTCGATCACTACCGCAAGACCGGGGTGTTTCCGGATGGCGCAACCTTGGTCAAGGAAATCCGCAAGCTGGAAACCGGCCCCCTGACCACGGGCAATCCGGTGCATTGGGCGGGTGCCCCGGCGGTGTGGTTCGTCATGATCAAGGACGGGAAAGGGCGTTTTCCGGGCAATCCGCTCTGGGAAGACGGCTGGGGCTGGGCCATGTACAAGGCGGACGATCCGCGGAAAAACGCAGCCAGCAGCTACAAGGCAGATTGTCAGGCCTGTCACATTCCTGCCGCGCAGACCGACCGGGTATTTGTCCAAGGTTACCCACTGCTGAAAAAACAGTAAATTTTCCCGTGTAAAAAAAGGGAGCGCTTTTGCGCTCCCTTTTTTTGCGACCAACTCGCTTAGCCCACCCAGCGGCGGGCGTTGCGGAACATGCGCATCCACGGCGAATCCTCGCCCCAGTTTTCCGGGTGCCAGGACATCTGCACGGTGCGGAAAACACGTTCCGGGTGCGGCATCATGATGGTGAAGCGGCCGTCGGCCGTGGTCACCGCCGTCAGACCGCCCGGCGAACCGTTCGGGTTGTACGGATAGACCTCGGTCGGCTCGCCCTTGTTGTCGACGTAGCGCACAGCCGACAGCACCTTGGACTGGTCGTTGGCGTTGTCGAACACCGCCCTGCCCTCGCCATGCGACACGACGATGGGCACTTGCGAGCCTTCCATGCCGCCAAAGAAAATCGACGGTGACTCGAGGATTTCGGTCATCACGAAACGCGCCTCGAACTGCTCGACCTTGTTGCGACGGAAAGCCGGCCAGTGCTCGGCGCCCGGGATGATCGACTTCAGCGCGCTCATCATCTGGCAGCCGTTGCAGACGCCCAGGGCGAAGGTATCCGGACGGTTGAAGAAGGCGGCGAACTCGTCGCGGCAGCCGTCATGCATCAGGATGGTCCGCGCCCAGCCGAGACCGGCACCGAGCACGTCGCCATAGGAGAATCCACCGCAGGCGACCAGTCCCTTGAAATCTTTGAGGCTGACGCGGCCGGCCAGGATGTCGCTCATATGCACGTCGACCGAGGCGAAGCCGGCGCGATCGAAGGCAGCGGCCATTTCATAATGGCTGTTGACGCCCTGCTCGCGCAGGATGGCGACGCGCGGACGGCCGCTGACCTGGGCGTAAACCTTGGTGAAATCTTCCTGCGGATCGAACGTCAGCTTCGGCGTCAGGCCGGGGTCGGCGACGTCAAGGATGCGATCGAACTCCTGTTGAGCGCAGCTCGGGTTGTCGCGCATGGCCTGCATCTGGTAGCTGGTCTCGGACCAGGCACGCTGCAGGTCGACGCGTTTCTCGCGCAGCACGCGCTTGGCATTGCGGGTGACGCGGATTTCGTCCCACTCGTTCATTGTGCCGACGAAATGGTAAGGCACACGCAGGGCGCGCAGGATCGGTGTGACCTTTTCGCGGTCGGCGCGGCGGATCTGGATCAGGGCCCCCAGCTCTTCGTTGAACAGGGCTCGCACGATGTTTTCGAAATCGCGGCCGGCCAGCAAATTGGTCAGTTTCTCTGAACCATCGACATCACCGGCACCAGCGTCGTAGCAGATGCCGTCAAGATCGAGCGAGACACCGCGGCGGCTGGCAAAAGCCATTTCACAGGCAGCGACGAACAGGCCGCCGTCGGAACGGTCGTGGTAGGCGAGCAGCAGGCCGTCACGGTTGAGTTTCTGCACAGCATCGAACAGACCCTTGAGCTTGGCCGGATCATCAACATCCGGTGCATCGCTGCCCGTGGCGTTGTACACCTGGGCCAGACAGGAGCCCCCAAGGCGGTTCTGGCCGAGGTCGAGTAGCAGCAGTTCAGTTTCACCTTGGTCGATCGCCAGCTGCGGCGTTTTGGTCTTGCGCACGTCGTCGACCGCTGCGAAAGAGGTCACGACCAGTGACAGCGGCGAGACGACCTGTTTCTTTTCGCCGCCATCTTCCCACGCGGTGCGCATCGACAGCGAATCCTTGCCGACCGGGATCGAAACGCCGATGGCCTTGCACAGGTCGGAAACAGCCTCGACGGTGTCGAACAGGCGGGCATCTTCACCAGCGACGCCGCACGGCGCCATCCAGTTGGCCGAGAGCTTGACCTTGCCCAGTTCGCCGACATCGGCGGCAGCCAAGTTGGTCAGCGCCTCGCCGATGGCCATGCGGCCGGAAGCCGGCGCGTCGAACACGGCAAGCGGCGTGCGCTCGCCCATGGCGAAGGCTTCGCCGAGGTAGCCCTGGTAACCCATCGTCGTCACGGCGACGTCGGCCACCGGCACCTGCCACGGGCCAACCATCTGGTCGCGGGCGGTCATGCCGCCGACGGAACGGTCGCCGATGGAGATCAGGAAAGTCTTGTCGGCGATGGTCGGCAGACGCATCAGGCGATAGGCGGCGTCCTTGAGTTCGATGGCGGTCGCGTCGAAGGAAACGAAGGTTTCCGGCTCATGTTTGACGTCGCGGGTCATGCGCGGCGGCTTGCCGAGCAGCGCTTCCATTTCCATATCGACCGGATTGACGCCGAAATGGGCGTCGGTCACGGTCAGGTGGCCGTCGCCGGTCGCTTCGCCGACGACAGCGAACGGGCAGCGCTCGCGCTCGCACATGGCCTGGAACTCGGCGATGCGGTTCGGCGGAATGGCCAGCACGTAGCGTTCCTGCGATTCGTTGGACCAGATTTCGGCGGGCGACATGCCCGGCTCTTCGGTCGGCACCTTGCGCAGATCGAAAATGGCACCGACGCCGCCCGAATGGGCGAGTTCCGGCAGGGCGTTGGAGACGCCGCCGGCACCGACGTCATGCACCGACAGGATCGGATTGTCCTTGCCCATCTGCCAGCAACGGTCGATGACTTCCTGCGCACGGCGCTGGATTTCCGGGTTGCCGCGCTGGACCGAGGCGAAGTCGAGGTCTTCGGCATTGGAACCGGCGGTCATCGACGAGGCTGCGCCGCCACCGAGGCCGATCAACATGCCGGGGCCGCCGAGTTGGACGAATTTGGTGCCAACCGGGAAGGTTTCGTCCTTGAATGACTGCTCGGCCTGAATGCTGCCCAGGCCGCCGGCGATCATGATCGGCTTGTGGTAGCCGCGCACCGTGCCGGCAACGTCCTGCTCGTAGGTGCGGAAATAGCCGGTCAGGTTCGGGCGGCCGAATTCGTTGTTGAACGCCGCTGCGCCAATCGGGCCTTCGATCATGATGTCGAGGGCGGAGGCGATGCGCGACGGGCGGCCGTAGGCCTTTTCCCAAGGCTGAACAGCATCCGGCAAATTGAGGTTGGAGACCGAGAAACCGCACAGGCCGGCCTTCGGCTTGGAACCCTTGCCGGTGGCGCCTTCGTCACGGATTTCGCCGCCGCTACCGGTGGAGGCGCCGGGGAACGGGGAAATGGCGGTCGGGTGGTTGTGCGTCTCGACCTTGGTCAGGATGTGGGTCAGCTCTTCCTTGTAGCTGTAGCCGCGGTCGGCATCAGGATAGAAACGCTGGATGGTCGCGCCTTCGATGATCGAGGCGTTGTCGGCGTAAGCCATGATCGTGCCCTGCGGGGCGGCTGCGTGGGTTTCGCGGATCATGCCGAACAGCGTCTTGTCCTTCTTCTCGCCATCAATCACCCAGGAGGCGTTGAAAATCTTGTGGCGGCAATGTTCGGAATTAGCCTGGGCGAACATCATCAGTTCGACGTCGGTCGGGTTGCGGCCAGCCTTGGTGAAGACGTCGAGCAGGTAATCGATTTCGTCGTCGGACAGGGCAAGGCCAAGCGAACCGTTGGCGTCGACCAGCGCGGTTTTGCCACCTTTCAGCACGTCGACCGTAGCCAGCGGCTTCGGCTCGAAATGGCGGAACAGTTCGCCGGCAGCATCGAAACCGGAGAGAACCGAGTCGGTCATGCGGTCATGCAGCAGGCCGGCGACGGTTTTTTTCTCTTCTGCGGTCAACGAGCGGTTTTGCTTCAAAACCACGTGGAAGGCGATTACGCGTTCGATGCGCTCAATGGCATCGAGGTCGCAGTTCCAGGCAATGTCGGTGGCCTTCGACGACCACGGCGAAATGGTGCCGATGCGCGGCGCGACGAGGAACAGTTCGCCGGCATCGCTGCCTGCTACCTTCTCTTCCAGCAGCGTCGCCAGCTTGGCGCGCTCGTCGGCATTCAGGGCGCGCTTTTGCGCCACGACATGCCAGTAATCGGCCACCACCGATTCAATATCCGACACCGCCGCCGTCAGGCGATTGGTCAGGCGTTGCAGACGGAAGGCGGAAAAGGCGGCGTCGCCCTTGAGGCAAAGAATGTCGGCCATTGGAGAGTAATTTCGGGTTAGGCGGAGAGGCCGGCATTATACCTGAGGCAGGCAGGGGCCCGGGGCTCACGGAACAACTTGCCGCCGACCGGAGCCGACAGAATGCAGAAACCGAAAATACCGGGACAAGGCCAAGCCAAACCATCCCGCCATGCCTTGACCGCAGGACAACGAGCCGGGGATACTCCGACGCATGTCTGTGCCCGCCCACAAAGATGCCAAACGCAAGTTTTCGCTCATCGATGCGCGGCCATTCTATTTTCCCATTGGCCTGTCGCTGACACTGCATGCGCTTGTATTCTGGTCTGCGCATGAGGTTTCGCCTTCGCGCGATGCGTCTGCCTCCCGGCAACATGAGCTGCGTGGCAGCTTGCAACAAACCCCTACTGCCGCGCCCATCGAGAAACCGCTGCTCAAGCCAGCCGCGTCAACTGAAACCGGGTCGGTTCATCAGCCTGAAAAATCCATAAAACCACAGCCCGATATCCGACGCGCACCCGATGGCATCACCAAAACACCGCTTGCACAGAAGCAGGCGGAAGCCCTGCCAAATTTGCCGAGCGAGCCAATTCAAAGCAGTGTGGATCAGACCGGGCTGCGTCAGTACTATCTGGCGCTCGCTCGGCAAGCGCAGCAATTTAGGCGCTACCCCGAGGAAGCTCGCGCCGCTGGCTGGCAAGGTAGTGTCACGATGCGGCTGGTCGTTTCGGACGCGGGATCTCCGCTTGGCGTCAGCCTGGTCGACAGCAGCGGGTTTCCCGTTCTCGACCAGGAAGCGCTCGATATGACGCTCCTCTCGGCCAGGCACACCGAGGTCCCGGAGAGCCTTCGCGGTCGGGCTTTCAGTATCGATGTGGCGATTGACTACAGCCTGGACGAAACGCCATGAATGCCTTCGGCATCGTCAACGCCGGGCCAATTTCGAATTCGACCAAAATTCACGGTTGACCGTGGCAGCAGGGTTCTTAAAACGAAACCGCCTGAAGGCTGCGAAACCTGACGCGATACAAACTGAATCGAACTTCAGCCAGCGGCAAAAACCGGCGCGTCCGGCGGCAGCCTTCAAGCGGGTAGCACTCACCGGAAGAACATCACGCAATCGCTGCAAGTCAGGCACACTGAACAAAATTGACACTGTGCAATGCACACGAGTAGCCTGATACATTGTCAAAATAAAGGTATTGCTGCATGCCTTTGCGCCTAGATCGGGCCTCTCAATTCGGGTTTGCGTTTGTCGCCGCAGTGCTGGCTTTGGTCGTAATTGTTTTTTCCGCAAGCGACCTGTTCGAAAAAAAGCGTCTGCTCTACGAATGGGGTGAAGGTCACACGCTTCTTTCACGTAGCCTGGCAGAGCACGTGGCCCGGTCTATGGACGCCGTTGAATTGCTTCTGGATGACGTGCAGCATGACTTGGGAGACAAGTCGTGGTGGAACTGGCCCAACTCTGAGGCGGGCCATGAGTATTTGCATAGCCGCCTTAAGGTAAAGCTTCCCCAGTTGAGGCACCTGCTGATCTTTGATGCCTATGGCGATCAGCGGCACACCAGCTTTTCTCCGACATTCAAACCGATCAATGTCAAGGATCGTCCGTATTGGGCACAGTTCATTGCAGGCGCGGAATCTGCCAGTTACGGGCCCTTCGTTGGCCGAAACACAGGAAAGATGGTGTATGCCTTCATTCGCCGTCTGGAGAACGCAGAGGGGAATTTTGCCGGCATTCTCTTCGCCGCAATGGAGCCCGATTATTTCGAGGACTATTGCCAATCATTGTTCCGCTATCAAAGCCTTGTTGGGGCCCTGGTCAATCAGGCCGGAGAAATCATTGCGAACTGTCGACGCTCAGGAGATGCTGAAGTCGCGGTCAAAAAGATTCAATCGCTCATTGCAGACGAAGCCATTGCCGGCATGAAGGACATCCCGCTGGAAACTTTCACGCAGGGAAAAGAATACCAACTCGCCATAGTGCCTGTCGTCGGTTACGGAAACCTTCGCGTCGTCGTTGCTATTCAAACAGAGGAAGTTCTGGCGGGTTGGAAAAAGCAGGTTATGCGCTTCGCCAGCCTCTTGTTTTTCGCGATCGTATTGTTGTCGCTTTCGGGATTCATTATTTGGCGGCAGTTCGTGAGACTCGGTGAAATGAGCGCGAAGCTTCGCGCGCAGAATCAGGAACTGGAAGAGCAAGTGCGTGATCGAACCTCTGAGTTGCTCATTGCCAAAGAGAAATCTGAAGCGGCAAGCCGGGCAAAAAGCGCTTTCCTGGCCAACATGTCGCATGAACTGAGAACGCCGATGAGTGCGATCATCGGGATGGCCAACCTGGCGTTGCGAAACGCCAACAATCCCAAAGTCACTGACCAGATTGGCAAGATCGGGATCGCTTCCAAGCACCTGCTGCATGTCATCAATGACATCCTCGATATCTCCAAGATCGAAGCCGAACGTCTGACCGTGGCGCATTCCCGTTTTCGGCTGGGCGAAACCATCGAGAACCTGTTGAGCCTGATCAGCCAAAAGGCCTCCGAGAAAGGCATCAAGCTGTACGTGGATTTGCCACCAGACCTGTTCAGTCTTGGCGTGATGGGCGATCCGATGCGACTGGGACAAATCCTCATCAACCTTACCGGTAACGCCGTCAAATTCACTGAGCAAGGTTCCGTTACCCTGCGCAGCAAAATTGTTGAAGAAAGTCCGAGTGACCTGCTGCTACGCTGGGAGATCGCTGACACCGGCATAGGCATCTCGGTCGATGACCAGAAGAAACTCTTCACTGCCTTTGAGCAGGCAGATGGCTCGATGACCCGCAAATATGGCGGCACGGGCCTGGGGCTAGCCATCAGCAAGCGGCTGGCAGGAATGATGGGTGGCGAGATCGGACTCGAGAGCGAACCGGGCAAGGGCAGTACCTTCTGGTTCACGGTACGGCTTGAGAAGGCCAGAAGCAATGACGCCCCGCCAACGCCGACTTTTTCCGGAAAGTCGGCCGAGGAGCGCCTGCTTGACGAATATGCGGGCACGCGCATCCTGCTTGCGGAAGACGAGCCCATCACTCAGGAAATCTCGCGCGTGCTGCTGGAAGATGCCGGCCTTGCCGTCGATCTGGCTGAGGATGGCCTGCAGGCACTGACACTGGCTAAACAGAACACCTACGCACTGATCCTGATGGACATGCAGATGCCGCACATGAACGGGGTTGAAGCAACGATGTCGATCCGTGCACTACCCGGCTACGCCCTCACGCCGATTCTGGCCATGACCGCGAATGCCTTCGACGAGGATCGCCAAGTCTGTATTGATGCCGGGATGGATGATCACATTGCCAAGCCCGTCAATCCGGACAAGCTGTACGAGACGTTGCTGTCGTGGTTGGAGAAACGCGGGAACTGAACGACGGCTCGACCTCGGTCACCTGCCGTCCAACATCTGACGAATTGACCGCCTGCAACGGGCACCCGTTTCCGTATCAGTCGTTGCTGCGGTCAACCGGAAAATTCGCCCGTATTTGAAAAATGCCCCCAGCCCTCCTCTCGCCGATCTCGGAAACGCGGGAACCAAACACCGCTGATAGCATCGAAATTCCTTGAAGCCCTCGTGGCGCCGCGATTTGCGACAAACTCGGCACCTGCCGACATAACACCTGCAGAGCCCAATTTCGATGAACGCCCCAGCTCCCCAATTTTTTGCTTTTGACAACACCTATGTCCGCGACCTCGATGAGTTCTACGTTCTCTGGAAGCCAACGCCGGCGACCAAACCAGCCCTGATTCGCCTGAACGAGGAACTGGCCCGCGAACTCGGGGCTGATCCTGTGGCACTGGGATCGCCGGATGGGATCGCAATGCTGGCTGGCAGTCTGATCCCAGGCGGGGCCGAGCCGATTGCCCAAGCCTACGCCGGGCATCAGTTCGGTCATTTTTCACCGCAGTTGGGTGACGGGCGGGCCTTGTTGCTGGGCGAGGTCATCGACCCCAACGGCGAGCGCCGCGACATTGCTTTCAAGGGTTCCGGCCGCACGCCGTTTTCGCGCAATGGCGACGGAAAATGCGCCCTCGGGCCGGCCTTGCGCGAGTACATCATCAGCGAGGCCATGTACGCGCTGGGCATTCCGACCACGCGCTCGCTGGCCGTGGTGGCAACCGGCGACATGGTGCGCCGCGACCGCGCCCAGCCCGGCGCCGTGCTTACCCGCGTCGCCGCCAGCCATGTGCGCGTCGGCACCTTCCAGTTCTTCGCCGCCCACCAGGGGCCGGAACAGGTCAAGCGCCTGGCCGATTACGTCATCGCCCGCCATTACCCGGCGCTGGCCGCCAGCCCGCAGCCCTACCTCGACCTGCTGACCGCCGTCGGCGAGCGGCAGGCCGAACTCGTCGCGCGCTGGCTTGGCGTCGGCTTCATCCACGGCGTGATGAACACGGACAACATGACGCTGTCCGGAGAAACCATCGACTACGGCCCCTGCGCCTTCATGGAGGCGTACAACCCGAGCGCCGTGTTCAGCTCGATCGATAGCGGCGGCCGCTACGCCTACGGCAAGCAGGCCGGCATCGCCCGCTGGAATCTCGCCCGGCTGGCCGAAACCCTGCTGACGCTCATCGACACCGACGACAACCGCGCCGTCCAGGCTGCCACGGCCGTCATCGATGCCCTGCCCGAGCGCCAGGCCGTGCACTGGCTACGCGTCTTCCGCGCCAAGCTCGGCATCGACGAAAATGGCTATTTCGGCCGCGCCGCCGAATCCGACCGCATCCTGATTGACGACTTCCTGCGCATCCTCAAGCATAACCGCCTCGACTTCACCGTCGCCTTCCGCGCCCTCTTCCACGCAGCCAGCGGCGACCCGACGCGCCTGAACGTGCTGATGAGCAGCGCCCCCGACATCGCCGAATGGCACAGCCGCTGGCATGCCCGGCAGCCGACACGCCCGGCCGAGTTGCTCACCGCCATGCAACATGCCAACCCGTGCTACATCCCGCGCAACCACCGCGTCGAAGCAGCCCTCGACGCGGCCGTCGACGATAACAACCTCGCGCCTTTCGAACGCCTGCTGGCCGCAATCCAGTCGCCATTTGACGAGCGGGCGGCCGATGCGGAATATGCCGAACCTGCCCCCGCCGAATTCACCGCCTCCTACATGACCTTCTGCGGAACCTGACCTCCGGAGCCCCCCATGACCCAAAACACAACCGCCCTGCTGACCTGGAACGGCATCATCGAGATCATCCGCAACGGCAACCCGCTGCCTCCGCGCCGCGACGAGCGCAGCCCGGCTGAATGGCGCGAGGTACTGACGCCGGAACAGTTCTACGTGACGCGCCAGAAAGGCACCGAGCACGCCTTCAGCTCGGCGATGTGCGCCGTCTTCGAGCCCGGCCGTTACGCTTGCGCCTGCTGCGGTACGGAATTATTCGACGCCCAGACCAAATTCGACAGCGGTAGTGGCTGGCCGAGCTTCACCCAGGCCATTGCGCCCGGCCTCGTGAACTACATTCTCGACACCACCCACGGCATGCAACGCGTCGAAACCACCTGCGCCGTCTGCGATGCCCACCTCGGCCACGTTTTTCCGGATGGCCCGGCACCGAGCGGCCTGCGCTACTGCATCAACGCACTGGCGCTGAAAAAACTGACCTGAAATCGCACTTCCACGGTCAACCGGAAGTTCTGGCCATTTTTGAAATCTGCAATCCCCCAACCCCATGACCATCACCATCTATCACAACAACCGCTGCAGCAAATCCCGCGACACCCTCGCCCTGCTCAAGGACAAGGGTATCGAACCGACCGTCGTCGCCTACCTCGTCACCCCGCCCGATGCCGCTACGCTGCGCGGTCTGCTCAAAAAACTCGGCCTCGCCGATGCCCGCGCCCTGATGCGCAAGGGCGAAGAGGAATACAAGGCGCTCAACCTGGCCGACCCGTCACTGTCGGACGACGCGCTCATCGACGCGATGGTCGCCAACCCCAAACTCATCGAGCGTCCCATCGTCGTCAACGGCAGCAAGGCCGCCCTCGGCCGCCCTCCGGAAAACGTGCTGGCAATTTTGTAAGGGCAGACAGCTTCCGGCTGCGTGAAAGCCCTGCCAGGCCCGCGCCCGGCCAGCTATACTGGCCGCATCCCGGTAGCCGGAGTTCGCCATGCCAGCACCTTCCGAGCAGTTCGTCCTGGCGCTCGACCAGGGCACGACCAGTTCACGCGCCATCCTGTTCGGACGCAATGGCAACATGCACGGCGTCGCCCAGCAGGAAATCACCCAGCACTATCCGCAACCCGGCTGGGTCGAGCATGACGCCGATGAAATCTGGCAGGCACAGCTCGCCGTCGCCCGTGCCGTGCTGCGCGATAACGGCGTGTCGGCCACGCAGATCGCCGCCGTCGGCATCACCAACCAACGCGAAACCACCGTGTTATGGGATCGCGCCACCGGGCAACCGCTGCATCGCGCCGTCGTCTGGCAGGACCGACGCACTGCCGTCACTTGCGACGAACTGACCGCCGCCGGCCACGCCGAACTTTTCCAGCAGCGCACCGGCCTCGTCCTCGACGCCTACTTTTCCGGCACCAAACTCAAATGGCTGCTCGACCATATCCCCGGCGCCCGCGCCCGGGCCGAGCGCGGCGAGCTGGCCTTCGGCACCATCGACAGCTGGCTGGCCTGGAAGCTGACCGGCGAGCATGTCACCGACCCATCGAACGCTTCGCGCACCCTGCTTTTCGATATCCACCGCCAATGCTGGGACGACAAATTGCTGGCGCTGCTCGACATTCCCGCCGCCCTGCTGCCGCGCGTTGTCGCCAGCAGCGGCGAAATCGCGACGCTGAATGCCGAGTGGCTGGGCGCGCCGATTCCGCTGGCCGGCATAGCCGGCGACCAGCAGGCCGCCACCTTCGGCCAGGCCTGCCTGGACATCGGCATGGCCAAGAACACCTATGGCACCGGCTGCTTCCTGCTGATGAACACCGGGGCGCAGCCCATGGCGTCGCGGCATCGCCTGCTCACGACAGTCGGCTGGCAGCGCAACGGGCAAACCACCTACCTGCTCGAAGGCAGCGTATTCATGGGCGGTGCCACCGTGCAATGGTTGCGCGACGGCCTCGGCCTGATCGCCAGCGCCGGCGAGGTCGAAGCCCTGGCGGCCAGCGTGCCGGACAACGGCGGCGTCTTTTTTGTGCCGGCCCACACCGGCCTCGGCGCACCCTACTGGGACCCGACTGCCCGCGGCGCGCTGTTCGGCTTGACGCGCGGCACAACCCGCGCCCACATCGCCCGCGCCACGCTGGAGGCCATCGCCTTCCAGAGCGCCGAGGTGCTTCAGGCCATGGAGAAGGATGCCGGACAGTCAATCCGGGAAGTCCGCGTTGACGGCGGCGCTGCGCGAAACGACCTACTCATGCAGTTCCAGGCCGATCTGCTCGGCGTCCCCGTCGTGCGGCCACGGGTTACCGAAACCACGGCACTCGGCGCCGCTTATCTGGCCGGTCTGGCTGTCGGTTTCTGGCGGGACGAGGCTGAACTCACTGCGCTCTGGCAAGCCGAACGCCGCTTCGAGCCTTTGATGGCCAACGACCAGCGCGATGCCCTCTTTGCCAACTGGCACCGCGCCATCGACCGCACGCTGGGCTGGGCCCTTTCATGAGCGCGCCGGCCAGTCGCCAGGACAGCCTTGCCGCCCTGCGCGAGCCGCGCCCGTGGGATGTGCTGATCATCGGTGGCGGCGCCAGCGGGCTCGGCGCAGCAGTCGATTCTGCAGCGCGCGGCTATCGGACACTGCTCGTCGAAGCCCATGATTTCGCCTCGGGCACCTCGATGTGCAGCACCAAGCTGATCCATGGCGGCGTGCGCTATCTGCGCCGGGGAGATATCGGCATGGTCCGCCACGCCCTGCGCGAACGCGCCCTGCTACTGGGCAATGCGCCGCATCTCGTCCATCCGCTGGCATTTGTCATTCCGGCCTGGAATGTCGTCGATCACCTGATGTACACCGGCGGCCTCAAGCTCTACGACCTGCTGGCCGGACGGAACAACCTGGATGCCTCGTGCAGCCTCAACCGGCAGGAAGTCATCGCCGCCCTGCCCGGCCTGAAAAGCACCGGCCTGAGCGGCGGCGTTCGCTACTGGGACGGCCAGTTCGACGATGCCCGGCTGGCCATCACGCTGATGCGCACGGCGGCCGACCTCGGTGCCACCTGCCTCAATTACCTGCCGGCGATACGTCTGCTCAAAACCAACGACCGCGTCACCGGCGCCATCCTGCGCGATACCGAAACCGGCGAGGAGCTCGAGGTCACCGCCCGCGCCATCATCAACGCAACCGGCGTGCACGCTGACAGCATCCGCCAGTTTGATGAGGTCAAGGCGCCGCCGCTGCTGACGCCCAGTCAGGGCATCCACCTCGTCGTTGATGCCGAATTCCTGCCCGGCCAGCAGGCGCTCATGATCCCGAAAACCGAAGACGGCCGGGTCATGTTCGCCATTCCCTGGCAGGGCAAGGTGCTGCTCGGCACCACTGACACGCCGCGCCCGGAGTTAACGCAACTCAACGACCCGCAACCACTCGAAGAAGAAATCGACTTCCTGCTGCGCACGGCTGCGGCCGTCCTGACCCGGCCGCCGACCCGCGCCGACATCCGCAGCGCCTTTGCCGGCCTGCGCCCGCTGATCCACCCCGGCAATGCCGACGAGAAAAACACCGCCACATTGTCCCGCGAGCATGCCATTATGGTCAGCACCAGCGGCCTGATCACCCTCGCCGGCGGAAAATGGACCACCTACCGTTTGATGGCAGAACAAGTCGTCGACCGCGCCATCGACGTCGCCAGCCTGTCCAGGGCACCATGCCCGACCCAAACGCTGAAGCTGCATGGCTACCCAGGTGAGCGAAGCAGCGACGCCTACGGTACCGACGGCCTGCAGCTTGCAGCCCTGCCCGGCCACGACAAGCTGTTGCACCCGGACCTGCCTTACACCGAAGCCATGGTCCGTTTCGCCATTCGCAACGAAGCGGCACGGACGATCGAAGACCTTCTGGCCCGCCGAACACGCGCCCTGTTCCACGATGCAGCCGCCGCAGAAGCGAGCATCGAACAAGTTGCCGGGATATTGGTTGAAGAATTACACCCTTCACCAGCACAGGTAACAAGCATCATCAAAACAGCGCGAGAAACAGCCAGACGCTTCAGGCTAAACGCTTAGGCCAGCCTGATAAGGCCGGATGAGGCTTTTCGCTCCCGTCAGGATAAGGTTGAGCGCTCTCAATGAAACCAGCCCCATCGCCCACCTCGGCCATTGGCAAATCTCTGCCCCTATAACCTAGAATACGAAAAGCTCAGGGTGGACAGCCACGCATCGGTCGTGAAATGCGAACGATGCCGATGATCGGCATGAAGTTCCACCTCCGGCTCGGATCGATTCAGGGCAGCAGTAGCAACAACTCCTACGGAGCGTTCAGTGCTAGACGTCATTTTTCAGAATCACTATGTGCTTGCAGCACTCATCCTGGCATTTTTGATCGGGGTGCCGATGCTGGTGCTGCGGGGACGAGGAGTAAGAGATCCCTCCCGGCCGGAGCGCCGAAGCAAGCCACGACCGGGCCCGGACCGGAGAGCATAGTGGCGCTCTGCAGTACAGCCCGAGATTGGTCGGGCGTCGGCGGACAAGTGATTCCGAGTTCAATTTTGACTGTTTTTTGCGGTTGACCGTGGCAATCGGCTTAAATGCCGTGCCAGGCGCCCTGCACTCACCCCTCGGCAACAGCTTTCAGGATCAAGGGCACCAGAGCCTCCGGCAGTTTGATGCCGCCGGTAGTGGCAAATTTTCGGGCGTCGCCGGACATTTTCTTCCACGTCTTGCGGATGATGCCGAGCCATTTTTCCTCGGTGTAGTCAGCCTGCTGGCCAGCAAAACCAAGCATGTAGTGCTCCAGGAAGACGAGGCAACTGACGTCTTCCAGCATCTGCGTATCGGGGTTGGACTTGATGCCCTGCTTGCTGATCGCCTGCATGACCTGGTCGACCATTTCATTTTCGTAACCCGCCTGGCGCATCAACTCACCGGCCGTTTCGGCATGAAACTGGTAGAGCCCGGTGCGCCATGCAAAATAGCCGGGCTTGCCGAGCGGGTAGTTGCTGCGCGGCACCGTCCATCGCCGTATGTGCTGGGCGCGCACGGCGAGGCGGGCAACCTCACTGGCGCCCAGTGCAAAACGACCGATCATCTCCGTCATGCGCTCCGCGTACAGCAGTTCCTTGGGCTGTCCTTCGTCCAGATTTGGGTCCTGCGCGTTGGCAGCGTCGAATAGTGCGATGGCTTTATTGAAGCGTTCTGGATCGGCAATCATCGGATCACTCACGGCGGCGGTTTTGAAAGGGTCAATTTAGTCCGGCAAATGTAACAGGGCTTTCGGGGATGTGGGCCTTCCGTCCCTGTATTCACAGCCATTTTCGCAAAAAAGCCGACATCGCTCGCGCCGAAAACTGCTTTGCATACGCCGTCCGGATATACTCCCGAGCGGTGGGCATCTCCGGATCTGCGCCACCCCATTTCCAACTATCACAAGGGAATACCATGCACTCAAGACTGGTTTTGTCCGTACTTGCCGCACTCGCCTGCCTGCCTGCCGTGAGCCAAGCCCAGCAATGTCCGACCGGCTACACCGCGACCACCGTCACCGGCCGCGTGACGACGACCAATGTTTCCCAGACCCGTCAGGTCGGCCAACTCTGCCTGGTCATGATTGCCGCCGACGGCCGCGAAGTTTTTGACGACTGTGGCGCGCTGGTCGGCAAGATCACCGCAACAGATACTGCGGCTGGCACCAGCACGCTGAACCACACTGCCGTGTTCGAGTTATTCGAGTCCTTCCAGACCAATCAGGATGTAGCGCAGATCACCGGCGTCCTCGACACCGATGCCGATGGCAATCCCTGCGCCTTTTCAGTCACCGAGCAAATGACCCAGCTGCGCTCAGGCCTGGGTATTTTCAACGGCGCGACCATCAATGTCGTAGCCGAGGGCAGCATCAGTTTCTGTCCGGACAAGAACCTCAACACCTTCCAGCTCAATGGAAAGGGCTGCATCCGCAATCGCCGTCGTTAATCGCTTCGACTGTTCGGCATGCCAGCCCAGGCATGCCGAACAGATAGCTGCTTTTTGTTGACACGTACTGGATCGCCCATCAACGGGCGTTCCCAACAATGCGTCGCAAGCTGGCGAAAAAATGCCCTGACAAGCATCAGGGCACTTATGGTCATTCCCTGCAGGTTGGGCATCAGCCCATGTAGTTCCCACCATTACAGGAAAAGTTGGCGCCAGTCGTGAAACCGGAGTGCTGCGAGGCCAGCCAGGAAACGATGGATGCAATTTCCTCCGGCTCACCCAGTCGCTTGACAGGAATGGTGGCCACGATCTTTTCCAGAACGTCTTCGCGAATAGCACGGACCATTTCGGTACCGACATAACCCGGCGACACGGTATTGACGGTGACGCCCTTGGCCGCGACTTCCTGAGCCAGCGCCATGGTGAAGCCGTGCATGCCAGCCTTGGCAGTGGAGTAATTGGTCTGCCCGAACTGGCCGCGCTGACCGTTCATCGAAGAAATATTGATGATCCGCCCCCAACCACGATCGAGCATCCCATCAACGACCTGCTTGGTAACGAAAAACAGGGAATTGAGGTTGGTATCGATGACCGCTTTCCAGTCGTCAAGGCTCATCCGACGGAACTGGCCGTCCTTGGTAATGCCGGCGTTGTTAACCAGCACATCGATTTCGCCAACTTCAGCCTTGACCTTGTCAAAGGCAGCCTTGGTACTGTCCCAGTCGGAAACATTGCCTTCCGAGGCAATGAAGTCGAAGCCGAGGGCCTTTTGTTCGGCCAGCCAGCGATCTTTGCGCGGCGAATTGGGGCCGCATCCGGCAACAACGGTATAGCCGTCCTGGGCAAGACGTTGGCAAATAGAGGTTCCGATGCCACCCATGCCACCGGTTACGTATGCAACTTTATTACTCATTGAGGTCTCTCCTCCACTGTGATTATGAATTACGGAGTATCACTATAACGGTAATTATGGATTATTCAATAGCTTTACCAATGATTTAGTGGAGGCCGTTGAGCCAGCTGGAAATCAATCCAACAACCCCCTCCGATCAACCCGCGCATGGTTCCGGCGGAGGTAATTGTTCAACGCGCACCGTGGCATTTTGCAGAGTCCGACGAACCGCACTCCCCCACGAGTTAGCCAGTAAAGCCAGCGTCTCGTAGCTGACTTCGAGACGGACCATAGGGCAAAATGTCAGCCCAAATGCTCCGAAGCGGTTGCGGTCAGCCCCCTCAGAAGCGCTATCATCTGCGCCCCGAAATCTCAACCGCTGCACCATGCGCCCTCTCGCCTTCGTCGACCTCGAAACAACCGGTGCCACCGCCACTCATGACCGCATCACCGAACTCGGCATCGTTGAAGTCGATGCCGATGGCAGCGTTCGCGAGTGGCAGCAGCTGGTCAATCCCGGCATGCGGATTCCGCCCTTCATCGAGCAACTGACCGGCATCAGCAACGACATGGTGGAAGATGCGCCGCCGTTCGAAGCGGTAGCAGCCGAAACTATGAAGCGTCTCGAAGGGAGGCTGTTCATCGCCCACAACGCGCGCTTCGACTACGGCTTCCTTAAAAACGAATTCAAGCGACTCGGCATCACTTTCCGCGCCTCGGTGCTGTGCACCGTCAAGCTCTCGCGCGCCCTTTTCCCCGAGCACAAGCGGCACAATCTCGACAGCCTGATCGAGCGCCACGATCTGCATGCCGAAGCCCGGCACCGTGCCCTGGCCGATGCGCAACTCATCCACCAGTTTTGGCAAAAAATTCATGTCGACCGCAGCAGTGATGACATCGAGGCCGCGCTGCGGGCGCAGAATGCCCACCCCAGCCTGCCGCCCCACCTCGATGCCGGCTTTATTGATGATTTGCCGGAAAGCCCCGGCGTCTATCTGTTCTACGGCGAGAACAACCTGCCGCTCTACGTTGGCAAGGCCAAGGACATCCGCCAGCGTGTGCTCTCGCATTTCGCCGGAGACCACAGCGCCGCCAGGGAAATGGAGTTGGCCCAGCAGGTAAAGCGTATCGACTGGATAGAGACCGCAGGCGAGATAGGCGCGCTGCTCAAGGAATCGGCGCTGATCAAGGAAATGCACCCAACGCACAACCGCCAGTTGCGCAAGAATGACGAAGCCTGCACCTGGACACTGGTAGACGAAGGCGAAGGCTGGCTTCGCCCGCAGCTCAGGGCGCTGGCCGATATCGATGGCGGCGCGACCAACGCTTGCTACGGCCTTTTCAAGACCGCCAAAGAGGCCAACACCGTCCTGCGCACCCTGGCTGAATCACACAATCTGTGCGATGTGCTGCTCGGGCTGGAAAAAGCCATACCCGGCAAGCCCTGTTTCGGCTACCAACTCCGGCGCTGCAAGGGAGCCTGCGTCGGTAAAGAGCCTTACGCCAAGCATACGGTTCGCTTGATCTCGGCACTCGTCGGCCTGAAGCTGATCTCCTGGCCATTCGCCGGCCCTGCACTAATTCGCGAGGGGGCGGAAGCCCACCTGATCGACGGCTGGTGCTACCTCGGCACAGCGGAATCCGATGATGAGCTGCAAGCGATCCTCGACGCCAGACGTCCACGATTCAATCGGGACACGTACAAAATCCTGAGCAAATACGTCAGCAAGATGACTCCACTCCCAATTCGTGCCAACGTCATCTAACAGGGACCAAAACGTGGCAGACTGACGAATTGATATCTTCACCATGCACGCCATGACCCTGCACTCCGTTTCATCCGTTTCCAGCCAGCCCCAAACCGTGGCCATCGCCTGTCAGGGTGGCGGCAGCCACACGGCTTTCACCGCTGGCGTCCTGCAAACCCTGCTCAATGATCTGGATACGTCGCGCTATCGCATTACCGGCCTGTCCGGAACATCCGGCGGTGCACTATGTGCGGCCATTGCCTGGTACGGACTGTTGCAGGGCGATGCGAAAAAAGGAGCTCAACTGCTGGCGTCGTTCTGGCAAAAAATGAGCGCTTCACTGTTGCCCGATCGCCTCAGCAACCAGTTCCTGCTTGGACTCCAACGCAGTCGCAGTTTCTTTCCCACCCCGGATATCAGCCCCTATCTGCTGCCCAATATCGGCCAGGACTTTCTGGCGAAAACAATCAGGGAACACATCAAATTCGAGCTGCTACCCGATATGATCGGTCCCGATTCGCCAACGCTCATGGTGGGTGCCGTTGATGTTTTGTCAGGCAGCTTTACCGTTTTCGACTCGCGAGCTTCGGACCGGGAATTCAGCATTTCCGTTGAGGCCTTGCTAGCCTCCGCGGCAATTCCCGAGCTGTTCCGCGCGGTACGCATTGGCCAGCGTGTTTACTGGGATGGCCTGTTTTCGCAAAACCCGCCGATCCGCGGCTTTCTATCAGGCCTGCAAAACCCGGACGCCAAGCCAGACGAAATCTGGGTCATCCAGATCAATCCGGAAACGCGCTCGAGCGAACCCAGATCGACCACCGACATCAATGATCGCCGCAACGAACTGTCCGGCAACCTTTCCCTGAACCAGGAACTCTTTTTCGTTCGCCAGACCAACGAATGGCTGGAAAAGAAGTGGCTGAATGCGGACCATTTCAAGCGCGTCGACATTCGCAACATCCCGCTGGAAACGGAGCTCGATTACCCGTCCAAACTCGACCGCAACCCGGAATTCATCAACGCCCTGCAGGCCGAAGGCCGCCGCAAGGGCAAGGAGTTCCTCAGCAATCTCGCCAAGGCACAACCATGAAATCACGCTACAGCCTCCAGCTTGCCCGCTTGTTCGTTATCGCCGCAAGCACCCTTGCCTTTCCCGTTGCTGCCGAAGAAGTGGGCTGCGCGACGACCACCTGGAAACTGATTGGCGCCAATCACCGCGTTTGCGCCTATGCCTACGACGACCCTAAGATTCCCGGCGTCACCTGCCACGTCAGTCAGGCACGCACCGGCGGCGTCAAGGGCAGCTTCGGCCTGGCCGAAGATCCGTCGCAGTTCTCCATCGCCTGCCGCCAGATCGGCCCGATCACGTTGCCGGCCAAGCTGCCGGAAAGTGAAGTCGTGTTCAGCGACGACACCTCGATCTTCTTCAAGGAAACCAACGTCCATCGCTTCTTCGATCAGAAGCGCAACGTGCTGGTGTACATGGCGATCAGCCGCAAGATCATCGAAGGTGCCCCGGCCAACTCGATCTCGACCGTGCCGATCCAGCCCTGGGGCAAATAAGATGAAAACCTCGCGCGATGCGATCAGCCCCTATATCACCAAGGATGGCTCGGAAATCCGCGAACTGCTGCACCCGGCCCACCATGGCGCAAAAAACCAGAGCCTGGCCGAAGCACTGGTGCCGGATGGCTGCACAACCTTGCTGCACCGGCACGAGGTCACCGAAGAGATTTACCACGTCACCAGCGGCACCGGGATCATGACGCTGGGCGCCGAAAAATTCCCGATTGGCCCTGGCGAAAGCGTGCTGATTTCGCCCGGTACGCCGCATTGCGTGGCGAATACGGGCAATACGGCGCTGGTCATTCTGTGTTCCTGTGCGCCGGCATATTCGCACGCGGATACCGTTTTGCTGGAGGCATCGGCATAGGAAACACGCCGATGCTTGGCGTCAGATCCGTTTCCTCAACCATTCCGGCAGCGTTGCAGAATGCTGCCTACCCTCGCCTTCCAGATCGCCCCGCTCCCCGACAAACAGGTAATACGGTGCCTGAACGCCCGGCAGGTAGGGCACCGGCGCCCGCAACTCCGCTGAAAACTGCTCGACGAACAAACGTCTGAGCATCGCCAGATGTTCGCCCGACAAATGCACGCCGTCATGGCCAAACCATTTGCGCCAGAAGGCGTTGCTCCATCGGCCGCCGTCAGCCGGCAGATGAAAATCGACGACACCGATGCGCCCGCCCGGCGCCAGCATGGCCTCGGCGTTGGCGATCACCCGCGACCAGTCGGGAATCATGGTTAGCGCATACGACATGAAGACGAAATCCACGGGCTGATCAGGCTGCCAGGTCGTCGCGTCGGCCTCGATGACTCTTACCCGCTCGTGGCAGGTCACCCGTTGCCGCGCCACGTCGAGCAAGGCCGGGCAGAGATCGACCATGTCGAAACTGGCAAACTGACCAGCCCAGCCGCCGATCCGCAGCAGGCTGCTGCCCGTGCCGCAGCCGAGTTCGACGACTCGGGCGCCGGGCTGCAGGCCCAGGCGCTGGATCAGCTCCTGCCGGCCGTGCAGCAGGCGTTCACGAAAGGCATCGTAACGCTCGGCCTGCGGCGCATAGAAAGCCTGCAGGCGCTCGGCGTGGCTGCCGGATTTCGGCTGGCCGCAGAGCAGGCGCCACAGAATGCGGGCGTCAGCCGCCAGATCAGCCACCGTCATGTTCCGCCAGCTGGGCAACAACAAACCCGGCGTAGGTGTGCACACGGTCTTCGCCTTGTAGGCGGGCGGCGAGGTCGTTCTCGAAATCGAGCAATTCGTTGAGCAGCTTGCGCTCCGGCCCGGCACGCACCCAGTCGAGGAATGGCGGGTTGGCGTGGGCGCTGCGCAACAGCAGGCGGGCATCCGGCGCCGCCCGCTCGAAGATGGCGCTCCATTCCTCGATCAGCGCCGCCGGGTAGTAGCAGCTCATCCAGTCCATGTGGTCGAGCAGCACGAAGCGCGTGATCGGCTCGTCGCCAGCCTGAAGGAATTCGGTGACGGTACAGGTGTGCGGCTCGATGCAATCGACCAGGCCACCCTTCAGCGCGTTGAAGTTTTCTTCTTTCAAATACGACGGGCAGCAGTCGCGGGTGTAGCTGCCGGTCAGGTAAACGCGCCAGAAGTAGTTCTCGCTAACTGGCAGGTTGCGGAAAACATACTCGATCGCGTCACGGATGAAGCCCGAAACACCGCCCGGGTGCTGGCCCTGGACCAACCGGCGCTGCGGATGCGGCACGCCGAGCAGGCTCATGGTCAGTTGGCGGTTGAGCACCCAGTTGATGACCGGCGTCCACAATTCGCTGGCGATCTTTTCGTCGTAGATCTGGCGTTGCTCTTCCAGGTTTTTCGAGGCGAACAGTTCCGTAACGCGCTGGGCCAGCGCCGGCCGCATGCGGAAATAGGTGCGGAAACCACGCGCGACAAAACCTGCCAGGCCATGAAAATAGAAGCTGCCGTGACGGCTGCAGAACCAGTTGTAGCGGCGATCCCAGTAGGTTTTGGCGAAATCGGACAATTCGGCCCGCAACTGGTGACGGTAGATATTTTTGATATTGGGGTGAAAGCCGCTGCCGAAAATGGCAAAGAAATCGTCGAAGCCGAGCTTGCGGATGCCCGCCATCTTCAATTCGAGCAGCGCGTTCTGGCGCGGGTTGGCGTCAATCGCATAAACCTTGGCCGGCCCCTGCAGGGCGTAATCGAGCGCGTTGCAACCAGCGCTGGTGATCACCATCACCGTGTCCTGCGGCCCGAGATGCAGGGCCTGGCGGTCTACGGCCGGATCTTCCCAGCAGGTGTTGTAGACCAGCGAGCGCGAATAAAGCGCATCGAAAATCTTCTGGTCGATGCGGTCCTTGAGGGTCAGATTGAGAGCGGGTACCGCCAGGTTCTGCGGTGCTGGTGCGTTCATGTTGGCGCGGGTCGATTGGGAATTCCCCGAAATTAAGTGCTGCGTGTTACGACCCCATGACAGACGGCAGTCGATCGCACATCTGGTCCGATTTCCGGCCTGCAGCCATTTCAATTTTGGCCATTTTTTCCAGTTGACCGTGGAATCCGGGTTCCAGTAAACATTTGATACAAATCGTCGCAAAAACACCCATCGAAAAAAATCCAATCGGAGCAAAACTGCGGATCTACTGATTTTTGCAAAAGGAGTGACCGATGCAGACTGATCCCCATTGGCAAGAACAGACCCTTGCCCGCTTCATTCTGGCCTCCCGCCGGCACCTCGGCCTCATGCAGGCCGCTGCCAGCCCTGATGCGCCCCGCCGCGTCGCCGGTTCGACCCGCAAATTATTGCGCTCGCTGGTTGTCGCCAGTTCCCTCGGCGCCTTGTTCGGCGCCCCGGCATTCGCTACCGAGGCCAGCCGCGAACGCGCCAGGCACAGCCCGAATGAACACGATACCCAGGTCAAGGCCGATGACCGCGCAGCCCAAGCGCACCGGCTATCACGGCACGGCCAATATCGCTGATCAAAGTTTCCCAAACCCACTCAACAAGAGGCCCCCATGAAACCTAATGCACTGAAGATGACCGTCGCCGCCATTGCCGTCACGGCAGCCCTCGGCGGCGCCTATTCGCTCGGTCAGAACGCACCGTTCGCCACCGCCAATGCTGCCACCCAGCCAACGGCTGCGGTTGTCGCCCCGGCTGTCAGCATCGCCATCCCCAACGGCCTGCCCGACATGCGCAGTATTGTCGCCAGCAACGCTCCAGCTGTGGTCAACATCAGCGTCACCGGCACGCGCAAGACGGCGTCCAATACCCCCGATCTGCAGCATATGGACCCGAACGACCCGTTCTATCAGTTCTTCCGACACTTCCGCGGCCAGATCCCGGAAAGCCGGCAACCGATGCAGGGCCAGGGCTCGGGCTTCATCGTCACAGCCGACGGTACGGTGCTGACCAATGCCCACGTCGTCGATGGCGCCGAAGAAGTGACCGTCAAGCTCAACGACAAGCGCGAATTCAAGGCCAAGGTGCTTGGCCTCGACAAGGCCAGCGACGTCGCCGTGCTGAAGCTCGATGCGAAAAATTTGCCGACAGTCAGGATAGGCGCCTCGGTGCAAACCCAGGTAGGCGAATGGGTGCTCGCCATCGGCTCGCCCTTCGGTTTTGAAAGCAGCGCCAGCGCCGGCATCGTCTCGGCCAAGTCGCGCAACCTGCCGGATGGCAGCTACGTCCCCTTCATCCAGACCGACGTCGCGGTCAATCCCGGCAACTCCGGCGGCCCGTTGTTCAACATGAACGGCGAAGTGATCGGCATCAACTCGCAGATCTATTCACGCAGCGGCGGCTATCAGGGTCTCTCCTTCGCCATCCCCATCGAAGTGGCAATGAACGTCGAGAAACAAATCACCACCAATGGCAAGGTCCAGCGCGGCAAGCTTGGCGTCAGTATCCAGGAAGTCAATCAGTCGCTGGCCGACACCTTCGGCCTGGCCAAGCCGGCCGGCGCGCTTGTCTCCTCCGTCGAAAAAGGCAGCCCGGCCGCCAAGGGCGGGCTGGAACCGGGCGACGTCATTCTCGGCATCGACGGCAAAACCATCGAAGCCGCCGGGGAACTTCCAGCCGCCGTTGCCACCAAAATGCCTGGCGAGACAGCCCGCCTGCAAGTCTGGCGCAAGGGCGAAACGCGCAACATCGACGTCAAGGTAGGCAGCTTCGGCGAGGAAAAGGTGGCAGCCAGCGAAGCCCCATCCGCCGACAAAGGACGCCTCGGCGTCGCCGTCCGCCCGCTGACCCCGGAAGAACAACGCCAGGCCGAAGTCATAGGCGGCCTGCTCGTCGAACAATCCGGTGGTGCCGCCAGCCGCGCCGGCATCCGCCCGGGGGACATCATCGTTTCGGTGAACGGTCAGCCGATTGGTGAGGTAGAGCAACTGCGCGGCATCATCGCCAAATCCGGCAAAAAAGCCGCCATCCTGATAGAACGCGGCGAGTCGAGAATATTCATTCCGGTCGACCTCGGTTAAACGCGAAAAAAGCCGTTCGAAAGAACGGCTTTTTTGTGGCTCAAGTGTTGAGGGCCTGCAGCCAAAAAACGGGTAACCCCTTGATCACCGCTGATGTTTTGTAAAAGACCCGTAATAAATATCAGGTAAAGTCCGTGCCGCTGGAGACAAAGACAATACGGACATCAAATGACAAACAAAATCGAAGAACTGCGCCAAAAGGCGATTCAGATGTGCGCCGAGCACGGTGTTACGGTGCGCTCCTACGGGCAAGCCTGGTGGTTGGTTGGCAACGGAATAAACCGCGTCGTAGCCGAACTGGCGGGACTCTGCCGCACCGACATCACCCCGCTGACCATCGCCGAGCGCTAGGCGTGTCGCAAAATCAGCCCCAACAAACCCCAGTCACGCCGACAGGTTCGGTACCCAGCCAGAATTGGCAAGCCATGCGCCTCGCCCAGGCGCAGCAACAAGGCGGCGATCTTTAGTCGGGGTTTTCGTGCTGCAGCCAGGATGTCTTCGGGGACCTGGTATACCTCTCCACAGAGCAGCCAGCAGTTCAGCGTAAAACCCATGGGCATTTCTAATCGCAGAACGCCAGCGAGTGGCTCTGTTGTGCCCTGAAGAGTCATTCAACACCTCGGAGATTCAGCGGCAGGTAACTGAGCGGAGCAGTCGTACAGACTGAAAGCTGACTGGGTACTTCTCGGCCCGAGCTGCCGTACACCCTGCGCCGGATGAACAGCAGGTGTTCCGCGGTCAACAGACGTTCGGGCTGGCGCGGTTGCGAAGGTCAGCTTTCCTGGCTGGCGAACGCGAACTCCCGACCCACTGCTGCCCTTCAGGAGTCGAGGCTCCGGCGACCGCTACGCACTCATAGCTGACAATGAAATCAATACTGATGGGGTGAAACCTACTCATCGGACGATGATCGCTGGCGGTTGAATGATGATCCCCGGCGGTTGAATCACTGCACTGGGCTCTTGATAACCGGGCGGCGGATAGTTGCCATAACCCCTCGGCCCTTCGCATTTCCGCTCTTCCTTGTACTTCCCGTTCTTTTCCCACTTGCGTTCAACTTTGCAGTTGCCGTCCCAATACTCCTCCTTATGTTCACCGCCCTTGTATCCACGGCGATCACCTTTGTAGTAACCCTTTCCACTTTCATCCTTATACGGATCGGCCACTGTGGGCAGTGCAAGACAAGCTGCAATGGTGACTAACGCAAGGTGCTTGAAAGAGATCATGGTAATACCCTTAGATTGGCAACGGATAGCTGATTATCTTATCTTTTGGAGTCCCCTTCTGTCACCCGGTGACAGGCTGGTTCTGGCCGACGTGCTGAAGTAGGCTGTCCGGCAGGTTTTAGATTGGACCGCCCCTCCAGGCGTCCGTTCTGTAGTTGAGCTGACAGGCAGCACTTGGCCGGTTGCAGAAGCTCCCCAGCCAGGAAAGACAAAGCCCCTTTCGGGGCTCTTTGTTGCAACGATCATGCCGCGTATAAAGCCGGCAAGGCGCTAATCAATTTAGCTTTTCCGGGCTACCGCAGCACTGCTTGAATTTCTTGCCGCTGCCGCAGGGGCATGGGTCGTTGCGGCCGGCTTTGTCGGTTTCGCGCTGGACGGTGCCGCCGGTGCGCTTGTTGCGCCAGAAGTTGTAGAGGGTCTGGACGATGACCGGCAGGTTTTCCTGGATGTCGGCGACCAGACGGGCTTCTTCGGCGGGCGGGAACCAGCGTTCGCCGCTCTTTTCGGCGTCTTCCTTGAGCATGCCGTTGAGCACGAACATGGGCTCGAGCAGTTCGGAGAGGTCGTCGGCGTGTTTGCCGGCCATTTCGTACCAGTCGCCGGCCAGACCGGCACCGAAAACGTAGGAGTCGGCCCAGGCTTCGTAGTCGTATTCGGTGCAGCTTTCGTCGAGCGGGTAAAGCACTGGAGCAATCGTTTCGTCGGCCAGTAGCGCGGCGGCGAGGTCGTTGTTGAGGCGCATGAGCAGTTCGAGCGCGGCTTCAACGTCCGGGTTGCCGCCGGCTTCGAGGCCCTTGCCGAGCGCTTCGGTCAGCCAGATGGCGGGAGGCACCGGCTCGGGGGCGCTGACAACGGCGCACAACATGGCCTGGATTTCGTCGAGGCGCATGGCCTCGCCCTGGAAAACGTCGGATTCGAGCAGTTCTTCAAGCCGGTCAAGATCGGCATCGGTCAGGGGTGTTGGGTTCATCGCATCAGTCCTCGGCAATTGTAAGATGATAGCCGAGTTAGACCCGGGCTGCAGCTTGGGCAGGTGCAAGTGCATGGCAACTGGCAGCCTGCTGAAGGCTTGGTCACGCCTCTTTCATGCACCCGAAGGGGATGCACTCCCCGGAAAACGATGGATGGGTTTGGCGCGGAGCAGGCTGATTGAAGCCATCTCCACAACGGGAGCAGTTCGCGGGATTGAACGCCCCCTCCTCCTTCCACGGTCAACCGGAAAATTCGGCCAAAAATGAAATCTGCGTTTTACAGACCGCGTGCCCAGGCCGGGCGTAACCGCGCGGCTTCGGGTGTGGCAATCGCCAGACGGACCTGTTGCAACAGGCGTTCCTTGTCTGCCCCCAGCGTCCCCTTGAGTACAAGCCAGTTTGAGGCGTGATCGCTGCGAAATACGGTGCGCTTCAATTCGAGCAGCGATAGAAAGTGCTCCATCTCGACAAACAGTTCGTGCTGATCAAGCGGTTCCCAGCCGGGAAACCCGGCACGGAAGCGCTCCTCACCCTGCGGAAAACTGACGACCAGTGTCGCCAGATATTCCGGCTGCGTCGCATTGGCCAACCGCGCAGAGTTTTCGGCGTGCTGCATCGACAACGCCTTGCCGCCAAGGCCATTCAAGATCATGACCGAACGCGTGATGCCGGCCGCGCCCAGCTTGTCGAGCGCCTCGCGCGTGGTTTCGAAGGTTTCACCCTTGTCGACCGCAGCAAGCACCTGGTCGTCGCCCGATTCGGCGCCGACATAAACCATCTTGAGCCCAGCCGCTGCCAGTTCGTCGATTTCCGACTGGCTCTTTTTACGCAGGTTACGTGGCAGGCAGTACGACGAGATGCGCCGCACAGCGGGCATGTGGGTGCGAATCGCTTCGAGAATGGTGATCAGGCGGCGCGTCGGCAGCACCAGCGCATCGCCATCGGCCAGAAAAACGCGGCGAATATCGCTGCCGTAACGCTGCCCGGTCAGGCGAATGCTCTCCAGGACTTCGTCTTCGCTGCGCGCCAGAAATTTCTTTTGCGGCGCTGTGTACATCTCGCAGAAGGTACATTTGTTCCACGAACAGCCATCCGTTACCGGAAGAATCAGCGATTCCGCCTCGCTTGGCGGGCGAAAGACGGGTTCGACGTAGCGGATGGGAATCATCAGCCGCCGACCTTGGCGATGAAGGCCGGCGGGACCGAGGTGGCCTGACGAGCGGCGTAGTCGAAGAACATGATGCCGTGCTTGCCACGCGCCACTTCGCGGCCGCTGGCTTTGTCGCTCAGGCGCCAGACGAAATCGCAGCCATATTTGTTGAAATCATTGGCGCCCATCTCGGCAACCAGCGTTTCGCCGTGGAAGGCTTCGGCGCGATATTGCGCGGCGACATCAGCGACGATAATGCCAACGCCTTCAACATCCATCTCCGAGTAGCCCAAGGACTTCAAGAAACGTACGCGCGCTTCGGAAACAAGCGAGATCAACTGGGCGTTATCGAGATGATGCCCGTAGTTGATGTGGCCAATATAGATGGGAATCTCGGTCGAAAAATGGAAGGACTCGGGCAACTCGATCTTGATGCGCGGCATGGTGTGTGGGCGGTTTGGGCGAAAGCCACATTTTAGGGGCTGCGGCGTAAAATCGGGAAAAACGACCGGAGCCTCCTATGAAAACCATCAACCACAACCGCCTCGACCAGGTTGTCCTCGACGCCCGCAAGGCAGCCGATACCCGCGCCGAGGGCTACCGCGAACGCGCGCTCAAAATCTATCCGTGGATCTGCGGCCGTTGCGCCCGCGAATTCACCGTCACCAACCTGCGCGAACTGACGGTGCACCATCGTGACCACAATCACGACAACAACCCGAACGACGGCAGCAACTGGGAACTGCTCTGCATCTACTGCCACGACAACGAACACCAGAAACAAATCGAGGCTGACCGTGGCTACACGGACAGCAGCAAGCGCGGAGGCAGCGCCACGCACAACCCCTTCGCCGCTTTGCAATCGCTGCTCAAGAAGGATTGACCAACTACATGGCCGAACAACACCGGCTTTCCATCACCACCCGTGGCCGCGGCTCAGTGGAAATCACCGATGAAGTTGCCGCTGTGGTGCGCAATGCTGCGGTCGACGCCGGAATTGCCCATATTTTCGTCCGCCACACCAGTTGCGGCCTGGCCATCACCGAAAATGCCGACGCCACGGTGCGCCGCGATCTCGAAACCCTGATGCAACGCTGGGCGCCAGACGGTGACCCGGCCTACCGCCATGATCTCGAAGGCGACGACGACATGGCCGCCCACGCCCGCTCCCTGCTTACCGGCGTATCGCTGACCGTTCCCTTTGCCAACGGCCGCCTGCTGCTCGGCACCTGGCAGGGCATCTACCTTTTTGAACACAGGACACAAGGGCATCGGCGGGAACTCGTCGTCACCCTGCTCAGCTGACCCGCTCGAAGCGCCTACTGACGGTGCCTCTCCAGGTTGTCGCTAATTAACAACAACCGCAATTGGCCTATACACGCGGAATCTGCGCCTCGCAACACCATTTCTGTCGCCGATGAGCGACAGAAATCATCTTGCGGCAAAAACAAACCCATTAAATATCAGACACATGCAAGTTGGCCCGGTAATTGCAGATAGTCATCGATGTCGGCTGAGTGTGCAGTCCGCTTTCTGCCGGCGACCCACCAATTGATGCAATTCAAGCCGTACCCGGACAGGAGCATATGCACCATGCCGAACAAGAACGCTCATCACACACCCGTCAGCACCTTCATGCGCCAAGTCAGCCTTTCCATCCTGATGCCGTTTTTCAGCAAAGCGAAAGAGGAGAATTCGTCGCCTCCAACGTTCACGACCTCGAACTTCTCCCGGCCGGATCAATCAGAACTGCTGGCCCATGAAGAGGAAATATGTCCGTTGGTCGAAGCAGAGGTGTATGTAATCTACGGCAAGGTGGCCGATGCGAATGAGGCGCTCGCGGCTGGCGTCAAATCAGGCCGCATCACCGCTGCCCAGGTAGCCCAGTTCTGGTCAAGCCAAGGCAAAGCACCGGATGGGAAGGCTGCCGGCTGAAGCAGTATTGCGCTCATCCTATTTGGATGAGGCATCCGGAAATATTGTTCTCGCACACCGACCGCCCGGAAATTGCGGGTGGCGTTTCTACAGCTCGGGATAATTTTGCATGGGCAAATTATTTTATTCATGTTGAATTGAACTATTTGCCAATCATTCGCGTCGACTGTAAACGGAACTGTTAAATCGCATACAAATGCTGCATATGAATATGCGCATTTACTGATTAAAACTGGATACAGGGGGGCACGACCATCAACCGCTTTGCCGTGTTGATCGGCTTTTTCTCCTTTGTCACGATGCTGTAACAACGTTTGGATTTTATGGCAGCATAATGGCCTTGGCGCAAGACAAATACATATTCACTCGTGTCGCACGACGATGCGGGGCAGATATTCAGGGCTCCTGCCCTAGCGAGGCTGGATTGGTGATTCAGCATCGCTCTTTGATCCCGTCTTGAGGGATATAGCTTGGTGGCAATCCGGGTGACAGCGGGGAGCATTGACCCAAAGGCATGACCGGGGCCGGCAGAAGTATCGATGTGATCTCGAATGGAATGGCCTCCGGCCGTCCCGCAGAAAGGAGCCCGTCATGCCTGTACAACTTGCTTCCCCCGGGGTGTATATCCAGGAAGTATCCAGCGGCGTTCGTACCATAGCCGGGGTCGCCACCTCGGTTGCTGCCTTCCTTGGCGCAGCATCTCGAGGGCCTATCAACAAGGCCACCCGCATTTTCAGCTTCGCCGACTTCGAACGCGCTTTCGGCGGCCTGTCAGCCGACTCCGAAATGAGCTATGCGGTGCGCCAGTTCTTCCTAAACGGGGGCACCGATGCGTGGATCGTCCGCATCGTGAAGACGGCTTCGCCAGCCAGCAAATCGCTCCTGAGTTCGACGGCAGCCCCGGTCCTGACCGTAACCGCGCTGGATTCCGGCGCTTCCGGTAACGATATACAGGTCCGCGTCGATTACGCGACAGCCCTCCCGGACAGCACGTTCAACCTAACCTTCATTCGCAACAGCGACGGGCGCGCCGAGCAATACCAGAACGTATCCATGAATTCGGCCGATGCCCGCTACCTGCCCGATCTGGTCAACGGCGTTTCGCAACTGGTCAAGATTTCCAGGGATGTTTCCACTGCGACACTAGGCGGATTGCCACAGGCCACCTCGACAAGTGGCGCGTTGGCTGACGTGGCGACCCTGCTCGATGCGACACACACCGACTTCCGGGTAGTCGTCAATGGCCTGCCGCCGGTTACCGTAAGCATCACGTTGCCGGCCGATGTGACCGGCGCAACCGCGACGGATCGCCGACTGGCCCTGGCCGCCGCGATTGCGACCAAGGTCCAGAACCAGGCGGGCGGCAAGCTCGCACTCTCCGGCTTCGCCTGCACCGTTGACGGCACGAGGCTGGTTCTCAGGTCAGGCGAAGGCGGTGAACTCTCGTCTGTGCGCGTATTGCCCGGTGCGCGCAACAATGCGGCCGGCGTCCTGAAGCTCGGCGTAGCCAACGGCGGCAGCGAAGTCGACGCCGTTGCAGGCATTCGCCCCGCCCTCATGCCCGACCCGGCGACTCTGAGTAGCGCGACTTACGCCGCGGCCGACCTCGACACTCTGCCCGACGCCACCCACACGAGCCTGCGCATCAGCCTTGACGGCTATGGTCCGGATGTCGTGAATCTCGGCGCCACTGGCGCCGCAGGCGGCAGCCTTGCCGCCAAGATGGCCGACGTAGCGTCACGCCTGCAAACCGCCGTCCGAGCCTTGAAGCCGGGCAACCCGGCGTATGCCAATTTTACGGTGACGGTCGCCAGCAGCAAACTCGTCCTGGCCAGCGGAACGCGCGGTGCCGGTTCGGCCATCGCTGTCAGCGCAGCACCGACTGCGGACATCGCGAACGGCCTCAAACTTCTGGCTGGCGCCACCCTATCTGCCCCGCCTACCGACGCTTTCCTGACTGGCGGATCGGAAACACCCTACGGACCGTCCGACGTCTATCCTGCCTTCATTGGCAGCCGCACCAATCGCGAAGGAATCTACGCGCTGGAGGATGCCGACCTGTTCAACCTGCTCGTCATGCCGGGCATCACCGATGCCGGCGTACTGTCAGATGCGGCTTCATACTGCGAGGAGCGCCGGGCCTTCTTCATCGTCGACGCTCCTTCATCCGTTTCCGACGTGCCCGGCATGGTCGCCTCGGCCTCCGGCACCGATCTGCCGAAATCCGATCACGCGGCAGTCTATTTTCCATGGACCTACGTTGCCGACCCGCTCAAGAACGGCAAGGCTCGCCTGACACCGCCCAGCGGCACCATGGCCGGCCTCTATGCCCGTACCGACGGCAATCGCGGCATCTGGAAAGCGCCTGCCGGCACCGATGCCAATCTGGCCGGCGTGCAATCGCTGTCGGTTCCGATGACCGATGGCGAGAACGGCAGCCTGAACCCGCTCGGCGTCAATTGTCTGCGCACCTTCCCGGTCTACGGTGCCGTGAGCTGGGGCGCCCGCACCCTGCGCGGCGCCGACCAGATGGCGTCTGAGTACAAATATGTTCCGGTGCGCCGCCTGGCGCTTTACATCGAGGAGTCGCTGTACCGCGGCACGCAGTGGGTTGTTTTCGAGCCGAACGACGAACCGCTATGGGCGCAGATCCGCCTAAACATCGGCGCCTTCATGAACGGTTTGTTCCGTCAAGGCGCCTTCCAGGGCAGTTCGCCACGCGACGCCTATCTCGTCAAGTGCGACCGCGAAACGACGACGCAGGACGACATCAATCGCGGGGTGGTGAACATCCTGGTCGGCTTCGCGCCGCTCAAGCCGGCCGAATTCGTGGTCATCAGCATCCAGCAGCTGGCCGGACAGATCCAGGTCTGACCCTGAACCGAATCGAGAGGAGATTGAAAAATGGCCCAGTTCACTGTCAATGCCCAGCGCTTCGATCCGTACAAAAACTTCAAATTCCGCGTCAAATGGGATGGCCGCTACGTCGCCGGTATCAGCAAGGTTTCAGCCCTCAAGCGTTCAACGGAGGTTGTCGAACACCGTGAAGGCGGCGACCCATCGACCGGCCGCAAGTCGCCGGGCCGCAGCAAATTCGAGGCGATCACGCTCGAGCGCGGCGTCACCCACGACACCAATTTCGAGCAGTGGGCCAACAAGGTCTGGAATCTTGGTTCCGGCCTCGGTAGCGAAGTGTCGCTCAAGGACTTTCGCAAGGATCTGATCATCGAGGTCTATAACGAAGCCGGGCAACTGGCGATCGCCTACAAGGTTTTCCGCTGCTGGGTATCGGAATACCAGGCGTTGCCGGACCTCGATGCCAACGCCAATGCCGTGGCGATCCAACACATCAAGCTCGAAAACGAAGGCTGGGAACGCGACTACGAAGTTGCCGAACCGGCTGAGCCGAGCTTTGTCGAGCCGGGTTAATCGAGCCAATGGAACCTCGCCATGCGCCCGTTAAGTGCCGCACAAGTTCTCGCCCTGTGGGACGCCGGACAGACACGTCATCCCATTGACCGATCGCTGCTGGCGCTCGCCTTCGCCATGCCGGAGGAAGCGCCCGACGAACTGGCCGACCGCCCGGTGGGCTGGCGCGAAATCAATATGCTCGCCCTGCGCAATGCCACCTTCGGCAGCGCGCTGGACGGTTACGCGCCCTGCCCATCCTGCGGCAGCCTGATGGAATTCGGCCTCGACGGGACCACCCTTCTGCAAAGCCTGCCAGTCCCGGATTGCGGTGCGCGAATCGTGCTTGATGACGGACAATGGCGCCTGCCAAGCAGCCGCGATCAGGCGATGATCCTCGATGCACCAGATCCGGAAACGGCTGTCGAGTGGCTGCTCGACCGCTGCCGGGTCGATGACACCCAGTCGGGCATGACTTCCACGGTCGACCGGAAAAAAAGCCCGAAATCCAAATGCTCGCCGGCACGCATCGGCGAGATCGAATCACAAATGGAAGTGCTCGACCCGGCCGCCGACATCCGTCTCGGCATGCGTTGCAGCGACTGCGGTCACACCTGGGATGCCGTACTCGACGTCGGCAACTGCTTCTGGGACGAACTCGGCATCCGCGCCCGCCAGCTGCTCGAATCGGTCCATCGGCTGGCCAGCGCCTATGGCTGGCGCGAAGCCGAGATTCTGGCGCTCAGCCCGGCCCGCCGGGCAGCCTACCTGAACATGATCGGCTGAGGCGGACATGAGCGGATTCCTTCACCAACTCGCCAACCGCAGCCTCGGGCTTGCCCCGCAAGTCAGGTCACGCACCGCGCTGCCCTATGCTTCCCCGCCTGCTGATGTTTCAACAACGGAAACGGCCAGCCACGAATTAGCGCCAGCCAGCACGCCCATCATCAGTTCCGGATTCCAGACACCGAATGGCGCGCCGCGCCGCGCACAGCGCACCGATAGCGCCCCGCCCGCCCCGGTCGTCGCAGGCAATATTGCTGGTACTGAACGCCATGATATGCCCACCTTGAGGCCAGATCGAGGTGCAGCCATCCAGCCGGAAAGCATGTCGAGCCAACAAGCAGCCCCCATTCATCAGAGCGAGATCGCGCGCTATCAGCTGCCCAAGCGAGAGGGGAGCAACCCTGTCGCCAACCCGCGCACTTCCGACCAAAAACCCGACACGCAACGCCGTGTACCGACAGCGAAAACCAGCCAGCTGGCCGAAAGCCCAGATGCAGCCCTGACCGACATCGAATCCCTGGTTGCACGCCTGCTCGGCAACAAACCAGAGCACCCGGAAAATCCGCCGGAAGTCGCCACGCCGCCAACATTGGTTGCCGCTCGCCAGGCCATTCAGCGCCCGGCCGAAATCAGCGCCATCCATCCGCAAAGCAACCGGGAACGCCCAGCCATCACGCCGCAGGCCGACGAGCCGCCCGAAGTCCACATCACTATCGGCCGCCTCGAAGTCAATCCTCCCAACCGGCCGGCGCCTGCTGCCCAGCCGCCCCGCCCGCGTGGCCCGGTCCCCTTGTCGCTCAGTGACTACCTCGCCCGCCGCAACGGAGGCCGAACATGAGCAACGCCCTGGCCATCGCCGGCGTCACAGCCGTCATCAAGGATCTGCTCGATTCAGGCCTGATCGACCACGCGGTGATCGATGCCATGGGTGCCGGCGTCACCGTCAGCGCACAGGCCCCCGACACCATCGCGCTCGACGATGCCAATGGCCCCCAGCTCAACCTTTTCCTTCATCAGGTCACCCACAACACCGCCTTGCGCAACGCAGCCCTGCCGTCACGCGACGCAGCCGGCAACCGCATCGCCAATCCGCCGCTCGCGCTCGACCTGCACTACCTGCTGACCGCCTATGGCCGCGCCGAACTGCAGGCCGAAGTGCTGCTCGGCTACGCCCTGCAACTCCTGCACGAAACACCGGTGCTTCCCCGCGCCGCCATTCGCCGGGCGTTGCACCCGACCATCGTCGACGGCACGGCGCTGCCGGCCATCTATCAAAGCCTGCGCGCCGCCGATCTGGCCGAACAGGTCGAGATGCTCAAGATCACCCCATCCGCGCTCAGCACCGAGGAAATGTCCCGCCTGTGGTCGGCCTTGCAGGCCCACTATCGGCCCACCGTCGCTTTCCAGGTGTCGGTCGTCCTCATCGAATCCACCAGGCCGGCACGCAGCCCGCTGCCGGTTCTCAGCCGTGGCGAAACCGACCCGGTCTCGAAACGCGAACGCGGCGTGCTCGCTTTCAGCGGCCTGACCGCGCCGCTACCCACGCTGGAAGCCGTCGTCCCGGGCGGACGCCAGCCGGTCGCCGTGCCCGGCGGCGAAGTGACGCTTGAAGGGCATCATCTCGACGGCGTCGATCGACAGGTCACCTTCAGCCTCGCTTCCTTCCAGATCAACCGCAGCGTGCCGGTCACCGGCGGCGGCCCGGACAAGGTCAGCTTCACCGTGCCGAATGACCTGCCAGTCGGCCTTTACCGCGTCGACCTCTCGGTACAGCGGCTTGACGACAGCCAGCCCCGCCGTACCAACCAGCTACCGCTGGCACTGGCACCTCAGCCGGTCCTTCCCCCGTTCAGCGCCACGCGCAATGCCAACACCGTAACGCTTGTCCTTGATATCGCTCCCCCCGTTCGCCCCGGCCAGTCCGCCACATTGATCCTGGGCGAACGCGAAATTGCCGCCGTCCCGGTAACAACCGCGACCAGCCGCCTGACTTTCACGATTCCCGAGGCCCCGCCGGCCGGCAGCACCCATCTGGTCCGCCTGCGCGTCGATGGTTTCGACAGCCCGATCGTCGACCGCATGGCGACGCCGGCAGCCTTCCTCGATCGCCGGATCACGCTGCCATGAACGCGCCGCTTGCCCAGGACTGGACCGTCGCCAACCAGCAACTGCTGGTCGCCGAGTTTGCACGGCTCAAGCAACGTCTGCACACAGCCAGCGGCAAGGCCGTGCCGAACCAGCCAGACCCACTGCCCGCCATCGCCAACGCCCGGCATGCCCTGCGCAGCGAAAGCGCCATCGACTGGCTGAGCAGCGCCTTCGGACTTTCCACCTTCGAACGCGACCTGCTGCTGCTCTGCGCCGGTTTTGAAATGGACGGCGAACTGGCACGCCTCTGCACCCTGGGGCAAGGCAAGGATTATCGCCCGGCCATCAGTTTCAGCCTGGCGCTCAGCACCCTCGACGACCCCCACTGGAGCGCCCTGACGCCACAACGCCCGTTGCGCCGCTGGCGCCTGATCGAAGTCGACGACAGCAATGGCCTGGCCGCCGGCCGCTTGCGCATCGACGAACGGGCTCTGCATTTCATCGGCGGCATCAACGAACTCGATGGCCGCCTAGCCCACTTGCTCCGCCCAGCCCGAACGTTGCCGCTGCAAGCCGCGGATCACGCGTCGACAACGCGCGCGGTGCTTGCTGCGGTCAACCCGGAAAATCAGGCCAAAACGGCAATCCCCGTCATTGTTCTCGAAGGTGACGACCCGGCTGCGCAGGAAGACATCGCCGCCCGCCTCGCCGACACCCTCGGCCTGCAATGCCTGAGGCTGCACGCCGAAGACATTCCGCATGGCGCCGAAGAGCGCTCGGCGCTGATCACCCTCTGGCAACGCGAAGCCACGCTGCTCGGCGCCGCCCTGCTCGTGGTCATCGCCGATCCCGGCCCGGCAGCCAGCGATGCGGCCCAGGCCCTCCTCGAGCGGGTCGGCGGCCTCTGCCTCGTTGCCTCGCCAACAGCACCGGCGCTAACCGCCCCGTCCCTGCGCTTCGCTGTCAACAAGCCGGACAGCAGCGAACGCCGCCAGTTGTGGATAGACGCCCTCGGTTCGACCGGTGCCGCGCGCGCCGTTCCCGAACTGGAACGTGCCGCCAGCCATTTTCGCCTGGGCAGCCAGTCGGTCCAGAGCATCGCCCATGCCTTGCGCGGCACACTGGCCATGCCTGCCGATGGCGCTCGCACGGCAAGCCTGACGCCGTTATGGGACAGTTGCCGGCAGGCAAGCCGCGGCGGCCTCGACAAACTCGCCCAGCGGCTCGACGCCAAAGCCGCTTGGGAAAGCCTGGTATTGCCGGAAGCACAACTCGCCATGCTGCGCCAGATCGCCGCCCACTTGCGCCAGCGCTTCAAGGTGCAGGAAGAATGGGGCTTCGCCGCCCAGGGCAATCGGGGCCTCGGTCTCGCCACGCTCTTTGCCGGCGAAAGCGGTACCGGCAAGACACTGGCCGCCGAGGTGCTGGCCCATACGCTGCAACTTGATCTCTACCGCATCGACCTGTCGGCCGTCGTCAGCAAATACATCGGCGAAACCGAAAAAAACCTGCGCAAGGTCTTCGACGCCGCCGAAGACTGCGGCGCCATCCTGCTCTTCGACGAAGCCGACGCGCTCTTCGGCAAGCGCACCGAGGCCAAAGACAGCCACGACCGCTACGCCAACATCGAAGTCAGCTACCTGCTGCAACGCATGGAGGCTTATCACGGGCTCGCCATCCTCACCACCAACCTCAAGTCCAGCCTCGACCCCGCCTTCCTGCGCCGCCTGCGCTTCATCGTGCATTTCCCATTCCCCGATCAGGCCCAGCGGCTGGCCCTCTGGCAACGCGTTTTCCCGGCTGCCACACCAACCCGTGGCCTCGATTTCGACAAACTGTCCCGCCTCTCCATGACCGGCGGCAGCATCCGCAACATCGCCCTCAACGCAGCATTCCTGGCTGCCGATGACGGCGAACCGGTGATGATGCGCCACCTTCTGCAAGCGTCCCACGCCGAAGCCTCCAAACGCGAACGACCGCTGGCCGATGCCGAAACGCGAGGCTGGGCATGAAAAAAATCCATCTCCATATTGAGCAACTGAGTCTGCCGGGTTACACCCCCGCCGAGCGGCGCGCCTTTGTTGCAGCGCTGGAAAGGGAACTCGCCGCCAGCGGCATGGCGGGCAATGCGTCGCTTCCACGCCTCGCCAACAGAGAATCCTTGCGCGTCAATACACCGGACCTGCAACCACAAACAGTGGCCCGCAACGCCGTTGCCGGCATGCTCCCCCGCGGAAAAGTCGGTGGCCGGACATGAAACCCATCAGCCAGGGACAACCCAGAATGGCCGACCTGCCGAGGCGCCCGACCCCGGAACGCCACAGCCGCGAGGCCCAGGCCGACCAGCGTGCCGCCAGCGCACTCGCCGACGGCACGCTGCGCAGCACACTTTCTGCACCCCGGCGCAACCTGCCGAACTGGCAAACGGCCGGCAATCCGCTCCCGGAACAGGGGGGACACAGCCTTTCTCCGACGCTGCGCGCCCCGTTCGAACAAGGTTTCGGCCATGACTTTTCCCAGGTACGCATTTTCCCGGCCGGTGAGACGGCCGATGCGGTGAAGAGAGCTGGTAGCCGCGCCGTCACCTGTGGCCCCCGAATCGCGCTTGCGCCAGGCCAGTGGGCGCCAGAAACGCCGAGCGGCCGTGCCCTGCTCGCCCATGAACTGGCCCACGTCACGCAACAGGCAGGCGAAGGCAGGACGCGAATCGATCACAAGACGCTGGATGAAGAGATCGACGAGGACCTGAAGAAACACGCGGCGGCCGACCCCAAGGGGCTCGACCCCAACAACGAGGAGTACGCCCGTACGCTGCAAGCTTACGGTAAAGGCATCAGTCGCGACAGCCAGGGCAAACTGATTCAGGAACCCAAGGACCCGAAAGCCAAGGAAGCCTGGAAACGCAACTTGCAGAAAGTCGAAAATCTGGCCGGACGGATACTCGACAAGAGCGGTGCCAAGGTTGACCAGAAAAACGAGCGGGCACAGATGCTTGCGGTCGACCTTGCCAATGTCGGTCAGATCAACGAAGCGATGGCACTCGCACCCAGGATCGCCGATCCCAATATCCGGAAATTTGTCTATCAGGCCGTACTCGAGCAACCGGCCAAGGTCAGTGAAACGCAAATTGCCAGCATCGCTCAGGATCAGGCGAACAATGCCAAGGCAATGTCGGATCATGACCTGCTCTCAAGGCTCACCGCCGACCAGGGCGGCTACGCCGGACAACTGGGTGGCGCCAAGGTGAATGCAGCGCTCAAGGCCATCGTAAAAGCCTATGCCGCCGATGCCGACCTGCCGGCAAAACTGGCCAAGGTCACCTATTTTCTGCCCGGTTGCAGGGCCGCCTTCACCGAATGGATGATGGCCGAAAAGCGCGGCACTCTACTTCAGTTGGTGTCCGAGCAACCCTATTTTGTCGAAGGCGCCGAAATCGAAGTCAAAGGCAACAAAGAGAATCCCGATCCCGCAACGCGCGGCTGGGCGGTCGGCAACAAGCAGCGGGTAACTGTCGACAACGTATTGGCGCTGGGCAGCGCCGCCGGCATCACGATCAGCGCCCCCACCGCCCGCGACATCAACAGCCTGAAAACCTGGCTGGAGACCAACACCGAAAACATCGGCCATGCCTTGAAAAAACAGTTCCCGGGTGATGCCGCCAAAGCGGAAGCCATGTTTACGCAGATTGTCGAGGCCTTCACCTGGCATAGCACCGAAGACGTGAAACCGGACAAGTCAGGACACATTTCTGGCTTGAGTGCCGCGGGCCCGCAAAACAAGCAACTCAAGGTGGACTGTGATGTCCTCGCCACCTACGGTGTTCGCCTGCTCGTCGCCGCAGGTTTCACTCCGATCGGCTACATGGCGATCAAGCCGGGGGACACGAAACGTCTGGGTCATGCCGTGGCACTGCTTCAGCAAGGGACGAATTTCCGTGCCATATCCAATAGCGCCACAAAGGATCTGGGCGCCATATCCAAACCTGCAGCCCTGGAACAACTTCGCGACTTCGGTCTTGCCCAGGGCTACGACGCCGACAAACCACTGGACAGCTACGGCATCTACTATAAGGACAGCGACGCCAAGGGCACGCTGCCCGACGAAGTGCTCAATCAGGACAACAACGCCCACGAAAAAGGTCTGAGCAAATGAGCCAGCTTGCCCACCCCGTTCCGTCACAGGCCTCCGCCGTCGACCGCCCCGTTACGTCGCCCCGCCACGGGCTTACGCCAGGCAAGTCAGCGCTGACGGCTCCGCACGACCAGGTTCCTGCACTGTTGGCCACCGGCCAGCCCCTGCCCAGCGCCCTGCGGCAGGAATTCGAACCCTTCTTCGCCCACGACCTGTCACGGGTCCGCATCCATGTCGACCAGCCAGCGCGCCAGATGGCAGGTCGTCTGACGGCCGATGCCTTCGCCATGGGCAGCAACATCGGTTTTGCCGCCAATCGCTACCAACCCGACACGATTGGCGGGCGTCGGCTGTTAGTCCATGAACTGGCGCATGTCGTGCAACAAGGCGCGACTTCTGCGGTCGACGCCGAAAAAATGCCAAAAACGCTGCCGCCATCCGCCGAACGGCAGGCCGATGCCGCCGCGCTGGCCTATCTGGCTGGCCTCCCGGGGCCGGCGTTATCGCGATTCCAGCCCGGCGTGGCCTGTGCGGTGAAGACTAATGGCGGCGAGTTCGATACGGACAGCTATACGCCAACAAACGTCCCGCCGAAAAAGGGCGGTACTGTCGGCAAGGTGATCGGCGCACACATCAGCCTGAAATTCACGCCCAACGACCTGGTCGAGGCCGATCTGATCGGCACCGTGCAGTCAGTCCGTACGCTGCGCGCAACAAAGGCCGGCGGGCCTGTCGATGCAACCAGTTTTCCATCGGCCCACAAGGGCACGATGGCGCTCGGCAAGACCGACAGCGATCCAGGCCGGGTGATTGACCAGACCGATACCGGCACCAAGAAGACGCCGAATACAAATCCGCTTTATGCGACGGACGCAAAACCGGGTGCCATACCAAAAACGCTCACCGAAGCAGTTCCGGCGGAGGAGACAACTGGCACTAGAGCCGGTTACGGAAAGGACGGGTTTGGCGAGCACGGCTACCGGAAAAAGAAATCCGACGGCAGCTTCGAGGTCAAGACAGCCACATTGTCGGACTCCCCCCGCAGAAGCATTGCCTTTGCCAAACAGGAGTGGGTGCAGACCTTCGAAGTTTCGGCGCTGGCGCTTTCCGGACCGTTGGCCAATACCTATCTCGGCTCGGTCGAATGGGGATGGAAGTGCGATGCCGCCGGCAACGCCACGCTGGCGCCACCGGCCATCCGGCTGATTTCGCCCGGCTTGCCGAGCAGCGCATTCACCGATGCCGCTAAGAAATGGAACGCCGCGAAAACGGTCAAGGACCCGAAGAGCAAGAAGGTACTCGACACGATCGACCTGCCACTACCGACCAGCGCCGCCGAGACCAGCAACAAGCCGGCGGCTGATCGAAGCACAGGTGAGCTACTGGTTTCGCTCGGCGCCGTAGACAAAACCCTGGCCACCGCCAAGGATGTCGACAAGAACGCCAAGACGCTGGAAAAGCGCGCCATGGAGCAAACCCTAGCCACCCGCCAGACACTGATCGACGTCAACGTCAAAAAGACCGAGGACTGGACCGGGGCCGACGAAGTCTATGCCCTGCTCAGCAGCGGCAGCAAGCGCCAGAAAACACCGGTCAAGAGCCTCAACGACGGCCAGTCGGGCAGCTTCGTCCTGCCGCTGCCCGGCCTGATGCCGATCAACGGCCCCATCTCGGTTCAGATATTCGACGAGGACACAGGCACATTCTTCGACCAGGACGACATGATCGTCAACATGGCGTGGCAGTCGCCCTATGGCGCCATCCGCAACACCCGCTCGCTCGATGAAGCGGAGTACGACGTACGCGTGAGGTTCAACAAATGAGCGGCCCCTTTTCTCCCAAGCTCCTGCGTGGCGGCCTGATCCTGATCGATCCGTCCAGCGGCGCCGTGCAGCGGGTCATTTCGCTGCAGTACAACCCGGAAACCCTGACCCGCACGCTGCAACCGCAGGCCACCGAGTCGGGCGGGCCGTTTTCCGAGCCACTGCGCCTGAAGGGCCCACCCACCGAGACCTTCAAGCTCGACGCCGAAATCGATGCCACCGATCAACTGGAATTCCCCGACCAGCACCCGAAGACCGTTTCCTCAGGCATCCATCCGCAACTGGCGGCGCTCGAAACCATCGTGTATCCGGACAGTGGCACGCTGATCCAGAACAACACGCTGCTCAGTTTCGGCACACTCGAAATTGCGCCGACGGTCGCGCCGCTGACCCTTTTCGTATGGAGCAAGGAACGCGTCGTACCGGTGCGCATCACCGATTTTTCGATCACCGAAGAAGCTTTCGACAGCGCGCTGAACCCCATCCGCGCCAAGGTCTCGCTGAGTCTCAAGGTTCTCCATGTCGGCGACCTCGGTTTCAACGACAAAGGTGGGCATCTCTATATGGTTTATCAACAGCGCAAGGAACGCCTGGCGGCCGATGCCGGCCTGGGCAGCCTTGCCTCGCTGGGATTGGGTGGATTGCCATGAGCATCGAACGATTCCCCCCCAACAGCCGCTACAACGGCATTCCCACGGCCGAACTGGAAGGCCCGGATGGCGAGAAGACCGTCTATCTGCGCCGCCGTTTCATCCCCGACCCGGCCACGCTGGTCACCGTCGGCGAAGTCCAGGTTCAGGGTGGCGACCGTCTCGACCGCCTGGCAGCAAGCAACCTCGGCGACCCGATCCAGTTCTGGCGCATCGCCGACGGCAACGGCGCCCAGGTGCCGAGCGATCTTGAACATCCCGGCGACACGCTGCGCCTGACCTTGCCGGCCGCACTTGGCGGCGGCATCGGTTTCAACAACGGAGGAAGCGGTGCTTAAGGGCATCCACCTCACGCTGCTGGTCGGGCCGGGCGTTCCCATCCCGGCCCCGAAGCCCTTGATGGACGCCCTCGAAAGCGTCGAAGTCACCTCGGCGGCCGATACACCGAGCGGCTTCCAGCTCAGCTTCGTCATCGACAACCGCTCGCCGCTACACACCCTGCTGCTTGTCGCTGGGGGCCAGGTGCCTTGGTTGCGCGTCATCCTCGTCGCCACGCTGAACAGCCTGCCAACCGTACTGATGGATGGCCTGATCACCCGTCAGGAAATCACGGGTGGCAACGAGCCGGGCCAGAGCCGCCTGACGATCACCGGCGAAGACCTGACGGTGGCAATGGACAAACAGGACATGAGCGGCCTGCCCTATCCTGCCATGCCACCGGCCGCCCGCGTCGCGCTGATCGTCGCCCGCTACGGGCTGTACGGCATGCTGCCAATCATCATCCCGTCGCTATTCGAAGACATCCCGATCCCGGTCGAGCGCATTCCGACCCACGAAGGCACCGACCTCGCCTACATCAAGACGCTGGCCAGGGAAGCCGGCCATGTCTTCTACATCGAACCGGGCCCGCTGCCCGGCGCCAATGTCGCCTACTGGGGACCGGAGATCCGCCTCGGCATGGTTCAGCCGGCGCTCAGTCTCGGCATGGACGTACACAGCAACGTCGAATCACTGTCTTTCGCGGTCAACCAGTCAGGCGCCGAAATTCCCATCGTCTTCATCCAGAACCCGATCACCAAGTTCCCGATTCCGCTCCCTGTGCCCGACGTCAGTCTGGCCAATCCGCCGCTCGGCCTGATTCCGCCCATGCCGAAGAGCGTCAAGCTGATGAAGGAAACCGCCAAGCTGTCGCCCATTGCAGCCCTCGGCAAGGGGCTGGCCGCAGCCGCTGGCTCATCAGCCGATGCGGTGACCGGTGACGGCAGCCTCGACGTGCTGCGCTACGGCCATGTCCTGAAAGCCCGCCAACTGGTTGGCGTGCGCGGTGCCGGGATGTCCTTCGACGGTCTGTATTACGTCAAGAAAGTCAGTAGCAAGCTCAAGGCCGGCGAGTTCAAACAAAGTTTTTCACTGGCCCGCAACGGCCTGATCTCAACCCTTCCACTGGTGCCGGCATGACTGAAAAAACGCGCCATTACGGTAAGTACCGCGGAGTCGTTATCAACAACATCGACGCCAAGCAAATGGGTCGCATCCAGGTCCAGGTGCCCGATGTGCTGGGCCCGACACTGTCGTCGTGGGCGATGCCCTGTGTGCCTTTCGCCGGCATCCAGAGCGGCGTTTTCGTTACGCCACAGATCGGCGCCGGCGTCTGGATCGAATTCGAGCAGGGCGATGCCGACTATCCGATCTGGGTCGGCGGCTTCTGGGGTTCGGCTGCCGAAGTGCCGGCCCTGGCGCTGCTTGGCCTGCCCGTATCACCAAGCATCGTTCTGCAGACCGGCAACCAGAACACGCTGATGATCTCCGACCTGCCCGGACCGACCGGCGGCATCCTGTTGAAGCACATGACCGGAGCGATGATTTCAATCAGCGAGATCGGCATCACCATTTCCAACGGCCAGGGCGCCACCATCATGCTCACCGGCCCGACGGTGACCATCAACAACGGCGCCCTGACGGTGATCTGAAAGGGACGACACGACCATGCCCGGACCTCTCCTCCACCTCGGCGCAACCGTCCTCTGTTCCCACGGTGGCCAGGCCACGCCAACGGCGCCCAACCCGCGCGTGCTGCTCTCCGGCCAGCCGGCGACCACACTCGGTGCGCCCTACATGATTGCCGGCTGTGCCATGCCCCCGCCGCCAGCGGGCAACGGGCCTTGCGTCACCGGTCAGTGGCTGATGGGCGCAACGCGGGTGTTGATCGGTGGGCAGCCGGCACTGCTCCAGGCCTCACCCTCCGTCTGCGCACCGACAGGCACACCGATGATGGCCGTCGTCGCGCAAACCCGCGTGATTGGAACCTGAAATGACGCACCTCCACTTTCCCTTCCAGCCCGACGCGCGCGGCCGCAGCGGCGAAGCCGACGGCGATGCCCACCTGCGCGACATGATCGAACAGGTGTTATTCACCATCCCTGGCGAACGCGTCAACCGTCCCGATTTCGGCTGCAGCCTGCTGCAACTGGTATTCGCCCCGAACAGCGACACGCTGGCCGCCGCCGTCCAGATGACGGTGCACAGCGCCCTGCAGCAATGGCTGGGCGACCGCATCATCGTCGAAGGTGTCAATGTCGAGCACGACGAAGGCACGCTCGCCGTCGATGTCCAGTATGTTGTTAGGCGCGGCCAAGAACGCCGCCTCACCCGATTTACCCGGGGGGCGCCATGAACCGCCAGTTCCGCAGCGAGAACCCGCGCCGTTTGCAACTCCTGCGCGACCAGAATCCGGTCGGCAAGAACGGCATCGATTTCCTCGAGATCATCACACTCGATCAGCGCAGCCTGCGCATCGTCTGCGTTCATCCGGTCAGCGGCATTGGTCGCGCGAATGTGCGGTTCGACGGCGGCGTGCGCGTCACCGGCATCAAGCTGGCTGAAGAACCGGTCATCAACGGCCGCGAAATCCGGATCAAGGTCGACAAGGCCGGCGATTTCTCCTGGTACACGCTGAGCCTGATCGACCCGGCCGACAGCGAAGCCCCGGCTCCCGGTTTCGACATCTGCCTGTCCACCATTCGCATCAATTTCAAGGCCGGCTGCCCCTCTGAATTCGACTGCGCCGACCTGCACGACTGCCCGCCGGCCACCCCGCCCGAGCCGCGCCTCGACTATCTGGCCAAGGACTACGACAGCTTCCGCCGCCTGATGCTCGACCGCATGTCGCAACTGGTGCCCGGTTTTGCGGAACGCAGCCCGGCCGACTTCACGGTGGCACTGGTCGAAACCCTGGCCTATGTTGGCGACCACCTTTCCTACACGCAGGATGCTGCAGCGACCGAAGCCTACCTCGGCACGGCACGCCGCCGCACCTCGCTGCGCCGCCACGCCCGGCTGCTCGACTACCCGCTGCACGACGGCTGCAACGCCCGCGTATTCGTGACTGTTGCGGTCGACGCCGCAGCGGAGGCCAAAACCATTCCGGCCGGCACCGCGCTGCTGGCCGCGGCCGGCGCTGGTGCCCCGGTCCGCCGCACCGACCTGCTCGACCAGCTTCCGCTGCCCGGCATCGAAGTATTTGAAACCCTGCACGATCAGGTGCTGCATGCCGCGCACAGCCGCATCGCCATCCACGATTTTGCCGACCCGGCCTACTGCCTGCCACGGGGCACGACTGCGGCGGCGCTGGTCAACACCCCGGCCCTGGCGCTGGCGGCCGGCGACGTGCTGATTTTCGAAGAAATTCTCAGCCCGACCACCGGCAAACCGGCCGATCTCGACGCCAGCCACCGCCACGCCGTTCGCCTGACCGCCGTCAGCCCGGGCCACGACGACCTGACCAACACCGACCTGCTGTTGATCAACTGGCACGACGAGGATGCGTTGCCTTTCCCGCTCTGCGTCAGCCATGAGTTCGAAATCGGCGGCGCGCTCGTCAAGCAGGCCATCGCCGTCGCCCGTGGCAATGTCGTGCTGGCCGACCACGGCCTGACCCGGCCCTGGCAAGCCATGGAACCGCCAGTCGTCGGCGATGGTGGCACGCCCTCATTGCGCCTGCCCTACCGGCCGCGCCTGAAGGAATCCGGCCTCGCTTTCGCCGAGCCTTACGATCACGACGTGGCAACCAACGACCAGAGGCCGCTCTCGGCCAGCCGCGTGTTGGCCCAGACTCCCCGCAACGCCCGCCCGGCCGGCATGATGCTGCTGGCCGATGATTCCAGCCTGTTCGGCGACCAGCCCGACCCGAGCGAAACCCCATGGACGCCGCAACGCGACCTGCTCGGCAGCGAGCGCTTCGCCCGCGAATTTGTCGTCGAAAACGAGAACGACGGCAGCGCCTGGCTGCGCTTTGGCGACAACCAGTTCGGTGCCGCGCCCATCACCGGCCAACGCCTGCTGGCGCAATACCGGCTCGGTGGCGGGCCGCAAGGGAACGTCGGTGCCGAAGCCATCAGTGCGCTGGTCAGCGACGACGCCGCACTGATGCTCGGCATCCAGTCCCTGCGCAACCCCTTGCCGGCAACGGGCGGCGCCGAGCCTGAAAGCCTCGATGCGATCCGCCTCAACGCCCCGGAAGCCTTCCGCACGCAGGAACGTGCCGTCACCACCGATGACTACACCCGCGCTGCCGAACGCCACCCCGACGTGCAGCGTGCGGCAGCCCGCCTGCGCTGGACCGGCAGTTGGTACACCGTTTTCCTGATGCTCGACCGCCGTAACGGCAAGCCGGTCGACGCCGATTTCAAGGCGACCATCCGCGCCTTCCTCGAACGTTTTCGGTTGGCCGGCTACGACTTCGAATTTGCCGACCCGGTGCATGTCCCGCTTGAGATCCAGCTTCAGGTCTGCGTCGCCAGCGGCTACTTCGCGGCCGATGTCAAATCCGCCCTGATTTCCGCGTTCACCGCAGGCGTCGACCGCCACGGCCGGCCCGGCTTCTTCCATCCGGACGGGTTCACTTTTGGTACGCCGCTCTACCTGTCGGCCGTCGTTGCGCGAGCCATGGCAGTAGCTGGCGTCGCCTCGGTTGACGTCCGCAAGTTCCAGCGCTGGGGAGGCAAACCCAAGGGCGAACGGACGGCTGGCGTCATCACCGCCTCACCGCTCGAAGTCCTGCGCGCCGACGGCGACCTCAATTTCCCCGAAAACGGCCAGATCAGCTTCATCGTGGAGGGAGGATCATGAGTACTTCCGACAACTGCGGCTGCTGCGCTGGCGTCACGCCGCTGACTCCGGTCGACGGCATCCACCCCCCCGGCCAGCCAGCCCTGGCGCTGCGCGTCGGTACCCACGGCCGCTTCTGGCAGAGCATGCTGGCCGACCTTGCCGATGAACCAGCCCTCGAAGCCCTGACCACCCGCGCCGACGACGATCCGGCCATCGCCCTGCTCGACAGCTGGGCCGCCGTGCTCGACGTGCTGAGCTTCTACCAGGAACGTATCGGTAACGAGAATTACCTGCGCACCGCCACCGAGCGGCGCTCGGTGCTCGAGCTGGCTCGCGCCATTGGCTACGAGCTGCGCCCCGGCGTGGCGGCGTCGACCTGGCTCGCCTTCACGCTCGAAACGGCGCCTGGCGCACCGCTCGAAACGCGCATCGACATCGGCACCCGTGCCCAGAGCGTGCCCGGCCAGGACGAAAAGGCACAAACCTTCGAAACGCTCGAAGCCATCGATGCCAAGGCACGCTGGAACGCGCTGCCGGTGCTGGCCAGGGAAGTCGTGGCACCACGCATGGGCCTGCGCACCATTTACCTCGCGGGCACGGCGACCCGACTGCAAGCGGGCGACGCGCTACTCATTATCGGCGACGAACGCGCCAAGGATCCGGGCAACGAAAACTGGGATTTCCGCCGCGTCACTCGCCTGCGCGAAGTGCTGCCAGCCGACCCGAATGACCCGAAGGACATCGGCTACACCGTCGTCACGCTTGATCACGGTCTGGGCAAACCCTGGCATGGCGTCCATCCGGCCCGCACCAACCCGCGCTGTTACGCGCTGCGTGCCCGCGCCCACCTGTTCGGCCACAATGCCCCGGACTGGCGGGCCATGCCGGCCAATCTGCGCGCCACGTACCTCGGCATGACCGACGATGCCAAGCCGCCGATCAACCAGCATCCTGAATGGCCGGGCTTCACGCTGGCCGACATCTCCGACCCACCGGCCGGCAGCGCCAACGGTACAGGGCTCCTGGGGCAATATTTCCGGGGCAAGGGCTTCCGCGAAGCTATCCTGAGCCGCACCGATGCCACGGTCAATTTCAACTGGAGCACCGGCACGCCCGATCCAGCCGTTCCGGCTGACCAATTTTCGGTACGCTGGTCAGGCTGGGTCCAGGCGCCGAGCAGCGGCCAGTTCAACTTCTTCGTCACAGCCGACGACGGCCTGCGGCTCTGGATCGACGGCGTTCTCATCATCGATTTCTGGATCGACCAGGGCTTCATCGAACGCAGCGGGTCGGCCCGTCTGCAAGCCGATCACAAGCACGACATCCGGCTGGAGTATTACGAGAATGGCGGGGCCGCCGCCTGCAAACTGGAATGGTCCGGCCCGGGCGTCAGCAGAACAATCATTCCAGCCACCCGCCTCTACCCGCGCGACGTAAGCACCGTCCACCTCGACGCCAGCTACCCGAAATGGCTGGCCGGCGGCTGGGCTGTCCTGTCCATCCCGAATTACGAAGAGGTATACCGCATCGTCAGTACCGAGGACGACGCCCGGTCCGACTTCACCGTCTCGGCCACCGCCACCCGGATGACGCTGAGTGGCGAAAACCTGCGCGGCACTTTCAACAACCATGTCCGCAGCACCACCGCCTTCGGCCAGTCCGAGCCGCTCGACTGGGCGACCCGGCCGCTCTCCGGCTTCGTGCAGGGGCACCAGATCGACCTCGCCTGCTACGAGCCGGACCTCCCGGAAGGCCGCTGGCTGGCACTCTCCGGGCTCGTGCTGGCCGATGTTCCGGCCAATGCCAAGGCGCTTGGCCGCCTGAAGAAGGGCGAAGCATTGGCCGCGATTCGCCTCGCCCGCGATCGCAAGACAGCCGATCTGGAATTTGAGGATTTTTCACGGTTGACCGTGGAAGTCGCCCCGGCGGCCGAAATTGTCCGTATCCAGCACAACGACAGCGGCAACGGCCGCACGCAACTACTGCTCGAAAGCGATCTGACGAAGGCCTACCTGCCCTCCACCGTCCGCCTCAACGCCAATCTCGCCCCGGCCAGCGCCGGCGACAGCAAGCAGATGCGTATCCAGCCCGAACCGCTGGGCAGCGGCGACGGCGGCCGCAGCCTGCAACGTTTCGCCCTGCGCCAGGGGCCGCTGACCTACATCACCGCCGCCACGCCAAGCGGCACGGCAAGCACGCTCGAAATCCGCGTCGATGGCCTGCTCTGGCAGGAAGCGCCGCGCTTCACGGCGCCCGGCCCGACCGAGCGCGCCTACACCGTCAAGCTCGATGAAAGCGGCAGCGCCACAGTGCAGTTCGGCGACGGCGTGCACGGCACCCGCCTGCCCACCGGCAGCGGCAATGTCGAGGCACGTTACCGCGTCGGCCTCGGCACGGCCGGCAACGTCAAGGCCGAGCAGATCAGCATGTTGCTCACCCGGCCGCCCGGCCTCAAGGCCGTTACCAACCCGGTCGAAGCCAGCGGTGGCACCGATGCCGAAGCCGGCGACGAGGCCCGGCGCAACGCCCCGCTGCGCGTCCGCACGCTGGACCGCATCGTCTCGCTGCGCGATTTCGAGGATTTCGCCGCCGCCTTCACCGGCATCGGAAAGGCTCAGGCCGTCTGGCTGTGGGATGGCGAACGGCGCTTGGTGCACCTGACGGTAGCCGGCACCGACGGCGCCCCGCTCGACCCGAACGGCGCGCTCTACCGAAACCTGCTCGCCGCCATCGACAGCGCCCGCCCACCCCACCAGCCGCTGCGCGTCAGCCCTTGCCACAACCTGCGCTTTGGCCTGACTGCCGGGCTGTGGGTCGCGCCCGACTTTGAAGCCGAAAAGGTTCTCGCCGCCGCTGGTCAAGCGCTCGCCAGCGACTTCGGCTTCGATGCCCGCGCCTTCGGCCAGCCCGTCACCGGCAGCGAGGTGCTGGCCGCGCTGCAAGGCGTCGCCGGCGTCATCGGTGCCGATCTCGACCGCTTGATTCAGGTCGAATCGGGCCTGACGGTCCGCACCTCAAGTGGCCCCGACGGCAGCATCCCGGCCCGTACAGCCCGCTGGCAGGACAGCAGCCTGCAGCCGGCGGACCTGCTGCTGATCGACCCGGCGGCCGTCATCCTCACGGAGCGCACGTCATGAAAATCGACGCCGATACCCTGTTCGCCCTGCTGCCCGCCTTCTACCGCGAGCGCGACGCCGAACTGAACGGTCCGCTGCGCGCCCTGCTCGGCGTCATTGCCCGCCAGGGAGCGCTCGTCGAAGCGGACATCGAACGACTCTACAACAACGCCTTCATCGAAACCTGTGAAGACTGGGTCGTGCCCTACATCGGCGACCTGCTCGGCGTGCGCGCCCTCTATCCGGTCGGTGGTACCGCCGCATTCGGCCCGCGCGCGCTGGTCGCCAACACACTGCGCCTGCGCCGGCGCAAGGGCACGGCGCTCGTTCTCGAAGAACTGGCCTTCGACACCACCGGCTGGCGCGCCCGTGCCGTCGAGTTCTTCGAGCGCGTATCGACAACGCAGTATCTCAATCACCTGCGCCCGCACGCGCTGCGTACGCCAGATCTGCGTCAGCCCCGGCCGCTTGACCGCATCGACGGCCCCTTCGGAACCGAAGCCCACACCGCCGATGTCCGCACCCTGCCGGCCGGCCGCTACAACCTGCCCAACGTCGGCCTGTTCCTCTGGCGGCTGCAGGCCTATCCGGTGCAGCGCGCCAGCGCTCGCCCGGCGACGACGCGGCCCGGCTTCTACACCTTTGACCCGCTCGGGCTCGATCAGCCGCTATTCAACCGGCCGCGCACCGAGACTGACATCAGCCATCTGGCCGAACCGATCAACGTCCCGGAAGCGCTGCACTGGCGCGACCTGCATGCTGAGCTGGAAGCCCGTCGTCAAGCCCTGACCGATGGCGAAGACCCTGACGACCGCTATTTCGCCGAAGGCGGCGGCGGCCCGGTGCTGCGCGTCTGGGTCGACGACAAGGAAATCCCCGTCGAACATCTGGTGATCTGTGACCTCGGCCCGATTCCCACGGTGGTTCCGGAAGATTGGCGGCACCCGCCAGCCACGCTCACCGTTTCCGCCCGAAAGGCCGGCCGGCCCGACAAGACGTTCCCGGCTGCCGGCGGCATGCTGGTCGGCATCGACCCGCGGCGCGGGCGTCTTGCGCTTCCGACGGGCGTCACGGCAAGCCGTGTCGAAGTGGCCTATGCCTACGGCTTCCCCGGCGACATCGGGGCCGGCCCCTACGACCGGCGCCCCGGCCCCGGCGACGACGATCCGCTGGCCATGCTGCCCGACCCCGCTGATTTCGAAGTTGTCATCCACGTTCCCAGCGCCGCCACGCCGACGCTGGCATCGGCCTTCAACGCACCGGTCAACGCGGCTGACGCGGTCAACCGCGTGGTAGCCGGAAAACGCACCCTTATCGTCCTCGACACCGACACGTCCGAAGCGCTGACGCCCACGCTCAATCTACCCGACAGCCATCTCGCCATCGAGGCCGCGCCGGGCCGGCGCCCGGTACTGGTCGGCAATTTCGCGCTCAAGGGCAATGCCAGCACGCGGCTAAGCCTGGGCGGCCTGCTACTCGATGGCGCCCTGAATCTGCAAGGCCGCCTGAACGCCATCACCCTGCGCCATTGCAGCCTGGTGCCTGACAAAGGCGGCATTGCCCACACGGGTGCCGGTACCGAGCTTGTGCTGAGCCTTTACCGCTGCTTGAGCGGCCCGATCCGAAGCAACAAGGCGCTGGCCGGCGTCAGTCTGCGTGACTGTCTGGTCGACGGCGAAGCGAGCAACCTGGCCATCGACATCGACGATAGCCCGCTGAGCGCCGTCGCCTGCACCTTCTTCGGAACCACCGACGCGGGACGGCTGGAAGCCGGCAACTGCGTTTTCGACGGCCTGGTCAGCATCACCCGCCGGCAGGAGGGCTGCGTGCGCTACAGCTACCTGCCGCCGAAATCGGTGACGCCGCGCCGCCATCGGTGCCAGCCCGATCTGGTGATGACCGATTTGCCGGCCGCCGACGCGGCCCGTGAAGCCATGCGCGTCACACCTGCCTACACCAGCATCCGTTTCGCCACGCCAGCCTATGGCCAGCTCACCCGATCAACCGCCCCGGAAATCCGGACCGGCGCCGACAACGGCGCCGAGATGGGCGTCTGGAACCTGCTCCAGCAACCGCAACGCGAGGCCAACCTGGCGCTGGCGCTGGACGAATACCTGCGCTTCGGACTCGAAGCGGCACCCATGTTCGCCAATTGACCCAATCAACCGCCATTCCCAGACAACAGGGAGAGACCCCATGAAAGCCGACCTCAGCCGCGCCACCTTCGACAAGGCCAGACGCTACCGCAGCGTGCGGATGCAGCAGGGCCGCGTGCAGCTCGACGCCGATTTCAACGAGCAGCAGGACATCCTCAACCACCGCATCGAGATCGAGACGCGCGACAGCCTCGGCCCGGTCGCCGTGCCCATCGACAACCCCGGTTTCGGGCTGACGCCTTCCGGTACGGATCTGACCATCTCGGCCGGCCGCCTCTACGTCGATGGCCTGCTCTGCGAAAACCAGGGCACCACGACGGTCGCCAACCAGCCCGACGTGCCCGACACTGCCTCGCCGGTACTGCCAGCCGGTGCTTCGGTACTGCCGCTGCCGCCAGTTGGGGTCACGGCAGCCAGCATCAACGGCGTCGTCGTCTTCAATGGCGGCAGCGCCGTGGCACCGGCGGAAGGCACCTATCTCGCCTACCTCGAAGCCTGGCAGCGCCACCTCAGCCCGATCGACCTGCCGGTTGACGACACCAGCATGCGCGAAGTGGCGCTCGGGGGACCCGACACCTGCACGCGCGAAAAAACGGTCTGGCAGGTCAAACTATTGCGTGCAGGCGAACTCAACGCCGCGCTTACCTGCCTCTCGAATATCGCCGCCTGGAACACGTTGACCGCAGCACCGGACGGTCGCCTCGCTGCCCGCGCCGAAGCCAGCATCCCGCCCAAGACGCCCTGCCAGCTACCACCGGAAGCCGGCTACAGGCTGCTTGAAAACCATCTCTACCGCGTCGAGATTCATGACGATGCGAGCATCACCGGCAAGGCGCGGTACAAGTGGTCGCGCGACAACGGCAGCCTGGCCAGCCGGGTCGTTCGCTGGCTGGGCGACCCGATTGCCGACGAGTTCGAGGTCGCCAGCATCGGCCGAGACGACGTGCTGGCCATCACCGCCGGTTGCTGGGTCGAGTTCTACGACGACACGCACGAACTGCTCGGCCAGCCCGGCCCTTTGGTGCCGGTCATCCGCACCGAAGGCAATGTGGTCACCGTCGACCTGAGCAAGCTGATCGGCCATGCGCTGGACAAGGCCCTGTTCCCGCGCAATCCACGTGTTCGGCGCTGGGACGGCGTGGCCGAGATCAAGCCGGCCGCTATCAACTCGCCCACCGGCTGGGAGGAGCTGGCGCAGGACGGTATCGAACTCAAGTTCGCGCCGGGCAGCTTCCGCATCGGCGACTACTGGCTGATCCCAGCCCGCACCGCCACAGCGGCCATCGAATGGCCGCAGGAAAACAGCAAGCCGGCTTTTCTGGCACCGGCCGGCGTGCTGCGCGCCTTCGCCAAACTGGCCCTGCTCGAATTCAAGGCCGGCGCCTGGTTGCCCATCTCCGACTGCCACCCACTCTTCCCCAGCCTGACCCAACTGACCCAGCTCCATTACGTCGGTGGCGACGGCCAGAGCATCAAGACCAATCCGCCACCCAACAAACCGCCTTTTGCGAGTCTTCCCGGCCCGTTACAGGTCGGCGTCGCCAATGGCCAGTTTCCAGTAGCCAAAGCCCGTGTTCTTTTCACCGCACTGAATGGTCGCTTGCCCAATGGCGGCGCGACGATGATTGTCGAAACCGGGATCGATGGCCTTGCGTCGATTGTCTGGTCAGTGGCTTCCGATCCGACGCAGCCCGTCCAGCACGCCAAAGCCGAACTGCTCATTCCGGGCCAGGACACGCCGGTCACCGGTCGCTACCTGCCCGTCCATTTCACGGCCCAACTCGCCCTGGCCAGCGAAGTGGCCTATGACCCTTCGGGGTGTGCCGATCTGCTGAATGCCAACGCCTTTACGGTTCAGCAAGCCATCGATGAACTGTGCAAGCGGCCGCAGAGCGGCGGCTGTTGCACTACGGTTGGCCTGGCTGGTGAATATGAAACGCTGGACCTCGCCATCGGAACGCTGCTCAAAGACGGCTTTGAGGATATCTGCATCTGCCTGCTGCCTGGCCAACATGCACTGAAGGACAATCTGATATTTTCCGGCAAGAAACCCACCAAAATCCACGTTCATGGCGCTGGGAATGCCAGCCGCCTGATGCTCGGGAAAAGCAACATTCGCTTTCAAACATTCGCCTCACTGGTCTTCGAGGATTTCGTCATTGTCAAAGGCGACACTGAACCCGGTTTCCAATTCGCCGACTCACATGAGGTCCGCTTCAGCCGGGTGTTGATGGCCGGTTCCAGCAGCGTCGGGAACAGCCTTCTGCGCATTACCGACACATCACGCCTGGTCATGGAGAATTGCAAGCTGCTGGCATTTGTTCGGGACAGCATGGAAAAACTGGAAAAGCTCTCACAGAAATTCCCGGGATTAAAGGCGCACGGTGACTTTTTCAGCTACCTCATGCTGGGCAACCAGGATGAACTGAAATCGACTGTTGATTCATTGATCGCACTCAAGCCTGAAGAACGAAAAAAGCTGGCTCAGGAAATTGAAAGCGTTCTCAAAGGTAACGGTGCAGCTGATTTCAGCATGGCCGAACAACGTAGTCTGGCCACGCTAGCTCGGGTTATTGCAGGCAATACGAAAGATAGTCGTGCTGTCCGGAACACGCTTTTGGCACTTGATTCAGCGATTCGCACGACGCAGCCCTCGTTCGCGCTGGCACTGGATGGCGTGAGGGAGGCCACCCTGATCGACAACCACCTGCGCGGGCGGATTTCGATCTTTGGAGAAGCCAGCATTTTCCCGGACCTGGACGAGCACCAGCGCAAGGGACTGGGTAGCGCCATCGCACAGGGCGAGGTCAGTTTTGATCCATTTGGTTCGCTTGTTCTGGAAAGAAACGTATTCCAGGGTATGCGTTTAAGCGATAGTGCGCTAAAGAATGTTGTCGGTGCATTCAAGGGAAAACTGCCAGTCTGGGAATATTTGCAGGTCAGCAACAACCAAATCGAAAGCGATCAGGATCATTACCCCGGGCTATATTGTGCGTTCACCGGCAACCGACTGAACCAGGATGACCATGCCGGCATCGTGTTCAGCAATCAGGCCAAGGTTATCGGCAACTTCTCGTCAACCGAGTTCAGCCTCTTCGTGAGCGGTGTTGAGCCGGAAAGCTTCGGCAACGGGAACCTCCGGGTACGAACAATGTAGTGTGTTGTGCGATGACCGAGATGGTGAACGGTCATCGCACAGAAAGCATGGGGTGCCGGGGCTTAGCCCGCACGTTCAGCGCGCACCAGCACTATCGGTAATGGCCGTGATGGTGGCCGTGATGGTGGCCGCGATGATAACCAGGTCCAACCGGCACGAATATCGGGAAGCAACCGCTGAGCGTAACGGCAATTAGCAGGCCGGCAATAATGCGTTTCATCACTTCTCTCCTTTTGGCAGGTGTGTAAGTGAATAACGCGGGACGTGCATATCGAACCGACGCGAAATTGTTACCGCATGTAAGCGGCTGGCCAGCTTTCAAATTTAGCCATTTTTTCCCGTTGACCGCAGAAGCCCGAATTTCGGTGCGGAACAGCACCAGGTCAGGTGCTCAGGGAGAACCAAACGAGCTCAATCCGCCGATCAACCGTCGCACTTCTCCAGCCACCTCAACAAGGTTTCATAGAGCCTGTCCGGATCGACCGGTTTGCCAATATGGTCGTTCATGCCAGCGTTCAGGCAGATCTGGCGATCCTCATCGAAGGCATTGGCGGTCATCGCCAGGATTGGGACTTGCGCGTAATTGAGCAGCATCCGGACCGCCATGGTGGCTTCTACGCCATTCATGAGGGGCATCTGCATGTCCATCAGGATCAGGGCGTAGACGTATTTTTTGGCCAGTTTAAGCACCTGCAAGCCATCATCCGCCAGGTCGACGATGAAGCCCGCATCCTCGAGCAATCCACGCGAAACCTCCTGGTTGATCGGTTCGTCTTCGGCGAGCAGGACGCGGGTGCCGGCGTATTCATCAAGCAGGCGCTCATGGGCAGACTTGCCGGTAACAGTCGGCGCTGGCAGGACGGCATCGGTGGATTTACCCAGTCGCACGGTGAACCAGAAGGTGCTGCCTACACCCGGGGTGCTCTCCACGCCGATCTCTCCCCCCATCAGTTGCACGAGACGCTTGCTGATGGCCAGGCCCAGGCCGGTGCCGCCGTACTTGCGGGTCATCGACCCATCGGCCTGCTCGAAGGCGGTAAAGATTTTCTTTTGATCTTCGGCGGAAATGCCGATGCCGGTGTCGGCGATTTCGATGTGCAGCAGAACTGTTTCCGGATTGTCTTCCAGCAGACGGGCGCGCACGGTGATCGAGCCATGATCGGTGAACTTGAGGGCGTTGCCGGTCAGGTTGAGCAGGACCTGTCCGAGGCGTAGGGGGTCGCCAAGGAACGCCATGCGGGAAACGTCGGATTCAAGATCGACCAACAGCTTGAGTTGTTTTGCGTCGGCCTTGTGGCCGAGCAGGCTGAGGAGGTTTTCCAGCACTTCGCCGAACCTGAAGTGTATGGATTCGAGGGTCAGGCGCTCGGCTTCAATCTTGGAGATGTCGAGGATGTCGTTGATGACGGCAAGCAGGTGTTGCGCGGAGCTCTTGCTCTTGTTGAGCCAGTCGATCTGTTGCGGATCGGTGGCGCGTTGCAGCGCCATGTCGACCATGCCCATGACGCCGTTCATCGGCGTACGCAGTTCGTGACTCATGTTCGATATAAACTGGCTCTTGGCGATGTTGGCGGCCTCCGCGGCGTCCTTGGCGATGGAGAGTTCCGCCGTGCGTGTTTCGACCAGTTTTTCAAGATGGTGGCGATACTGGTCGAGTTCGGCTTCTGCTGTCACGCGCTCGGAAATGTCGCGGCTGATCATGATGAAGCGCTGGGCGGACTGAGCAGCCACTTGCATGGGAGCCACGGATAGCTCAAACCAGTGCTCGCCTTGAGGCAAGGGCAAGCGGATAGTCACGCCACTAGAAAAACCGTTTTGCTTTGCCTCATCGATGGCGCGCTGGCAAGCACTGGCAGCATCTGGCGGCAACACATCAGCAAACCGCTTGCCCATGAACACTTCCGGCGGGGCCGCCAGCAGGTCGGTACGATGGGTGTGGTAGTTGAAGATACGGCCTTCGGCATCCACTTCAAACAGCAGATCGGGCAAGGCATCCAGCGTGGCTTGCAACTGACTGCGCGCCGCCTTGATGGCTTCATCGGTTTGCTTGCGTTCAGTAGTGTCGCTGGCCTCGATAAGGAAGAACTGAAAATTCCCGTCCGCGTCGCGTATGGCTGTCGTGGCAGCATCTGCGGTTCGGGTGACCCCGTTATCAAGCTGATAGATATCTTCTGTCAGGATGGACTCGGAAGACGCCATCGCCTTCCGCAGTCGGTCGGGCCAAATCTGATGCCATTCCGGGAGGTCGCGCCAAGATGGCGAAAGCCAGAACAGTTTGCCGACAAAGTCCTCCCTCTTCACTCCAATTTTGTTTAACGCGGTCTCGTTGATGTCCAGAACTACGCCGTCGGCGTTGAGTATGGCCACGAACTCAAACTGCTGATTGAACACCGCACGATACTTCGCCTCTCTCTGGCGCAACAGGTTTTCCCCCTGCCTAAGCGTTTCCAGTAGCTGATTGAAGCTGCCAATAAGTTGGCCGATTTCATCCTGCCGGAGGATCGGCAGCGGCTGGCGTGGCCAGCCCGATTCCGACTGGCTGACCAGAGCATTTACGGTCGCCTGCATCGGCGCAAACTCGCGTCGCAGAAGCCACCAGATCAATCCACCGGCTAGAAGGGTGAGAAGCATCGTGGCAATCAGCACGCGTTGCTGCATTGCGTGAATAGGCGCGAAGGCTTCCGCGGTCGGTAACAAGGCTGACACGTACCAACCCGTTACAGGAATTTTCCTGCTCGACCTCAGCATCTCCACGCCGCGCGAGTTGACGAATGTTTCAGTCACTTCATGGCCTTGAAGAAAGCGGTCGATCATCGAGTTGACCCCGGGAGCTGGAAGCGTCTCCATGATGCGGGCCTTGTCGGAGGCTGTAACAATCAGCCGTGCCTCCGGTGCGATAAGCAGATAGCTGCCGGTCTTGCCGAAGACGCTGTTCTGAATCTTGTCCAAATAGTTGGGCAGCCCCAGGTTCGTCACTCCGGCAACGGCACCGATGACTTTACCATGGGTGTCGCGAATCGGCGCTGTCATGCCGAACACGGGCATCCCTAGTTTCTTCCCCATGACGGGCGTGCTGATATTGGATTTCCCCTCCTTCAGCGCCGCCGCAATGGTTTCAATGTCCATGTAATTGACGCCGATGCGCCCGGTTTCGGGCAGGCTGTCGGCAATCGCCGTGCCGTCCGCGCGGTAGATGATGGCGCCGCCGTTGAAAAGGCTGGGCAGAACCACGCGCTGAGCAAGGAATTCCTGCAGTGCCGCTGGATTGTCCAGCATGGCTGGGGTGATTCGTGCTCCGATCGATTCGAGCCATTTGAGGCGCTCACTCAGTTCACGATCGGCTTCCGCCGCCAGCATGGATACCGACGACTGCTGCTGATTGCCCAACAGATGCTTCATGTCCTCGCGCAACATCCGGCTGCTGTAGAGGGTCGGCCGGGAATCATGAAAAATTCCCCGAAAATAGCCTACTTGTCTGAATTAAAAAGCGAATTTTGACTGTCAACACTATTCTTCTTTGCGTTGACGCTCTTTGCCTGTGGCGCCTGTAATGCCGCGAGCCTTTCAAAGATTTTCTCGTGGCTGACGACAACGGCTTTCGCCGCCATCAGTTCGGATTCCAGCCGCTGCCCCGTTTCCGCAGTCTCCTGTAGCTTGCTGACGTTCGCTTGGTTTTCCTTGTCCAGATCGGTCACCCGCGCATTGGCTTGCGCCAATTGCGCTAACAACTGTTGGTTTTTCACCTCGGCAACGGCCAACTGCTCTTTGGCCGAACGCAGTGATCGTAACTCGCCCTCTTGTCGATGAAGTTCACTGCGTGCATTTCCAAGCTCACTTGATAGCCTGGCATTGCTTTCGTGGCTACTGATCAATTCTTGCTGCTTGGTATTCACCGAGTCCTTGGCAGAACGTAATTCGCCCTGCAGGAACTGAATCTGTTGTTCGGATTGCCGTTGATCCTGCTCCCGTTGTTCTTTGGCTGCAGTACGGAAATGCTCCAGCGCTTCGCGGGCGTGTTGATGCTTCTCTTCCAGGGAAAGACGATGCGTTTCCTCCTTGGTTAGTTGTCCTTCCATGTCCTGAATGCGCTGAGCCATTTGAGCACGGGCAATCCGCTCTTCCTGAAGCGCCGCCACGGTGTTCGCATGAGCGGTTTTTTCATTGGACAGATCGAGGGCTTGACGTTCGACCTGTCCACGGAACGATTCGACCTCGTTACGCAAGGCAGTCATGACGTCGTTCAGAGACGCGATTTCCGCTTTGTGTTTGTCGGTCAGTGCGGTCACGCGCTGATCGGCTTCCAGATGCAGACGTTCGGCCAGCCTGGCTGACAGATCCTGAATGGCATCGCTGACCGCGACCTGGGTGCCGGTGTTCCCGCCTTCCTCTTCCTCGATCTCCTTGAGGTAGCGGTGAATCGTGCCTTTCGAGCCGGTGTTGCCCAATTCGCCACGGATGGCATCGATCGACGGGTAACGCCCCATCGCCAACAGGTTGTCTCGCGCTCTCACCACTTCTGACTTGTAGATTCCGGCTCTGGCCATGGCATCCTCGAATTTCGTACTGTATTACGTAATATGATATTACATACTAATTCAATAAAATTCAAGGCCGCAGAAATCGTAATTATAAGACGCGATAATGGTTGATTATTTGTTGTGATATGCGGTCGAGCGGAAAATTCATGTAGGAATGGTACGAAATAGCCGGTTCGCTTCCTGACAATTTGCGTACATAAGCTTTCAAAAATGTAACGCGGGGGTCAGCGTCCTGTTGGTATCGGAATCCTAAGATGGCATCACGGTTGGACGAAATGAGTCCGACACGATTAACCCGATGTCACAAGGAGAGAACCATGAAAACGAAATTTTCCAAACTTGCCCTGATTGCTGCGATTGGCCTCGCTGCTGCCGGAACGAGCTACGCTCACGAAGACTATTCCGAAGCCGGCACCTACCATTGGCTGAGCCACGTTTCAGAAAGCAAGAGCGCGCCGACGGCAAATCAACAGGCTTCGTTTGGCTACGCTGCCACGAAGAATGCCGACCGCGAAATCACCCTGGCCAGCGGCAGCAAGTATCTGAACGTGACACGCCTTGAGACCGTCAAGATCAATATCGGTGGCAAGAGCATCGTCTGGACCTTCGATACGCTCGGTACCGCACCGTTTCCGCTCGCCAAGATCGTATCTGGAGCCGACGGCATCACAGTCTATGTAACCGAGAACCCTTCCTACCAAGGCGGTTGATCAGCCTGACCGATGAGTGACGAAATTGTCACTCATCGGTTGGCAAATTGTCAGGATCAACTCACTAATATTTATATGCGGTACAACTTCTTGAGGAGATTTAAAATGTTGAAAAAAATGCTTGCAATCGTGGCCCTGAGCTCACTGGGTGTTTCCGCCTATGCCGTTGATGCATCTCAAGTGCAGAAGTCCATCGAACTGAAAGACGGCTCGACGGTTTATATCTTCAAAGACGGAAAGATGGGCATGGAGGACAAATATGGTCGTGCGACATACATGGAGTCTGGTCACGTGATGGAAACCAAGGATGGCAAAAAAATCATCATGAACGGAAATGAAATCTGGCGTGTTGATGAATTGCTGCACAAAGATCACCGCGGCTAAGAGATCGCCTCATACAGTAGCGGCTCCTTCGGGGGCCGTTTTCATTTTGAAGCACCGCTCAAGCATTACCTTCAATTCCAGTATCCATTGGGCGTGATCTCTGGTCTGGCCTTGCTCGTAGAGCATCGGGGCAACCTGTCGGAAGACGGCATAGATCGCCGGATCGAAATGCTGCCCAACCTCGCGTTCCATGATGCTCAGCGTCTCGTCCAATGACAAAGCCGGTTTGTAGGGACGAACGGAGGTCAGTGCATCGAACACGTCGACCAGGGCAAAGATTCTTGCGGCAAGCGGGATCACCTCTCCCGAAAGTCCGTCTGGATAGCCTTTCCCGTCAAAGCGTTCGTGATGATGCCGGATGGTCTTCTCGGCACCGGCCAACCAGGGATTGCCGGCGACGATCTCGATGCCCAGTACGGCGTGAGTCTGCATGACCTGAAATTCTTCGCTCGTCAGCCGTCCAGGTTTCAACAGAATCTGATCCGGAATGCCAATTTTTCCAACGTCGTGGAGAAAGGCGCCCAGCACCAGTTCGGCAATGGTTTCCTTGTCTACGCCCACCGCTTCGGCAAGTGTGACCGCATAGCAGGTAACCCGGTAGTTATGGGCGTCGGTGTCCGCGTCACGCTTGGCGATGGCGTTTCCAAGGGAGCGCAGCAGTGAAAGATTGGACTCCAGGAGTCGAGACGACAATGCCACCGTTCGGCTCAGCAATCCTGACATCAATGGGTAAAGCAACAAGGCCGCAATGAATACCGATATAGAGGCCGTCAAGGCAGCCCAGCGAATCTGCTGTTTTCTCTCTTGCAGCGCCGACCGGGACACCAGGCTGATTCCCTCGACATAGCCTGCAAGACGACCGTCATTGGCGGTTATCGGCAGAATGACCTGGACCAGTTCCTCTCCTGCCACGGGGATTCGCTTGCTATGGCTATTGGGCGGGATTGGCCATGGATGGCGCTGCTGTCGGGCAACCTCTTTCAATGCTTCGGGTAGTGGTCGCCAGGCATCAAACAGCATCTCGGCATTGGGTGCAAAAACACGAATCCCGACAAACTCGTCGGTCAGCAACTGCGAAATCGCGGAGTGACCATCACCTTTCTCTCCGCTGACAGCCAATTGCATTGCAGGCGACTCGAAATGCCTGACCCCCGCAATGGCTTGCTCAAGGGTACGCTGCTCGACGCGATACGATTCGACCCAATAGGCAAGACCTCCCGCGAGGCTTCCAACCAGGAGCGCGCCGATGCCAAGGCGTCGCGCCAACATGCGGCGCAATTGCCGGGGAGTTTCAGGAAGCTCGAAGGTTTTCATTTTAAATTCTGCAGTAATTCCATGAAGTGCTTGAAGTGACCGCTAACTCGATCCAGAGAAAACTGGTACATCAGCGAATTTTCAGAGAACTTCTGTCGCTCTGCGTCCATTTCTACAGTATTACCATCGGCTGCGGTTTGATACGGCACATGGTACTTCAGCGGGAACGGTGGTGCCTGCATGCCCCCTGATAAATGGCCGGTAGCGGTGGTTGCCAATGGCAACGATCCCGATGCACCTTTGACGATTTGGGCGGCCTCTTCGATATCGATATCGACGGCCTTGTAGCCTGGCGTATCGGCATTGGCGATATTCGACGCCAGGATTTGCTGTCGATAAACTCGAACGCCCAGCATTTTCTGCTGAAAATCATGACCGGCATGACCACCTTGTCCGATTGAGAAATGGTTGGGATGGGCAGATGACGTGCTGGATGCCGTCCCGGCAACTTGCCCGCCGTGAGCGCCGTGGTTGCCTTCGGGATTGTTGGCCTTTTGAGCAATCGCCTGATTCAATGCTTGGGAAAACCCCCCGTTGTCGGCGTTGGCCGACGCCCCTCCATGCCCCTCATGACCGCCCTGAACCGAAGATAAAGGTGTGTTGGCAGCCGGTGGAATGGATGGAATTCCTGCCATGACGGCGACTACTCGTTCATGATCAGGATGGCCTTCACCGGATCAATCTGGCCGATGTCATGCCATCTTCGATCGCTGTCCATTATGGCAGGCTCTGCCTGGCATCCATGATTGCATTCGACGATCCAGCGTGTCTGAAGCACCGTCCGACAATAGTTGTAACTCAGCATTTTCGGGTCACAGCCGACCGCCAGCGCCAGTGTGCGACACACACACCGATCGCCGTGCTCTGCCGGTTTGCGGATATCCATGGCTGAAATAATCAGGCCCCGGTTTCGGGGCCTTTGCTGGACAGTTATTTACCATCTCGCGGATGGTAGTGCTTGCTCTTGTCCTTAGCTGCGTTTGGTTTATCGGCCTTGGCATCCGGCATGCTTTGCGGCATGCCGGTTTTTTCCTGGACATGGGAATGCGGCTTGCTCGCGGTCTTGTCCATTTGGGCCTCGGCGGC
>JAEUOG010000030.1 GCA_016790815.1 Dechloromonas sp.
GGTCGACAGGCCGGCAGCCAGCAAAACGGAAAGCAGGTATTTCAGGCGCATGGGGGGAGGGGGCTTTCTGCTAGAATTCAGGGCTGATTTTGCATCGAACCGGATGGCATCTTAACGGCTTGCCGCCCGCCTGTCAGCAAGCCTTGAGACCCTAGTACCCATGTTCAGTTTCCTGAAAAAATCCCCGGCCGACGGCAAATCCGACGCCAAACCGGGCGTGCCGGCCGACGCGGCGCCGGTCGAAGCGGCCAAACCCGGCTGGCGCGAACGCCTCTTCAAGGGGCTGGCCAAGACCCGCGCCCAGTGGGGCGGCAAGCTCAAAACCATTTTCTCGCGCGGCAAGGTTGACGACGAACTGCTCGAAGAGCTCGAAACCCTTTTGCTGACCAGCGATTGTGGCGTCGAAGCGACCAACCACCTGCTCGACGAGCTCAAGAAGGCCGCCAAGCGCGACAAGCTCGATACGCCCGAGGCCATCCAGAAGGCGCTGCACGACGCCCTGCTCGAAACCCTGAAACCGCTCGAGAAGCCGCTCGATATCTCGACCCACAAGCCCTTCGTGATCATGATTGCCGGGGTCAACGGTGCCGGCAAGACGACCTCGATCGGCAAGCTGGCCAAGTATTTCCAGGGTCAGGGCAAGAGCGTGTTGCTCGCTGCCGGCGACACCTTCCGCGCTGCCGCCCGCGAACAACTCGAAACCTGGGGCGAGCGCAATAACGTGACGGTCATCGCGCAGGACAAGGGCGATCCGGCCGCCGTTGTCTTCGACGCCATTTCAGCTGCCAAGGCGCGTGGCATCGACATCGTGCTGGCCGACACGGCCGGCCGCCTGCCGACCCAGTTGCATCTCATGGAAGAGATCGCCAAGGTCCGCCGGGTCATTCAGAAGATCGATCCGGAAGGCCCGCACGAAACCCTGCTCGTTCTCGATGCCAACATCGGCCAGAACGCGCTGCAGCAGGTCAAGGCTTTCGACAAGGCGATCAACGTTACCGGCCTGGTCCTCACCAAACTTGATGGCACGGCCAAGGGTGGCGTTGTCACGGCCATTGCCCGGCAGTGCCCGAAACCGATCCGCTTCATTGGCGTCGGCGAGCAGATCGACGACCTGCGCCCCTTCTCGGCACGCGATTTCGTGGACGCCATGTTTGAACAATGATTGAAGCGAGCAACCTGACCAAGCGCTATCCGGGCGGTCTGGAAGCCGTCAAGGATGCGAGTTTCCTGATCGAGGCCGGGCAGATGGTGCTCATCACCGGGCATTCCGGCGCCGGCAAGACCACCCTGGTCAAACTCATTTCAACCATCGAGCGCCCGACCTCTGGCAGCCTCGTCGTCAATGGCCAGAATCTGTCGGCCCTCGGGCGCAGCGCCATCCCGCATGTGCGCCGGCATTTCGGCATGGTTTTCCAGGATCAGAAGCTGCTGTTCGACCGCAATGCTCTCAACAACGTACTGCTGCCGCTGGAAATCGCCGGCCTGCCGCGCCGCGAGGCGATTCGCCGGGCGCAGGCGGCGCTCGACAAGGTCGGCCTGCTGGCGCGTGAAAAGGCCAATCCGATTGCACTCTCTGGTGGCGAGCAGCAGCGCCTGGCCATCGCCCGCGCCGTAGTCAACCGGCCGACCATCCTGATCGCTGACGAGCCGACGGGTAACCTCGACACCGAATCGGGTACGGCCATCCTCGATATTTTTGCCGACTTTCACCGCGTTGGCGTCACGGTCGTCGTTGCCACGCACGACCAGAGCTGGATCGAACGCTATCACCCGAATGTGCTGCGCCTGGCGCAGGGGAGGGTGGTCGAATGAACGGATGGCTGATCCATCACCGCGCTGCCTTCGCTGCCGCCTTTCGCCGCCTTTGGGCGACGCCGCTCAATACCCTGCTGTCGCTGATCGTCATCGGCATCGCCCTGACCCTGCCGGCTTTCGGCTACGTTGCGCTCGACAATCTGCGCGACCTGGGGCGCAACGCCTCTGGCGTGCAACAGATAAGCCTGTTCATGAGCCTTGAGGCGAGCAAGAGGGATGTGGGCGAGATCGAAAGTCGCCTGCGTCAGGCGGCGAATGCCAAATGGAAATTCGTGCCGAAGGAGGATGCGCTCAAGCGCATGCAGAGCAGCGAAGGCATGGCCGAAATCGTTGCCAGCCTGCCGCGCAACCCGCTACCCGACGCCTTCATCATCGATCCTGCCAACACCGAGCCGGAGGCGCTGGAAATCCTGCGCAAGGAGATCGCCGGCTGGCCCAAGGTTGCCCATGTCCAGCTCGATTCGGCCTGGGTCAAGCGTTTTGATGCCTTCCTGCGCCTCGGCAAGCTGGCGCTGTGGATGCTGGCCGGGCTGTTTGGCGCCGGGCTGGTGGCGGTGACTTTCAACACCATCCGCCTGCAGGTCATGGCGCAATCGGCCGAGATCGAGGTGGCGCGCATGATCGGTGCGACCGACGGCTTCATCCGCCGGCCATTCTATTATTTTGGCGCCTTGCAGGGTGCGCTCGGTGGCCTGCTCGCTGCCGCGCTGGTGTTTGCGGCCCTGCGTCTGCTGGCCGGGCCGGTTGGTGAACTGGCTGCGCTCTACGGCGGTAACTTCAGCCTGCGCCCGCCGGGTATCGGTGAAACGCTTGGACTGGCAACGCTCGGCGCTGTCCTCGGCTGGCTCGGCGCCCAACTGTCCGTCAGCCTGTCGCTGCGGAAGCTTGACTAACACGACGAAACAGAAGGCTGGAGGCTGTGCCGAGCTTGGGTTCAGCCGGCGCGAATTTCTCTGTACCGTGGGGGCTGCAGCCCTCGTTGGTTGTGCCCCGGCTGGAAAGCCGCCCTTGCCGCCCGGCGACTTGCTCGGCATGAATCACACGCTTGGCCACCGGCTGCGCGATGGTAATTTTCCTGCACCTTCCGAAGTGCGGAAAACCGGTGTGCTGATTGTCGGCGGCGGTATTTCCGGTCTGTCGGCAGCCTGGAAACTGGCAAATGCTGCGGTGGACGACTTTCTGGTGCTGGAAATGGAGAGCGAGGCCGGCGGTAACTCGCGGGCCGGGCAGTCGCCGCTCGTCGCCTACCCGTGGGGCGCGCACTATTTGCCGCTGCCTGGCGACGAGGCGGTGCATGTCCGCGAGCTGCTGGCTGAACTTGGCGTTTTGCAGGGCGATCCGATGGCGCTCAAGCCAACCTACGACGAGCGTTATCTGTGTGCGACGCCGCAGGAGCGGGTTTATCGGAACGGCCTGTGGGACGAGGGCCTGCTGCCGCAACGGGGCATCGATGCGGCGGAGCTGGCGCAGCTAAAGCGCTTTCATGAACGGATGGAGGAGCTCAAGCGGGCCAGGGGGCGTGACGGGCGCCGGGTGTTTGCCATCCCGATGGCGCTCGCCAGTCGTGACCCCGAATGGCTGGCGCTCGACCGGATTTCCTTTGCCCAGTGGCTGACTGACAATGGATTCACGGCGTTAACCGTGCATTGGCTGGCCAACTACGCCTGTCGCGACGATTACGGCATGGCGCACGATCAGGTGTCGGCCTGGGCAGGCTTGCATTACTTCGCCTGCCGCAACGGCGAGGCGGCCAATGCCTCGAGCGACACGGTGCTGACGGCCCCCGAGGGCAACGCCTGGCTGGCGCGCGGGCTGGCCCAAAAGGCCGGTGACCGTGTGCTGAGCGGGGCGCTGGTCTGGCGCATGGCGGAGGGAAAGCCGGGTGTTACGGTCGACGTGCTTTTCGGGGCCAAAACGGTGCGCTTCGAAGCCAGGCAACTGATCTGGGCTGCACCGGCCTTCGTGCTGTCGCGCGTCTGGCCAGAGATGCCCGGCGAATTGAAGGCAGCGGCACAGGCCGGCGATTACGCACCCTGGTTGACGGCCAACCTGCATCTGTCGGATTTGCCGGAAGAGCGCCACGGCGCGCCAGCTGCGTGGGACAACGTGCTCTACGACAGCCCTGGCCTCGGTTACGTGACTGCTACCCATCAGTTGATCCGCCGCCACCAGCGCGGCACGGTGTTGACCTATTACCGTGCGCTGCACGACGTGACGCCGGCCGAGGGGCGGCGCCTGCTCATGGAGACGCCGCGCGAAGCGTGGGCCGAAGGCATCCTGGCCGAACTCGAACGGGTACACCCAGATATCCGCAAGCTGACGACGCGCCTTGATGTCTTTCGCAACGGTCACGCCATGCGCCGCCCGGTGCCGGGCAGCCTCTTCCACGGTCAACGCGAGAAACTGGCCAATTTTGAAAGCCCGTGCATTACGCTGGCACACGCCGACCTGTCGGGGTTTTCGTTGTTCGAAGAGGCGCAATACCGCGGCGTCCTGGCAGCGCAGCGCGTCACGGCTCGTCGTCAGGTGGCGAGGTAGTGCAGTAGCAGCATCTTGAGCTCGTCAGGCTCAACGGGTTTGACGATGAAGTCGTTCATGCCTGCGTCCATGCAGCGTTTGCGATCCTCGGCAAAGGCGTTGGCCGTCATCGCGATGATGGGCAGCAAAAGGTGCTGCGACTGGGCACGAATCTGTCGGGTGGCTTCCAGGCCGTCCATTTCCGGCATCTGCATGTCCATCAGGACGAGGTCATAGCTGCGCGTTTTCAGAAGTTCAAGGGCTTGGCGGCCATCCTCCGCCGTGTCGGCCGTAGTGCCGAATTCCTTGAGTAGTTCGAGCGCGATCTCGCGGTTGATCGGTTCGTCCTCGACTATCAGCACATGGCGGCCGGCCAGCGTTTCCTGCACGGCCTGCAGTGGCAAAGCGGCGAGGGTCGAGGTAATGCTGTCCTTGGTCTCGTCCCCGGGTTTCAGGCAGGCGGTGAACCAGAACCGTGAGCCCTTGCCCAACTGACTGCTGACGCCCACGCCGCCACCCATCAGTTCAGCGAGGCGGCGGGTAATGGCGAGACCGAGGCCGGTGCCCCCGAATTTGCGCGTGGTCGAGGCGTCGGCCTGCTCGAAAATGCCGAACAGCCTGGGGATGGAATCCTCAGCAACGCCGATGCCAGTGTCTTCAACTTCGAAACGCAGCATGACTTTATCGCTGTCCTCCAAGACCAGATGCGCCCTGAGCGTGACGGTGCCGTTTTCGGTGAACTTGATGGCATTCGCGGTGTAGTTGATCAGGCACTGGGTTATTCGCGTTGGGTCGCCGATCAGCGTCCACCGGAAATCGTCGGACTCCGTACGCAGTAGCAGCCCCTTTTCACGAGCGCGTTCGCCGAGCACCGAAACAACCCGCCGGAGGATGTTGTTGATGTCGACCGTGGTCTCGTCGAGTTGCAGCTTGCCGGCCTCGATCTTGGAGATGTCGAGAATGTCGTTGAGGACGGCAAGCAGGTGCTGGGAGGCCGAGTCGATCTTGTCGAGCCGGTCGATCTGGTTTTGCGTCGGATTGTCCCGACGCAGCAGATGCACCATGCCAAGCACGGCATTGAGCGGCGTCCGGATCTCATGGCTCATGTTGGCCAGGAAGGCGCTCTTTGAGCGGCTCGAAGCCTCGGCTGCCTGGCGGGCGATCTCCAGCTGTTCGGTGCGCTGTTGAACCAGGTTCTCAAGGTTCTGGCGGTGTTTTTCCAGTTCCAGCGCATCCCGGCGGAGTTCGCTGATATCGGAAAAGGCAACGACCGTCCCGCTGACATGCCCGTCATGCAGGGTCGGCGTGACGGTCAGCCGGACCGGGAACATATCGCCGTTCTTGCGCCAGAAAAAATCTTCCTGCCGGCGTGTTTTGCCATCGCGTACCGTCTGGTGGAGCGGGCATTCCGCAAACGGGTAAATAGAGCCGTCAGCGTGGTGATGGTGGAAAAGGATGTGCGTGCTCCGCCCGAGTACTTCGGGTTCGGTAAAGCCGAGCATGGCAAGCCCAGCCGGGTTTATGAACGAGCAGACCCCATCGATATCGGCGCCGAAAACCCCCTCGCCCAGCGTTTCGAGGATCATCCGCTGGCGTGCCTCGCTTTCCATGAGCGCCTGCTCGGCACTGGCCAGTTCGCGCAGGTCGACGTCCAGGCAGAACATCATCGTGCCGAGGTCTGCGGTCTCGAACACCGTGTGGGTCGAATACACTTCAACCGGATGGCCGTCCTTGTGGCGCAGCGTCATGCGCCCGGCTGGAATGCCGGTCTTGTTGGTGAACATCCAGTGCACGGCATTGCGGACATCGTTGTGCATCGCCGGCGGGATGATCAACTCGAGCAGGGATTTGCCGACGGCTTCCTCGGTGGTGTAGCCGTACAGCGTTTGCGAGGCATGGTTCCAGTAGGCAACGCTACCATCTGACAGATAGCCTTGAATCGACAGGGCGTCGACGTTCTCGAAAATGGCACGGAATCGTGCTTCGGTCGCCGACAACTCGGCCATGGCCTTTGTTGTCCTGGCGCGCTCCGATTTGAGGCGCCTGTTGGAAAAGACGAGGGTGCGGGTAAACAGCATCAGGCCGCCAGCAAGGGCAATCCCAGCAATCCCGATGTACCAGCCATAGTGGTTCGCAATGTCGTCAAGTGTGACGTCGGGCGCGGCATCAAAGGGCGGTAGCCGCAAACGCTGCATCACTTCTTCCACTTGACGATAGTCGCCGGGAATGCTGAATCCATGAATGGCACTGGCAGCGGCAACCTCGCCGCCATGCGGGATGGTAAGGATGCTGGCAGCCAGGTGGCGAGCAAAACCGTCATCAGTCCAGGGCATCGCAGCGAGCACCCATTGTGGGTAGAGGGGGGTCGAATGGGCTAGCGGAAACCCGTCGTCGCGGGCGTTGAGGACCCGCACGCGACCGATATCCAGCTTCTGCTCGCGGGCCATGGCTTCGATCAGGCCGCCGCGGACAAAGGCGGCATCGACCTGCCCGTCGAGCAGTTGCTGGACAACCTTGTCCTGCGGCTGTCCGGTTTCGATGATTGTCGCGTCTGTGGTGAGGTTGATGCCGCGCTTCAGCAATTCGTAGGCTTGAGCCTGATAGCTGGCGAGCGAGGTCTTGGTGATGGTTGCGATGCGTTTTCCGGCGAGGTCGGCAAGGTTCTGGATATCTTTACGTTCGCTGCGGACCAGGATCGTGCCGCTCAGGGAATAGACCGGTTTTCCGTCGTGCGTTTCGATCAGCGAGGCCAGCGGCGAGGGCAGGCTTTCGTGCCGGGTCAGCATGATGTAGTGGCCGGGCTGGGTGAGGGCGAAATCGACCCGCTTCTCGCGGATGGCCGACTCCAGCTCCGGGTAGTTCAATGCGAGCAGTTCCAGTTTGCGCTGGGGGTTGGCCCGGTTGAGGTGGTCGATCAACGGCTGCCAGCGCTTTTCGGTCTCCACCTTTGCGCGGACGGTGAGGACCGCGAATCGCGCCACTGCCGGCGGGGCAACAGCAGTGCTGGCTGCAACTTCCGTCTTCAAGCCATGCGTGAGGACTTCGGCATTGGCCGTGGTAAGGCCGAGTGCGAGGCATGCCGTCGCCATGACTCTGCTGAGCCATGGTCTAACCAGAACAGGGCAGATGCTTCGCACGCGTACTCCGCTTGACGTTGTCACTGGACGGCGCACCAATGTTGGCGACGTGTGATCCTACCCGGCATTTTAAGCCATCGGGTATGAGACGCTGGCATTTTTCAGTACAACAAAAATGCGAGGCTTTGCTCCTTCCAGGCTGCTTCGTCGGAGCAGGCCTGACTGTCGAGGTCTACGGCCTGCGAGGCCGGATCGTCGACCCACTCGCGCAATAGTGGCGAGCCGTTGATGAGGTCGATGGCCAGGCGGTCGTGTTCATATTCGTAGGCGAAGTCGCGCCAAAGCGGGTAATCGGGGTAGAGGCGCCGGATCGCCTTGAAGGCCAGCGCCTGGATGCGCCATGGCTTGAAGGCGGCATGGTCATAGTAGGGGCCTTCACAATGGATCTGGATGCCGTGATTGAGCTTGCCTGCGTGCTTGTGAAAGGTTGGCTCGAACCAGCATTCGCGCAGCTTGCAGCCATTGAGCCAGTGCGGTGCGAAGGTCTGCATTTCGGCGAGAACGGCGCGGGCGTCAATGTCTGGTGCGCCGAAGAGCTCGAGCGGTCGGGTTGTGCCGCGACCTTCGGAAAGCGTGGCACCTTCCAGCATGACGGTACCGGCGTAGGCGCGTGCCATCCACAGGTTGGGGGCGTTCGGGCTGGGGTTGATCCAGGTCCGTTCGCCGAGCGGCCAGCCGTAGCCAGGTGCGGCGTCGGGCTGCCAGGCCTGCATCGTGATCACCCGGTAATCGACGTCGAGCTTGAGCGTGGCGATGAACCAGTGGCCCAGTTCGCCCATGGTCAGGCCGTGGCGCATCGGCATGGCGCCGGCGCCGACGAAGCTCTCCCAGCCCTCGCGCAGGGTCAGCCCTTCGATGGGGCGGCCGGCCGGGTTCGGGCGGTCGAGAACCCACACCGATTTGCCGTGTTTCGCCGCAGCTTCAAGCACGTAGCGCAGCGTGGTGATGAAGGTGTAGATGCGGCAGCCGAGATCCTGCAGATCGACGAGCAGGACGTCGAAGGTGTCCATCATGGTGTCGGTGGGCCGCCGCACTTCGCCGTAGAGGCTGAATACCGGGATGCCGAGTTGCGGATCGAGGAAGTCGGGCGACTCGATCATATTGTCCTGCTTGTCGCCACGCAGGCCGTGCTGGGGCCCGAAGGCGGCGCTCAGCCTGATGTCGGGCAGCGCGGCCAGGGCGTCGAGCGAGTGGATCAACTCGGCGGTGACAGAGGCGGGGTGGGCGAGCAGGGCGGCGCGCCTGCCGGCCAGTGGGCGGCGCAGGGCGGGGTCGGCAAGCAGGCGGTCGATGCCGAAGAGGATGGGCTGGGTCATGGTGCGGGTTGGTTCAGTGTCAGCGCAAAGCTCTGACGGAGATGGAAATCGGGCTGGGTGGCGCAGTGGGCGAGCGCCCAGTAGCTCTTGTTGCCGGCAGCCGCTTCGATTACGGTGGTGAGGCCGAGTTGCGGCGCCTTGCCGGATGGCAGCAGGGCGGCAGGCAGCGTGGCGTGAAGCTCGAAACCGTCAGCTAGCAGGTTGAAACTGATTTGCGGCGCAGCGTCTGCAGCGAAGGCGGCATCGCGTTCACGATAACTGGTGAAGCGGTAGGCGGCCCACTGGCCGGAGGGCGAGAAATTGAATTCTCGATAGCCTTCGCCAACTTCCGTCACAAAGGCTTCACAGCACGTGTTCTGCCACAACCCCTCGGCCGGGCCGGACGGCAGCGGCGCCGGGATGCGGATAGCCTCGGGTAGGCAGCGGATTCGGTAGGACAGCGATAGTCCGCCACCGGCTGTCATGGCGGCGGCGACTTGAATGCTGCATGGCGTGGTTAACGGGGATGCCGGATGGCTGAACAGGGCGACGGTGTTGGCGGCGGGCAAGGCAGGGAGGTTCGTAAAAATGGTGAGTGAGCGGTACTTTAACTGCTTGTTTCAACGGATGCTGCGGTCAACCCGAAAAAACGGCCAAAATCGAGGCTCACCCTTGGTCGGCGAATGCTTTTGGAGTAAGTTACCTGCTTCAAGAAAAACACTTTCCGGGAGAGAATAGTGACGCCGCTTCGGATCAATCTAGAACAACAAGATATTCCCACACACTGGTACAACGTGGTTGCCGACATGGTCAATCCGCCGGCGCCGCCGCTGGGTCCGGATGGCAAGCTGGTTCCGCCGGAAGCGATGGGTGCGATTTTCCCCGGTCCTATCATCGAGCAGGAAATGTCGGCCGAACGCTGGATCGCCATTCCCGAAGAGGTTCGCCAGATTTACGCCCTGTGGCGCCCGGCACCGCTCTGCCGTGCCCTGCGTCTGGAACAGATGCTCGGTACGCCGGCCAAGATTTTCTACAAGTACGAAGGTGTTTCGCCGGCCGGTTCGCACAAGCCGAACTCCGCCGTCCCGCAAGCCTATTTCAACAAGCTGGCCGGCACCAAGCGCCTGACGACCGAAACCGGCGCCGGCCAGTGGGGCTCGTCGATCGCCTTCGCCGGCCAGATGTTCGGTCTGCCGGTGCGCGTCTTCATGGTCAAGGTCAGCTATGAGCAGAAGCCTTTCCGCCGTTCGATGATGCAGACCTGGGGTGCCGACGTCTTTGCCAGTCCGACCAATCTGACCAACGCCGGCCGCGCCGCGCTGGCCGCCGACCCGAACAACCAGGGCTCGCTCGGCCTGGCGATTTCCGAAGCGGTCGAGGAAGCAGCGGGCGAAGCCGGCACCTGCTACACCCTAGGCTCGGTGCTCAACCACGTGCTGTTGCACCAGACCGTCATCGGCCTCGAAGCCAAGAAGCAGTTCGACAAGATCGGCCTCTACCCCGACGTGATCTTCGGGCCTTGCGGCGGTGGCTCCAGCTTCGGCGGCATTGCCTTCCCCTTCCTTGCCGACAAGGCCGCCGGCGACAAGCGTGCCACCAACCTGCGCTGCGTCGCCGTCGAGCCGACCTCCTGCCCGACGCTGACCAAGGGCCACTACGCCTACGATTACGGCGACGTCTCCGGCTACACACCGATCATGAAGATGTACACCCTCGGCCACGACTTCATGCCGCCCGGCATCCACGCCGGCGGCCTCCGTTACCACGGTGATTCGCCGCTTGTCTCGCAATTGCTGCACGAAGGAAGTATCGAAGCGCTGGCTGTGCCGCAGGTGGCGACCTTCGAGGCCGGCGTCCAGTTTGCACGCGCCGAAGGGATTATCCCGGCACCGGAATCCTGCCACGCCATTCGTGCCGCTATCGACGAAGCACTCAAGTGCAAGGTTACCGGCGAGGCCAGGACCATTCTGTTCAGCCTGACCGGCCACGGCCATTTCGACATGGCCTCCTACGACAAATTCTTTTCCGGCAAGCTCGAGGACTACGATTATCCGGAAGCCGCCATTGCCGAATCGCTCAAGCATTTGCCCAAGGTAGGCTGATTCGGTGAAAGTCTTCATCTTCCTGCTCGTTCTTGCCAACCTGCTGTTTTACGCCTTCGGTGCCGGCTATTTTGGCCGACCGGACAATCCGGATGCCGGGCGGGTAGAACAACAGGTGGCGCCGGACCGCATCCGCATCGTGTCCCGCGGCGAAGCGCCGGCAACGCCGGCCGTCAGGACTGAGTTGGTTACGCCGGAAATCGCGCCGGCGGAAGAACCATCGGTGCCTGAGAAGGCAGAGGCAGACAAGCCGGTTGCACCTGAGCCGGAGCCGGTGGCCAAGGCCGACAGGACACCGGCCTGCCTGAGTTGGCGGCCATTGCCCGTGGCCGAAGCCGATCGCCTTTCGTCGTTGCTGGCAAAGCGTTTCAGCGATTACAAAGTGACGCGGAAACTGATCGCATCGGAAGGCAATGGCTGGTGGGTGTTCGTGCCACCCTTGCCCAACAAGGGTGAAGCTGACAAAAAATCTGCTGAACTGCGCGAGTTGGGCGTCACTGATTTCTTTGTCGTGCAGGACGCTCAGAACCGTTTCGCCATTTCGCTAGGCGTCTTCTCCACTGAAAAAGGTGGGCAGGATCGACTGGCTGAATTGAAGACCAAAGGTGTCCGGTCGGCACAGGTTGCCCCGAGACCTGGCAAGGAAAATCTCGTCAGTCTGCAGGCGCGAGGGCCAGCCAGCGAAAAAACCTTGTTGCTGGGCGCCGTCGGCCAGACCTTGCCCAAGGCTGAGGCTTTGGCCTGCAAATGAGTCAGTACGTCGTCGGCCTGACCGGCGGAATCGGCAGCGGGAAGAGCACCGTAGCCGACATGTTCGTCGAGTTAGGGGCGGGGCTGGTCGATACCGACGCGATAGCGCGCGAACTGACGCTTGCTGGCGGCGCCGCCATGCCGGCACTGACGGCTGAGTTTGGTCGCGACATCCTGGCCGCGGATGGGGCGATGGACAGGGCGGCGATGCGCCAAATGGCCTTTGCGGACCCGTCGGTCAGAACCCGCCTCGAAGGCATCCTGCATCCACTTATCCGCCAGGAGTCGGCCGATCGCTGCCATGCGGCAGCCGAACCCTACGTCATTCTGGCCGTCCCGCTCCTCGTCGAATCAGGATCCTATCGCGAGCGCTGCGACCGGATTCTCGTGGTCGACTGCCCGGAAAACCAGCAAATCGAGCGCGTCATGGCACGCAATGGCCTTTCTGCGGAAGAGGTACGGGCGATCATGACGGCGCAAGCGACGCGTCAACAACGCTTGGCAGTGGCGGACGATGTTGTGCTCAATGACGCAGATCGAACAAAAATTTACGGACAGGTCAAAGCGCTGCATTCAAACTATCTGACACTGTTAGCGGTAAAACTTAAAGCTGGCTGTTGAGATTTGAATGCAAATGGCTCAGAATAAACAAAATTTTCCGTTTTCTCGGACACCGGCCGCGTGATTACCTACGAATACCCGTTTAATGAACGTATCCGCACGCTGTTGCGTCTGGAGGATTTGTTCGAAAAAACGGCCTATTTTTCGCAGGAAAATGGCGCTGTCGAGCACCATTCGGCACTCATTTCCCTGTTTGAAATACTTGAGGTTGCCGGCCGCGCCGACCTCAAGATGGACCTCATCCAGGAACTCGAGCGACAGCGCCAGACGCTGCTTGCGTTCCGCAACAATCCCGAAATTTCCGAAGAGGCGCTGTCCGGCGCGCTCTATGAAATCGAACAGTCCTCAGCCGCGCTGCTTGGCATGACCGGCAAGATCGGACAGTACCTGCGCGAGAACGACTGGCTCATGAGCATCAAGAGCCGGGCCGCCATTCCGGGCGGCGTCTGCGAATTCGATCTGCCGTCCTATCACTGGTGGTTGCATCGCCCGGCCGATGTCCGTCGTAGTGCGCTGGAGGGCTGGACCAAACCGATGTTGCCGTTGCGCGATGCCGCGGCGATCGTGCTGCGTCTGCTGCGGTCCAGTGGCAGGCCGAAGAGCTACACGGCGACCAATGGCCAGTTCCAGCTGAATCTTGGCGGCTCTGCGGCACAGATGGTGCGCGTCACGGTCAGCGTCGACGAACAGGCAATACCCGAAGTCAGCGCCAACAAGTATTTCCTGAACATCCGTTTCACCAAGCCGCCGGCCGGTGAAATCAAGGCGCGTGGCTGTGAGCGCGACGTTCCCTTCGATCTGACCTTCTGCAATCTTTAAGAGCCTGTGAAATTCTTGTTCACTCCCGCTCCCCGCGCCCAGGCGAACCCGCTCGGCGTTGCAAATGCTCGCCATAGCCCAAGCTATGGCTGTGCTTTGCACCTTGATCGTGCACGCCTGTGCACGTTGCTCGGGCGCGCTCAAAAAATTCACTGGCTCTAATGGCGGTACGCAAGGTCCGTTGCCCGCAATGCGGGGAAGATGCCCTGTGGGCGCCGGAGAATCCGAATCGCCCGTTTTGTTCCGAGCGTTGCAAGCAGATCGATCTCGGTTGCTGGGCCAGCGATTCGTACCGGATTGGCGGCGCGGTCAGCGATGAAGAGGCTGGTACGCCCGGGCTTGATTTTCCGGACCAGCCGACGCGATGAATCAACTTTTTCCGGTGACTCCCACGGTCAACCGGAAACAATGCCCAAAAATGAGACGGCGCTGTTTACCAGCCACGCATGAGCGCGATGCCATGCGCCCCGTATCGCTGCGCTTCCGCCAACAGCTCCGGCTTCATTCCACCCAGGGCCAGGACCGGTAGTGTGTTGCCGGCCAGTTGTCCGGCGAATTCAATCCAGCCGAGACCGCCGTTCTCGGGGTGGGTTGGCGTTGGCAGGACTGGCCCGAGCAGGGCGTAGTCGAAGCCGAGTTCGCCGGCGCGGGCGATTTCCGCTCCGTTATGGCAGGAGGCGCCGACCCACGCGAAATCAGGGCGCTGCGTGCAGCTTGCAAGGCTGGCCGAGGATAGATGGAGGCCATCGGCGCCGACCTTGCGGGCGATGTTCTCATCGCCATTGATGACAACCAGCGCACCATGGCTGTGCGCCAGTCGGCAAACGGCTTCGGCGAACCACAGACGCTGGGCGGGTGGCCAACCCTTGTCACGTACCTGGATCAGGCGCAGGCCGGCCTGCAGGGATTCTTCGAGCCGCTCAAGCTGGCGCTCGGTGCCTTCGTGTTCGGCATTGGTAATGGCCATCATCGTTGGCAGGGACAGGGCTTTCAGAATGGGATCGTTGGCTGGCAGGATGGGCGAAACCGTGGCCGTTTCCCCCGTTTTTTGCCAGTCGACCGCAGCATGTTCTAGCGGCGCCGTGATGCCGATTTCGCCTTCCCACGCCGTGACGCGCCAGAAGTTGAGGCGCACTGTGGCGTGCGGGTAGGTGAATTGGCGGGTCAGCCAGGGCGAACAATCGGTGACGGTGATGCCGAGCTCCTCCTGCAATTCGCGGATCAATGCGTCCCGAACGCTTTCGCCGGGTTCAACCTTGCCGCCGGGGAATTCCCAGTAGCCAGCGTAAACCTTGCCCTCCGGGCGCTGGGCGAGCAGGAATTCGCGGCCATGGTCGCGCAGCATCACGGCGGCGGCGACTTCGACGATCTTGCTCACTTGTTCTTCTTTCGTAACGTTTTCTGGCGCCCGGCCAGATCGCGGGCAAATTGCCAGGCAACGCGGCCCGAACGCGAACCGCGGCTCAACGCCCAATTCAGGGCCTCGCGCTCGCAGGCTGCGATGACGTCGTCGGCCACGCCGAGCTGGCGAGCCCAGTGGTTGGCAATGGCCAGGTAATCGTCCTGGCTGAACGGGTAGAAGGAAATCCACAGCCCGAAGCGTTCGGACAGCGAAATTTTCTCTTCGGTGGTTTCGCCGGGATGGATTTCGTCATCGACGCGATGTGTTTCAAGATTTTCCGAGAAGTACTCCGGCATCAGGTGTCGGCGGTTCGACGTGGCGTAGATCAGCACGTTGTCGGGGGGCGCGGCGATCGAGCCATCGAGAACGGACTTCAGCGCCTTGTAAGCCGTTTCGCCGGCCTCGAACGAAAGGTCGTCGCAGAAAATGATAAATTTTTCCGGTCGACCGTCGATCAGATCGACGATGTCGGCCAGATCGACCAAATCCTCTTTGTCCACCTCGATCAGGCGCAGCCCTTTTCCCGAATACTCGTTGAGCACCGCCTTGACCAGCGAGGACTTGCCGCAGCCGCGCGTGCCGGTCAGCAGCACGTTGTTGGCCGTCTTGCCGGCAACGAACTGGCGCGTGTTGGCGGTAATCCGCTCCTTCTGGTCGTCGATGTTCTCAAGGTCGGCGAGGCAGATCGGGTGCGGGTGGCGGACCGCCTGCAGCCAACCTCGGCCGTTGCTCTTGCGCCAGCGGAATGCGACCGCAGAATGCCAGTCCGGCTCTGGCTGGAGCGGCGGCAGGGTGGCTTCGAAGCGTGCGAGAACGGCCTCGACGCGGGCAAGCAGGCTTTCCTGGGACGGGGGATTTGACATGGCGGCAGGTATACTTCGCGGCAAATTGCGAACTCTAGCGAAACCCATGCGAAAAATCCAAGCTGCAGCCCTTTTATTCGTTACGCTGCTGGCGGGCTGTTCGACCGTGCCGCCCAGCGTTGCGCCAGCGACCTGCGCCCCGTGTCCAGCCTGTGCTGCCTGCCAGACGGTAACGCCGGCTCAGCCGACACCCGTGCCGGTTCCTGTGACGCCGCCGGCATTTTTCCGCTCGTTCCAGCCGGCCGGCTGGGCCGATCTGCCGGGCTGGGCAAACGATGACGTCGCTGCCGCCTGGCCGGCCTTCATGCTCTCGTGCCGAGGCGTCGCCAGCCGGCCGAACGGCAATGGCTGGAAGCGTGTCTGCGACCTGGCCCGGGCGGCCGATGGCAAGCCTGGCCACGATCCGCGCCGTTTCTTCGAACAACACCTGAAGCCCTACGCGGTCGCCAATGGCGATGGCGCGACGAGCGGTATGATAACCGGCTACTACGAGCCGTTGCTGCAGGGCAGCCGGTGGCGCAGCAAGGGCTTCGAGCAACCGGTGCGCGGTGTGCCGGATGATCTGCTGACCATCGATCTGTCGGCCATCTTTCCCGAACTCAAGGACAAGCGCGTGCGCGGCCGGCTGGAGGGCAACAAGGTCGTGCCCTACTGGTCGCGGGCTGAAATCGTCGCCCGCGGCGAAAAGTTGCCCGGCAAAACACTGCTCTACGTTGATGACGCAGTCGAGCTGTTTTTTCTGCAGGTTCAGGGCTCTGGCCGCGTCCGGCTACAGGATGGCAGTGTGGTTCGCCTCAACTATGGCGACCAGAACGGGCATCCCTATCAGTCCATCGGCAAGGCGCTGGTCGAGCGCGGGGAATTGAAGCTCGAAGAGGCCTCGATGCAGGGCATACAGGCTTGGGCGCGGGCCAATCCGGCACGCCTCGACAACATGCTCAACACCAATCCGAGCTACGTATTCTTCCGCGAAGTGCCGAATAGTCAGGATGGCCCCATCGGCGCCCTGGGGGTGCCGCTGACGGCCGAGCGCAGCATCGCCATCGATCCGCGTTCGGTACCGCTCGGGTCCCCGGTGTTTCTGGCGACCACGCGGCCGAACTCGTCCGCAACCATGAACCGGCTTGTCATGGCGCAGGATACCGGTGGCGCGATCAAGGGGGCGGTCCGTGCCGATTTCTTCTGGGGCTTCGGCAAAGAGGCCGGCGAACAGGCCGGGCGGATGAAACAAAGCGGCCGCTTGTGGGTTCTGTTGCCGCCCGAGCTTGTGCCCAAGTAAGCCATCAGCGCCCCTTTTTTGAGCGCATCCCCGGCTGCTTGCACTGTTATGGTGCAATAAACCTGGGGTGTTAGCGGGCAATGCACTGATTTATAACGCTATTGACGCACTGGAATGGTGCTTGCTTTTTGGCTCCCCATTATTCGTTTTTGGGGTGATTCATGGAAACGGTTCAATCCGGTAGCAACGTGTTGTTTATCCTGCTCGGCGCCATCATGGTGCTGGCCATGCACGCAGGCTTTGCCTTTCTGGAAGTCGGCACAGTCCGCAAAAAAAATCAGGTCAATGCGCTGGTCAAGATTCTGTCTGACTTTGCCGTGTCGACCGTGGCATATTTTTTCGTCGGCTACAGCATCGCCTACGGCGTCAATTTCTTCAGCGGCGTCGAGACGCTCATGGACAAGAACGGCTTCGAGCTGACCAAGTTCTTTTTCCTGCTCACCTTCGCTGCAGCGATTCCCGCGATCATTTCCGGCGGTATCGCCGAGCGAGCCAAGTTCAACCCCCAGTTGATTGCCACCTTCATGCTGGTCGGCTTCGTCTACCCCTTCTTCGAAGGCATTGCGTGGAATCAGGCCTTCGGCATTCAGGCATGGCTCAAGGCAACCTTCGGTGAAGAGTTCCATGACTTTGCGGGCTCGGTTGTCGTCCATGCCATGGGCGGCTGGATCGCCTTGCCGGCCGTACTGCTGCTTGGTGCACGCTATGGCCGCTACAGCAAGGATGGCCGGATATCTGCTCATCCGCCCTCGTCCATTCCCTTCCTCGCACTCGGTGCCTGGATCCTGACTGTCGGCTGGTTCGGCTTCAACGTCATGAGCGCCCAGACCCTGGACAAAATTTCCGGTCTGGTTGCCCTGAACTCGCTGATGGCGATGGTCGGCGGCACGTTGGTCGCGCTTGTCGCTGGCAAGAACGACCCTGGTTTCCTGCACAACGGACCGCTGGCCGGACTGGTCGCAGTCTGTGCCGGCTCCGATCTGATGCACCCGATCGGTGCGCTGGTGGTGGGCGGAGTCGCAGGTGGCCTGTTCGTCGTGATGTTTACGCTGGTGCAAAACCGCTGGAAAATCGATGACGTGCTTGGCGTCTGGCCGCTGCACGGCATTTGTGGTGCATGGGGCGGTATCGCTGCAGGAATATTTGGCAGCAAGGCGCTTGGCGGAGCTGGTGGCATTGCTTTTATGCCGCAACTGATCATGACTGGAATGGCTATTGCAGTGGCCCTGATTGGTGGTACGGTTGTCTACGGCGTGCTCAAGGCGACGATGGGCTTGCGCCTGGATCAGGATGAAGAGTACGAGGGGGCAGACCTCAGCATCCACCGCATTACGGCTACCCCGGAGCGCGAACCAAACTGGTGATTCCCTTGATAGGAAACAATTAAGTCTGTCGGGAGACAATTAAGTCTGTCGGGCAGCGCAAAAAAGGGAGCGGCTTCGCTCCCTTTTCTTGTGGTTACATATAAAAGCTAAACCTAGGCTGCACGATGCCTCCCTCAGGTACGTATTTCAGTACCTTGCCAACTTGCTGAGCGACTCGCATCGTAATTGGCTCTCCACCGTCAAATTGTGTGTTGTTCCAATTCAGTTTCGTCAGCGCAAGTATTTCTTCAG
>JAEUOG010000033.1 GCA_016790815.1 Dechloromonas sp.
CGATCCCCGGCTTTGCCATGCAGCATTGGTTCGATTCGCAACCATTGGTCGTCGCGTAATAACAATCTCGGCATCCCGTCCTCAGCCCAAAAAACAGGATGTAAACACAATTATCCATTTGTGAACAGACCATTAATTACAAATGTCCACACACTCTAGAAACCAATTCTTCGACAGCAGTGAAATCAGTCAATTGCTTCATACCTGACTTCAACCACCTCTATCTCTCGTATCCCCACAGGACTCTGAAAACGAATGGAATCTCCCTCGCGTGACTTGATCAGCGCTCTTGCCAGCGGGGAAATCCAGCTAATGTAGCCTCTAGCCACATCAGTCTCGTCCACACCGACTATGGTGTAGGTATTCTCGGAGCCGCCGGCATCCGCAATAGTTACCCTGGCACCAAAGAAAATTTGGTCGTTATCACCGTGACACAAGGGGTCGACGATTTCAGCGCATTCGATACGCTTGGTCAGGAAGCGGATACGCCGATCGATTTCCCTCAGACGTCGCTTGCCATATATATAGTCGCCATTTTCGGAGCGGTCGCCATTCGAGGCAGCCCAAGCAACGACTTCTACAACATGCGGCCGCTCGCGCTTGACCAGATGCTCGAGCTCATCTTTCAACCGAGCATGGCCCGCTGGCGAAATGTAGTTGCGCGTTCCCGGGGGGAGCTTCAATGAGGGCGAGAGGTTTTCTTCGTCGTCATCATCACTCTCCCGCACGAACGCCTTGTTCATCAATACCCGATACTGTAGTGCTCGACGTCGACACGGATCAGCTCCCGACCCAGCAAGGCAGCCGTGTTTTTGGCGAATTGATCAGCCCAAGTATGCTGGTCGCGAAAGCGCGCTGCTCCGGCGTATCTGGCCACACTGAGAATGCGGTCAACTGCGAGTATCTTGCCAGTGGGGGTTGCAACATCACACTCCAGAACGGTGAACTCGTGGTCAAACCATTTCCGCGCAACGTCAGATGGCGCGCCGCTGGAAAACTTGAACTCGAATTCACTATCCTTACCGAACGACACGATTACGTGGTGTTGCATGTCTCTCTCCTCCATGGATCTGTTCAATGTATTCTAGCAAAACAACCGAAGCAATCAGGAGTCGAACATGTCCCTTCATCCGCTGACGGAGGCCGAGATCAGCGATATTCATGCTCAGTTGCATGAACTACAAGTGGAACACCGTGACCTTGATCAGGTCATTTCACACCTGATCGAGAACCCGCCTCCGGAAGACTTGCTGATTCGCCGACTGAAAAAGCGCAAGCTATTGCTGAAAGATCGGATTATCCAGCTGGAAGAAATGCTGGTACCGGACATCCCAGCTTAATTGTTACTTGGCGGGATACGGAAAAATATCCAGAAAACACCACCGACCACCCCAGCCACTGCCAGTTCCCACAATACCGGCGCCATCCACACCACCCCTGCCAGCATGGCCAGCAGGAGTGTAAACATGGCAAGCTTTTCAATCACAGCACCATAGAGCCTATATACCAAGCCAACGCGGCCATGGCTGCACTGCAAGGGATGGTGAGTATCCACGCCCAGACGATCCCGCCGGCAACTCCCCAGCGCACAGCACGCGCGCCACGGGTTGACCCTACTCCGGCAATGGCGCCGGTAATGGTGTGGGTTGTCGAAACAGGGATGCCGAATGCCGTCGCCACAAATAGCGTGATGGCACCGCCCGAATTGGCACAGAAACCCCTCGCCTGATTGAGCTTGGTAATGCGATTGCCCATGGTTTTTACAATGCGCCAGCCGCCAAACATGGTGCCGAGACCCATCGCGGTGTAACAGGACAGTACAACCCAGCCGGGGATCGGGTCACTTGTCGTCGACGCCCCTGCTGCGATCAGCAACATCCAGATGATGCCAACCGTTTTCTGTGCATCATTGCCACCATGGCCCAAACTGTAGGCTGCGGCGGAAACCAGCTGGAGGCGGCGGAAGTGTTTGTCTACCTTGCGTGGCGCCATGTTTCGACAGATCCACGAAACGATCACCATCAGGGTGCCGCCAATCATGAAGCCGAGGAAAGGTGCTACGAATATAAATGCAACGATCTTGAGGACGCCAGATGAAATCAGGCTGTCAAAGCCAGCCTTGGCAACCGCTGCGCCGACCAGCCCCCCCACCAGGGCGTGCGAAGACGATGATGGGATACCGTAATACCAGGTAATGATGTTCCAGATGATGGCCCCGATCAGCGCACCGAAAACCACGTAATGATCGACGATCGACGGATCAATGGTGCCTTTGCCGATGGTTGAAGCCACTTTCAGCTCGAAGAGAAAATAGGCCAGAAAATTGAATGCGGCAGCCCAGATGACGGCGTGATGGGGCTTAAGAACGCGGGTAGAAACGATGGTGGCGATCGAATTTGCCGCATCGTGGAAACCGTTCATGAAATCGAACAGCAAGGCGACAATCACCAGGGTAACCAGGACCCCGAGACTGAAATTGAGCGTATCCATACCGAGCCATCCGCTCAGGAGTTTTCGAGGACGATGGCTTCGATCGTGCCTGCGACATCCTTGCAGCGATCGGTGACCGACTCGAGCAATTCGTAGATTTCCTTGAGCTTGACGACCTCGCGCACATCCGGCTCTTCGCGGAAGATCTTGGACATGGCCGTACGCAACGATCGATCCGCATCGGATTCAAGCTGATCGATTTCGTGACAGAACTTGAGAATGGCCGGCGCGTTATCCATGCTGTGCATCAACTTGATGACCGACTGCACACAGACACAGCAGTTTTCGGTAACGATGGCCATCGCTTTGGCATCAGGCGGAACACGGGTGATGTCGTAGAGCGACATCGACTCGGCAACGTCCTGCATGACGTCGAGAATATCGTCCATGCCGCTGATCAGCTGATGAATTTCATCGCGATCAAAGGGGGTAATGAACGCCGTGTGTAGTTGCGACAGCGTATCGTGCGTAATGGCGTCCGCCTGGCGCTCAAGGTTGTCAATTTCCTCGGCAAAGGCTGGCGCCCGCTCGGGATGATCGACCAGTGCCGCGATCATGTTGGACAACGCCTTTCCACCTTGCGCAATCAAATCCGCATGCGCGTTGAAAAGTTCGAAATACTTGCCCTCCCTGGGCATCAGACGAGCGAACATGACAGTCCTGTTAAGTTTTTATTACAACTATGGAATTCTATCACTCGGGCGAACGCCACCCAATGCCCCATGCGCAATGTGCGGGGCGCTTCCCGCTAAAATAACGCATGGCTAGTCATATCCTTCCTGCCGACGCGTTTGGCGACCGCTTCACACTTGACGAACTGCCGCTCCCCCGAATACCGGGAGGCTACGCGGTTCAGATGCTCGACACCGACAAGCTGCTTGATCGGGTTACCGGCGCATTTTTGCCGGTGCGATCGGAGACCCTTTGCGGGCTATTCGAGAGCTTCGATTCCGCCTATGCCGCCGCGCACGAATGGGTTTGCAATCATTGTCCAAATCCGGAGGACCACCGTCTGGCCATCGTTCCAGCCGGTTTCGATAGCCTACTGAACCGCCATGTGCTGATTTATGGCGTTCTCTGCGGTCAACCCTGATTTTCGCCCTATTTTGGAGTTTTCCCCATGACTCAGTTCAAAGACCGCAATCTCGGCCGCAGCAACTTCGTCGTACCCGAAGTTTGTCTCGGCACGATGACCTTCGGCGAGCAGACCGGTGAGGCCAACGCCCATGCCCAGCTCGATTTTGCCCTGGCTGCCGGCATCGGCTTCATTGACACTGCCGAGATGTACGCCGTGCCGCCGCGCGCCGAAACCTGCGGCGCCTCTGAAAGCATCGTCGGCCGCTGGCTGAAGCGCCAGCAACGCGACCGGATCCAGATCGCCACCAAGGTCGCCGGCCCCAGCCGCAATCTGGGCTGGATTCGCAATGGTCCGCCGGCGCTGGATCGCGCCAATATTCGCGCCGCGCTCGACGGCTCGCTGCAACGCCTGCAGACGGATTATGTCGATCTCTACCAACTGCACTGGCCCGAGCGCAACCAGCCGATGTTCGGGCAATGGCAATACGAGCCTGAAAAGGAGCGGAAAGGCACGCCGATCCGCGAACAGCTCGAAGCACTCGGCGAACTGGTCAAGGAAGGCAAGATCCGCCACATTGGTGTCTCCAACGAGCACCCCTGGGGCATCATGGAATTCACGCGGCTGGCAGATGAACTCGGCTTGCCACGCATCGTCTCGACACAGAACGCCTACAGTCTGCTCAACCGGACTTTCGAAACCGGCCTGGCCGAGGTGTGCCATCGCCAGCAGGTCGGGTTGCTGGTCTATTCAGCCCTCGCCTTCGGACATCTGACCGGCAAGTATCTGGCCAACCCGAACGCACCCGGCCGCATTACCCAATGGCCGGCCTTCGGCCAGCGCTACACCAAGCCGAACGTCATTCCCGCCGTTCAGGCCTATGTTGAACTCGCCCAAAAGCATGGCCTGACGCCGACCCAACTGGCCCTCGGCTTTTCGCGTTCGCGCTGGTTCGTCGCCAGCACGATCATCGGCGCCTCCTCGCTGGAACAGTTGAAGGAAACCCTGCCCGCCATGCAGACGACGCTGTCGCCAGAAATCCTCGCCGAGATCGACGCCATCCACCTGCGTTACACCAACCCGGCCCCCTGATGGAATCGCTTTTCGTCCGCCTCGCCGAAGCCCTGGCCGTTTGCGAAATTGGCCCAAAAATCCGGTTGACCGTGGCAATCGCCGCCGACTGGCAGGCCGGCAAACTGGATTGCTGTGACAGCACGCCGGTCACGCTGGTTTGCGGTCGGCCGGCCAAGCCGGAACTGCTGCCGCATAAAGATGTACCGAATCGCAGCCCGGTCACATTGGAAGGCCGCGCCCGGCTACTCCATTCCATCGTCCACATTGAATTTTCGGCGATCAACCTCGCCCTTGACCACGCTGCCCGTTTCCGTGGCCTGCCGGAAGCCTACTACGCCGACTGGATCGGCGTGGCGGCCGAAGAAGCCGAGCATTTCGAACTGCTGCGCTGCCGCCTGCAATCTCTCGGCTACGACTACGGCGACTTCCCGGCCCACGCCGGCCTGTGGGACATGGCCGAAAAAACCACCGACGACGCCCTCGTCCGCATGGCGCTCGTCCCGCGCCTGCTCGAAGCGCGCGGCCTGGATGCGACGCCGCCCATCCAGATGAAACTGGAACAAGTCGGCGACCACGAAAGTGCCCGCATCCTCGACATCATTTTGCGGGACGAAATCGGCCACGTCGGCCTCGGCGACCGCTGGTACCGCCACCTGTGCGCCGAACGCGGGCTGGAACCGGAAAGCACTTATCGCGACCTGCTAAACCGTTATCAGGCACCATGGCCACCGGGGAAAATGAACGAATCGGCGCGTCTTGCAGCGGGCTTCAGCGCTGATGAACTGGCGGCCCTTGCAAAAAAAAGGTAGAATAATCAGTTCAATGCGTTGATGTTTCGCCCGCAGTCATTCCGAGCAGCCCCCGGTTTTGTAGGTTCTTGTGCAGGATTCACCCCATTGACTCGTTCCCCGACCTGGCTGCGTCGGGGTCACCCAGGCCGCCCGACCATCGGGCCAATCCGTCGCCGGTTATAACAATGTGAATGGCGACGATGAAAGGAAACAGCATCTATGTCGTCTACTCCCGACAGCTTCGCCGATCTCGGCTTAAGCGAAACCCTACTCAAAACCCTCACCGAAATCGGCTACGAAACCCCGTCACCGATCCAGGCCCAATGTATACCCGTGCTGCTCGATGGCCATGACCTCATCGGCATGGCCCAGACCGGCACCGGCAAGACCGCCGCTTTTGCGTTGCCGCTCATGGAACAGATCGACGTCAAGATCGCCAAGCCACAGGCGCTGATCCTGACGCCGACCCGCGAACTGGCCATCCAGGTTGCCGAGGCGCTGCAAAGCTACGCCAAGAACCTGCCCGGTTTCCACGTCCTGCCCATCTACGGCGGCCAGAGCTACACCATCCAGCTCAAGCAACTGTCGCGCGGCGCCCACGTCATCGTCGGCACGCCGGGGCGCGTCATGGACCACCTCGAGCGCAAGACGCTCAACCTCGACAACCTGAAGACCATGGTTCTCGACGAAGCCGACGAAATGCTGCGCATGGGCTTCATCGACGACGTCGAGTGGATTCTGGAACGCACCCCGGAAAAGCACCAGACCGCGCTGTTCTCCGCCACCATGCCCGAACAGATCCGCCGCGTCGCCCAGAAATATTTGGTCGAGCCGCGCGAAATCAAGATCAAGTCGGCGACCGCCACCGTTGCCGCCATCCGTCAGGTGTACTGGCAGGTTTCCGGCATGCACAAGCTGGACGCCCTGACCCGTATCCTCGAAGTTGAAGAAGACTTCGACGCCGCCATCATCTTCGTGCGCACCAAGACGGCCACCGTCGAACTGGCCGACAAGCTGTCGGCCCGCGGTTACGCTGCCGCAGCCCTGAACGGCGACCTCAATCAGCAGATGCGTGAACGCGTCATCGAGCAGTTGAAGTCCGGCGCGCTGGACATCGTCATCGCCACCGACGTTGCCGCTCGCGGCATCGACGTGCCGCGCGTCAGCCACGTCGTCAACTACGACATCCCGTACGACACCGAAGCCTACGTGCACCGTATCGGCCGCACCGGCCGCGCCGGTCGCAACGGCAACGCCATCCTGTTCGTCGCACCGCGCGAAATCCGCATGCTGCGCACCATCGAGCGTGCCACCCGGCAGCCGATCGCGCCGCTGACCCTGCCGTCCCGCGCCGACGTCACCAACAAGCGCGTTGGCGATTTCAAGGCCAAGGTCGCCGAGGTACTCAATGCCGAAGGCCTGGATTTCTTCGCCAACATCGTGTCGCAGATCGCCGAGGAGCAGAATGTCGGCGCCGAGGAAGTCGCCGCCGCCCTGGCCATGATGGCCCAGGAAAGCAAGCCGCTGCAGATCGCCGGCGAAGACCCGCGCCCGGCGCCGGCTCCGCGCGACAGCCGCCCGGGCGTCTTCGGCGAACGCGAACAGCGCAAGCCGCGTTTCGAGGATCGCGGCGAGCGTCCGCGCTTTGAAGACCGTGGCGAACGCAGCGAGCGCCCGCGTTTCGAAGACCGTCCGCCGCGCAGCGAGCGTCCGCCGCGTCCGGCACCGGCCGGCGACATGGTGCGCTACCGCATTGACGTGGGTCGCGAGCATGGCGTCGAAGTGCGCGACATCGTCGGCGCCATCGCCAACGAAGCCGGCATCGAAAGCCGCTTCATCGGCCGCATCGGCCTCTACGAAGAGTCGAGCACCGTCGAGCTGCCCGCCGGCATGCCGGCCGAAGCCGCCAATGCGCTGAAGCGCACCCGCATCCGCGGCGTGCCGATCAACCTGCGCCAGGACGAAGGCCGCCCGGGCGGCAGCTTCGGCGGCGAACGGAAATTCGACGGCGAGCGCAGCTTCAAGAAAAAGAAATTC
>JAEUOG010000038.1 GCA_016790815.1 Dechloromonas sp.
CAGTCGGCGGTCTTGATCACGTCGAGGTTATGCTCGATCACCACCACCGTATTGCCGTGGTCGGCCAGACGGTGCAGCACCGACAGCAGCAACTCGATGTCCTGGAAGTGCAGGCCGGTGGTCGGCTCGTCGAGGATGTAAAGGGTGCGACCGGTATCACGCTTCGATAGTTCGAGCGCCAGCTTCACCCGTTGCGCCTCACCGCCGGAGAGCGTTGTCGCGCTCTGGCCGAGCGTGATGTAGCTGAGGCCGACATCGACCAGCGTCTGCAGCTTCCTGGCGACGACCGGCACGGCATCGAAGAACTCGCGCGCCTGCTCGACCGTCATCAGCAGGATGTCGTGGATGTTCTTGCCCTTGTAGTTGATCTCCAGCGTCTCGCGGTTGTAGCGCTTGCCGTGGCAGACGTCGCAGGGCACGTAGATGTCGGGCAGGAAGTGCATTTCGACCTTGATCATGCCGTCGCCCTGGCAGGCTTCGCAGCGCCCGCCCTTGACGTTGAAGCTGAAGCGGCCGGGGCCGTAGCCGCGCACGCGCGATTCCGGCACCTGGGCGAACAGTTCGCGGATGGGTGTCAGCAGGCCGGTGTAGGTCGCTGGGTTGGAGCGCGGCGTGCGGCCGATGGGGGCCTGGTCGACGTTGATGACCTTGTCGAACAATTCAAGACCGACGATTTCCTTGTACGGCGCAGGATCGGTCGTCGAGCCGTAGAGGTGTTTGGCGGCGGCAGCGTAGAGCGTGTCGTTGATGAGCGTCGATTTGCCGGAACCGGAAACGCCGGTGATGCAGGTGAGCAGGCCCCCGGGAATCTCAAGCGTGACGTCCTTCAAATTATTGCCGTAGGCGCCGACGACCTTGAGCTGCTTGTTCGGATCCTGCGGTCGACGCGATTTGGGGCCCGAAATCGATTTGCGGCCGGACAGGTAATCGCCGGTCATCGACAGTGGGTTGGCCGTCACTTCGGCCGGCGTGCCCTGGGCGACGATGGCGCCGCCATGCACCCCGGCGCCGGGGCCGATGTCGACGACGTAATCGGCGCTGCGGATGGCATCTTCGTCATGCTCGACGACCAGCACCGTGTTGCCCATGTCGCGCAGGTTTTTGAGCGTTTGCAGCAGCCGGTCGTTGTCGCGCTGGTGCAGGCCGATGGAGGGTTCGTCGAGGACATACATGACGCCGGTCAGCCCGGAGCCGATCTGCGAGGCCAGCCGGATGCGCTGCGCTTCGCCGCCGGATAGCGTTTCGGCCGAGCGTTCGAGGCACAGGTAGTCGAGGCCGACGTTGATCAGGAAGCTCAGGCGGGCGGTGATCTCTTTCAAAATCTTGTCGGCGACCTGTGCCTTGTTGCCGGCCAGGGTCAGGCAGTTGAAGTAATTGCGCGCCTCGCCGAGCGGCAGGCGGCTGATGTCGTGCAGCGTTTTTTCACCGACGCGGACGTGCCGTGCCTCGGTGCGCAGGCGGGTGCCTGCGCAGCTCGGGCAGGCCGAACTGCTGACGTATTTCGACAATTCCTCGCGCACGGCATTCGACTCGCTGCCGCGGTAACGCCGCTCGAGGTTGGGGATGATGCCCTCGAAGCTGTGGCTGCGGTCGAAGCGCGTGCCCTTTTCGTTGAGGTAACGGAAATTGATCTCGGTCTTGCCGGAGCCGTAGAGGATGAGCTGGCGCTGAGCATCGGTCAGTTGCTCGAAAGGCGTATCGACCGAGAAACCGTAGTGGTCGGCGATCGATTCGATGATCTGGAAGTAGAACTGGTTTTTCTTGTCCCAGCCGCGAATCGCGCCGTTGGCCAGCGAGGCGGCCGGGTTGGTGACGACGCGCTTGGGGTCGAAGAACTGGATGACGCCCAGCCCGTCGCACTTCGGGCAGGCGCCCATCGGGTTGTTGAAGGAAAACAGGCGCGGTTCGAGTTCCTGCAAGGCGTAGGAGCAGACCGGGCAGGCGAACTTGGCGGAGAACATGTGCTCCTTGCCATCGTCCATTTCAAGCGCGATGGCCCGGCCTTCGGCATGGCGCAGCGCCGTTTCGAAGGATTCGGCCAGGCGCTGGCGCATGTCGTCGCGCACCTTGAGGCGGTCGACGACGACATCGACGGTGTGCTTGTGCGTCTTGGCCAGCTTCGGCACATCGTCGACTTCATAGACCGTGCCGTCTACGCGAACGCGGGCAAAGCCCTGGGCACGCAGTTCGGCGAAGAGGTCGAGTTGCTCGCCCTTGCGGTTGGCGACGACCGGGGCGAGGATCATCAGCTTGGTTTCGGCCGGCAGGGCGAGGACCGAATCGACCATCTGCGACACCGTCTGCGCTTCGAGCGGCAGGTTGTGGTCGGGGCAGTACGGCGTGCCGGCGCGGGCGAAGAGCAGGCGCAGGTAATCGTGGATTTCGGTGACGGTGCCGACGGTCGACCGCGGGTTGTGCGAAGTCGCCTTCTGCTCGATGGAAATCGCGGGCGACAGGCCTTCGATCAGGTCGACATCGGGCTTTTCCATGAGCTGCAGGAACTGCCGGGCGTAGGCCGAGAGCGACTCGACGTAACGGCGCTGGCCTTCGGCATACAGCGTGTCGAAGGCTAGCGACGACTTGCCCGAGCCGGACAGCCCGGTGATCACGATGAGCTGGTTGCGCGGCAGATCGAGGTTGATGTTCTTTAAATTATGGGTGCGCGCGCCGCGGATGCGGATGAATTCCATCGCTGTTTTTTCGGTGTTGGGGAAGGGGAAACTATACGCAAAAAAGCCGGGCTCGCCCGGCTTAGTGTGGTGAGCGGATAGCTCGACTATTCAGCTCGCCTTCCGTTGCCGCGCTGCCACGGAGATCAGGCCAAGCCCGGCCAGCATCATGGTCCAAGGCGCCGGTTCCGGCACCACGCCGATAGCTTGAATGGCGGAAACCTGGGCTTCCCAATAGGCCGGCAGCCCGTTCCACTCGTCACTAGCCACACTGCGGTCATTGACGTAGATGTAGCCGAGATTGTTGCTGGCGGCGAAGGAGACCTGCTGTTTCATGACGTTTTCGTTGCCATCAATGACCAGCATGGCGAAATGGTCGGCGCTGTAGTTTGCTATGTAGGCCGGTGGAGTGTAGGCCGACAGGTTGGAGGCCGGGTCTTCGTAGATGACCACGCTGTCGAATACCTTGACGTAGTCTTCAATCGTGACCGTGCCGGGGTTGGCCATCAGCGAGAGGGGAATGTTTTTCCCGTGAGCGTAGTTTGCCAACTGCTGGTAGTAGGGGAGCTCTGCAGCGCCAGTGCTTGCCTGGTCGATAAACAGTCCGTCGATCGGATACCAGGCGATGTAGTTGTCGATGTCGGCCTGAACCAACGGCAGACCACGGTTGCCCGAATCGGTACTGACGTATCCGAGTACGGTGCCTCCCGCTGACTTGAAGCTGCTGACTGCCGAGCCATAGACGGGATCGAAGCTACTGCCAGCGCCGGAGTCCGGGTTGATGATTGCCGTGATCGAGACCTTGCTGGCGGCCGCACTTAGCCGCTCCCAGTCCGTAGCGCCGCTGCCAGACGGGTAGAAATAGGCGGGAACCAGCAGGCTGGGCGTGGTCACTGCTGCGAAGAGCAGCCCCGGTGTGGTGGTGGCGAGGAGCATCGTCAGTCGGTGGATCAGTTTCATGCTGTTGAATTCGGCTATTAAATGATGTGCCGGAGTATATCGTCAAAAAATGACGATGGTGTGCTCAAACCTTTGTGTGGGAAAGGGCTGGATTCCAATGTCGCCATCGCTAAGGTGGCGCAGTCGCGCCATTTCCAGCGCCGATGGCCTGGGGTGGGTGCAAGCATCTTGTTGTCTGACGGACTTGCAATCAGAATGGGCGAAAATATTATTCATGGGGCATTTGTGGCGCCAAAAGTGAGGTCTTCGCTTGTGGATGTGATCGGCCTGACGACGAGTCTTCCCTGGCAACTGTGGGGGCTGCTGGCGCTTGTTGCGTACTGGGGGCTGCACGACCTGAGCGTCTGGGCCGGGATGGATGGCGGGGGCGGCAGCGGTTTGGGCCGGGTGTTGCAATTTGTCATACCCGGCTTGCTGTTGCTGGTTGTCCTGCGGTCCTTTTTTCGCGCCCGCCAACAGGATGAGCAACCGGTTGATCAGGTGAGTGACTCGCCTTTGGATGCGTTGGCGCATCTAAGCGTTCGGGGCATCGAAAAACTGGTGGCCGAGGCTTTTCGGCGCGAAGGCTATCTGGTTGTCGAGCGAAAAAAGTCCTCGCATCCTGCCAGTGTCGATCTTGAGTTGTTCATGGGACGCGATCGCTACCTCGTGCAGTGTCGGCGCTGGAGGGAGCCTACGATTGATGTTCGCGCCGTACGTGAGCTGTATGCGGTCATCAGCGCCGAACGGGCGGTCGGCGGATTTGTCGTGACGTCGGGAAAATTTACCGATGAAGCGAGAAAAATGGCACTGGGTCGTTCGATTCGCGTTGTCCCTGCTGAATCCTTGCGTCGCCTGCTCGGCTCTGTGTCGGCGCCCTTGGGGGTCGGCGAGCCGACCATTTCACCCATGTTTTCGCGGCGCCGCCACGACCCTGCGCCCCCTGCGTGTCCGACGTGTGGCAAGGCGATGATGCCGCGCACGAAGCGTGAGGACAGCACGATGGTCCAGGTCGGTTGGGGCTGTACCAGCTTTCCAGCCTGCCAGGGTAGCCGCGGCCTTTGAGGCTGGCACCGTTAGTGTGGCCAAGGTCAGCCTGATTCAGATTGCGTACAGCGTGCAATTCGGGCGGTTTTTTTGGGTTGACCGCAGAAGTGCTCAGCTCGCCACGGTGCCAAGCCCAAACCTGCTAATATTGCTGCCTCGCTGCGATGCAACAATACCCAACGACAATGGCCCCCCCAACCGATCGTATGAGCCCCGAGGAACGCCGCGCCGGCGCCTCCCTTGCCTCCATTTTCGCCCTGCGCATGCTCGGGCTTTTTCTCATCCTGCCAGTCTTCTCGGTCTATGCGAAAACCTTGCCCGGCGGTGACGACCTGGCGCTGGTCGGTTTCGCGCTCGGCGCCTATGGCCTGACACAGGCATTCTTCCAGATTCCCTATGGTATCGCCTCCGATATTTTCGGTCGCAAGCAGGTTATCGTCGTTGGCCTGCTGATTTTTGCGTTTGGCAGCTTCGTCGCCGCCTGGGCCCCGGACATGACGTGGGTCATCATCGGTCGCGTGTTGCAGGGTGCCGGAGCCATCTCGGCCGCTGTGACGGCGCTGGCCGCCGACCTGACCCGTGAGGAGCACAGGACCAAGGTGATGGCCATGATTGGCTCCTCAATCGGCCTTGTCTTTGCGCTGTCGCTGGTCGGTGCACCAATCCTCTACGGCTGGATCGGCATGGCCGGCCTGTTCATCATGACCGGCGTGCTGGCGCTGGCCGCCATCATCCTGCTGCTCAAGGGCGTACCGCCGGCCCCACCGCCGCATGGCCATGAAAAGCTGCCGTTACGTCGCGTGGTCATGGACCCGGACCTGATCCGCCTGAATCTCGGCATCTTCGTGCTGCACGCTGTGCAGATGGCCATGTTCGTCGTCCTGCCGCATGCACTGGTCAATCACGGAGGCCTCGAAGCGGCTGCGCACTGGAAGGTATACCTGCCGGCCGTGCTGCTTTCATTTGCCATCATGGTCCCGGCCATCATCGCCGCTGAGCGCAAGGACAAGATGCGCCCGATTTTCCTGGCGGCCGTCGCGTTGCTCGTCGTTGTCCAGTCAGGCCTGCTCCTCTACAGCCAGAGCCTGTGGGCGCTGGCCCTGTGGCTGGTACTTTTTTTCATTGCCTTCAACGTACTCGAAGCGACGCTGCCGTCGCTGGTTTCGCGCACAGCCCCGCCTTCAGCCAAGGGTGCGGCGCTCGGTGTGTACAACACGACGCAGGCGATGGGGCTGTTTGTTGGCGGCGCCGTAGGTGGCTACGTCGCCCAGAATTTCGGCGATAATGTCGTTTTTGCCGCATGCACCGGTCTGGTTCTGGTCTGGCTGGTAGTGGCGAACTCAATGAATTTTCCGCAACGGCGCGTGACTGCTGCTGCGACACAAACTGTTTAGGGGACAATTTATGGCATCGGTTAACAAGGCAATCATCGTCGGCAATCTGGGCAAGGACCCGGAGGTTCGTTACACGGCGAGCGGCGAAGCGATGTGCAATATCACGGTGGCAACCAGCGAAAACTGGAAGGACAAGGCAACCGGCGAAAAGAAGGAACTGACCGAGTGGCACCGCATTTCCTTCTTCGGCAAGCTGGCTGAGATCTGCGGCCAGTATCTGAAGAAAGGCTCGCAGGTTTATGTCGAAGGCAGCATCCGGACCCGCAAATGGACGGATAAAGATGGCCAGGAGCGCTACACGACGGAAATTCGCGGCGACGAAATGAAAATGCTCGGTTCGCGCCAGGGCATGGGCGCCCCAGCCGGTGGCGGCGGTTACGACAGCGAGCCGACCGATTACGCGCCGGCACCCGCCAAGGCCAAGCCGAAGCCGTCATTTGACGACCTGGGCGACGACATCCCGTTTTAAGAATGGCATTACTGGCGCCGCTCCGTTTCGCGGCGCACTTCATTTTTCGCCCAGAGGTAAATCTGCATGGCCAGCTCAGTCACCTTCAAGATTCTTGAGGATATCGCCCGGGATCTTTCCGGCAGTGAAATTACTTTTCCGACCTTCCTCGACATCACCTTTCAGGTGCGTGCAGCGCTGAAGGATCCGAATCTGAGCGTCGAGCAACTGGCCAAGCTGGTCGGAGCCGAGCCGCTGATGAGCGCCAAGATCATCCGCATGGCCAACTCGGTGGCGATGAACCCGAGTGGTCGCGAAGTGGCCGACGTCAAGAGCGCGATTATCCGGGTCGGCATGGAAGCGGTGCGTACCGTGTCGTTTGCCGTCGCCATGGAACAGTTGCTCAAATCGAAGCAGATGCAGCCTTTCGAGGATATTTCCCACCGTCTGTGGGAGCACACCTCGCATGTTGCCGCGCTGTGCCGCGTGCTGGCTCGCAAGAAGGCGCGTATCAATGGCGACGAGGCAATGTTCGCAGGCCTCGTGCACGACCTCGGCGTTTTCTATCTCATGTCGCGCGCTGCCAACTTCCCGGAGCTGGCTAACGACAAGGTCGAGTTGCATGGCCTGCTGGTCGGCTGGCACGACAATATCGGTCACGCTCTGCTGTCAGCCATGGGCTTGCCGGAATCGGTACTCGAAGCGGTCAGGGATCACGAAACCGACCGGGAAATAGCGGCGATCGACAACCTGTCCAACGTGCTTTTCATCGCCAACAAGATTGCCAACCGCACCGCGAGCTGGCGTGAGAAGGAGCTGGACGGCGAGATCGACACGTCGATTCTCGACACGCTTTTCGATGCCGACGCCCTGGCCGAGATCATCGAAGAGTCAGAAGAAGAGGTTCACTCGCTCAAGGCGGCACTCGGGGGCTAAGCCTCAATGTTGCCGCCGCTTCATTAAAGGCGGGAGAGCGTGCTGCGATCCCATACTTGACGCATCCAGCGTCAATGTTCGGGCGTGAGGAAGACGCCTCAGCGGGGTGGTTGTCTTGCTCGGCGGCTTGTCAAAGTCGCCGGATCTTCTCCAGCAATGCCGTCGTGGATTTCTGGTGAATGAACGGAATGGAATGCACCGTTCCACCCCAGCCGCGCACTTCGGTACAGCCGACTATCTTGTCTACCGGCCAGTCACCGCCCTTGACGAGAATATCGGGCCGGCATTCGAGGATGCGCTGGATCGGGGTGTCTTCGTCGAACCACGTCACCAGCGCGACGCATTCGAGCGCAGCCATCACGGCCAGCCGGTCTTCGAGCAGATTGACCGGTCGATCATCCCCCTTGCCCTGACGTTTTACCGAGGCATCGGTGTTGAGCGCCACTACCATGCTGGTGCCCAGCGCGGCGGCCTGCGCCAGATAGGTGACATGGCCGCGGTGCAGAATGTCAAAACAGCCGTTGGTGAAGACCAGTGGGCGGGCAAGCTGGGCCACTCTTGCGGTCAACTGTTCAGGAGGGCAGATTTTCGCTTCGAAGCGGGGGGCGGCGTAGGTCATGGCGACATCACGGATGGAGGACGGGCCCTCATTTTAGTGCCTGTTGGCGGGGGGCGCCGGATTGTCGCGCAAGCCCGCTGTCATCCCCATGTAACATCGGCTGGCTAGTGTGCGTGCCACCCTATTGTTACAAGCGAAATTCAATTGTTCACGCTCTGGCGCAGCACTTTTCCGGCCTTCGTTGTGTTCTTGCTCGCGTCATTGCTGACAGCCTGCTCGCCGCGCCAGATGGTGGTCGGCAGCATCGCCGACGAACTTGCGGCGCAAGGGCAAACCAGCGAAAGCGATCTCGATCTGGCTCGTGAGGCCAGCGCCTTTTACCTGAAATTATCCGAATCCGTTTTGCGCAGCGACCCGGGGCATCGTGGTCTGGCCGAGTCGGTGGCCGGTGGTTTCACGCAGTACGCCTACGCTTTTGTCGCTTTCGAGGCAGACCGCATCGAGGCGAAGGATGCCAAGGCGGCCGAGCGCCTGCGCCGCCGTGCCGCGCAGCTGTATCGCCGGGCGCATCGGCATGCGATGGCGGCACTGGAGAAAGAAACGCCCGGTTTCGCCAGTTCGCTCAACGCCCCGCTAGTGGCCGACCAGCCGAAGCTGTCACCGGCTCAGGTTGGCCTCGCCTACTGGGCGGCGGCCTCCTGGGGCGGCTGGATTTCGTTGTCGAAGGATGATCCGGACGTAGTGGCCGATCTGCCGCAGGCCGTGCGCCTGACGCAACTGGCCTGGCAGACTGACCCAGCCTGGGGGCAGGGGGCGTTGACCGGATTGCTGGCGACTTTCGAGGCATCGCGGCCGGGCGGTAGCCAGGCGCAGGCGCTGGTCTGGTACGACCAGGCTATCGCCCAAGGTGGCGGCAATAGTGCCGGGGCGCTGGTCGGCAAGGCAGAGGGCTACGCCCAGCCGGCCGGGGATCGTGCCTTGTTCGAGTCGCTGCTCAAGCAGGCCGTGGCCATCAAGGATGCGCCGGACAGCCCGCAAGCCCTGCAAAACGAAGTCATGCGCCGGCGTGCGGCATGGCTGCTTGAACAGGCACCCGACCTGTTTTGAACGATAAGAATCCCCGGAGAGAATAATGAAAACCAGACTGGCTGCGCTCCTGCTCGGCACCGTGCTTGCCCTGAACGCCTACGCCGCCGACAAGCAGTTGCGCATCGGCACGCTGGCTTCGAAGAATTCGCTCTACCACCGCCAGCTGATGGAGCTCGGTGAAGCCTGGCGCACGGCGCAGGGCGGCCAGGGCAAGTATCTCGTTTATCCGGACGGCAGCCAGGGTGGCGAGACGGACATGGTGCGCCGCATGCGGATCGGCCAGTTGCAGGGTGGGCTGCTCTCTGTCGTCGGACTGCGCGAGATCGAGCCGTCGATTGCCGCGCTGCAGAACATGCCGATGATGTTCAAGAGCTGGGAAGAGGTCGATTACGTGCGCGAAAAGATGCGCCCGGCCATGGAAAAGAAGTTCCTCGAAAAGGGCTTTGTCGTGCTCGCTTGGGGCGACGCCGGCTGGGTGCGCTTTTTCAGCAAGACGCCGGCCTTCGCGCCGAACGATTTCAAGGGCATGAAGTTCTTCGCCTGGGGCGCCGAGGCTGACCAGCAGGAGATCATGAAGAACCTCGGCTACACGCCGGTGCCGCTGGAAACGGCCGACATCCTGCCGGCCATCCAGACCGGGATGATCAACGCCGTGCCGTCGACGCCCTATTTCGCGCTGGCGACGCAGATCTACACGACGGCCAACAACATGCTGGACATGAACTGGTCGCCAATTGTTGGCGCCCTGATCATCACCAAAAAGGCCTGGGACGAACTGACGCCGGAAGGCCAGGCCATCGTCCGCGAAGCTGGCGCCAAGGCCGGCGTCCAGTTGCGCGCCAAGGCACGGCAGGAGGTCGATGAGGCGGTCGACGCGATGAAAAAGCGGGGTCTTACGGTCAACAAGCCAAATGCCGAACAAATGAAAGAATGGAATGCGCTGGCCGACGGCCTCTACCCTAGCATCCGCGGCAAGCTCGTGCCGGTCGAGCAGTTTGACGAAGTGGTTGGGCTGCTCAAAGCTTTTCGTGCCGGTAAGAAGTAGGGCGGTCCGGAGCTGAAAAGGATGAATCCCTTGCGCCGTCTCGGTGAATTCGATGCGCTGATCGCCGGTGGTGCGCTGCTCGTCATGCTGCTCGTACCGCTGCTCGAAATTGTCCTGCGCCCGCTGTTCGGCTCGGGCATCGACAACGCGCCGGTGCTCGTCCAGCACTGCGGCTTGCTGCTCGCCATGTTCGGAGCGCTGCTTGCCGAGCGCGGGCTGCATTTGAGCGCGCTGGGCGCCGGCTTCACCGCTTCGGCCAATCCGCTCGTCCGCAATAGCGCGGTGGTTTTCGGCAAGGCCAGCGCCGCCGTGCTCTGCGGCATGCTGGCGCAAGCAAGCTGGACTTTCGTTGCGAGCGAAATGGACATGCCACGCGACATCGCCTACGGTGTCGCCGGCTGGATGTTCGAAATCGCCATGCCGCTGGGCTTCGGTCTGATCGGCCTCAAGCTCGCCTCGCGCATCACGCCGAGTCTGGCTGGCCGCGTTGCCCTGGCGCTGGCTCTGCCGGCTGCCGGCTACGCATTCGCCCAGCATTTCGACGGCAGCACCTTGCCGATCTGGCCCTTCGCTCTCTGGCTGACGCTGATTCTGTTCTGCGGCGCACCGATCTTCGCCGTGCTCGGCGGGCTGGCCCTGGCGCTGTTCTGGAGCGAAGGCCAGCCGCTGGCCTCGGTGCCGCTCAGCCACTACCAGATCACGGTCAACCCCTCGCTGCCGGCACTGCCCTTGTTCACGCTGGCCGGCCTGATCTTCGCCCGAACCGGCGCCGCGGCCCGGCTCGGTGAGGTATTCACGGCCGCCTTCGGCAGCGGTGTCACCGGCACGGCGATTGCCGCGGCGGTGCTCTGCTCATTTTTCACCGCCTTCACCGGCGGCAGCGGCGTCACCATTCTGGCGCTCGGCGGCTTGCTGCTGCCGCTGCTGACCAAGGCCGGCTTCCCCGAACAGCGCGGCATCAGCCTGGTGACCAGCGCCAGCGCCCTCGGCGTGCTGCTGGCGCCGTCGGTGCCGCTGATCATGTACGCCATCATCGCCCGCGTGCCGATCAACACCATGTTCCTCGCCGGCGTCCTGCCGGCGGTGCTCATGGTCGCCTGCCTGCTACTGGTCGGTGGCTATTTACGGCGGGGCGGCATCGTTGCGGTCTCGACCGGCATTCCCACGGTCAACCGGAAAAATGACCCAAAAACGAAAAGCCTCGGCAGCGCCCTGTGGGTCGCCAAATGGGAGCTGCTGGCGCCCGTTGTCGCCATCGGCTCGCTGGTCAGCGGCATCGCGACGCCAACCGAGAGCGCCGCGCTGACGGCCATCTACGCGCTGCTCACGCAGTCCGTCGCACATCGAGAGCTGGACTGGTCGCGCTTCCGCAAGACCCTGGTCGATTGCGCCGAAGTCATCGGCGGCATCATGCTCATCCTCGGCATGGCGCTCGGCCTGACCAACTACCTCGTCGACGCCGGCATTCCCGACGCTGCCATCGAGTGGGTGCAGTCGGTGCTGCCCAACAAATTCGCGTTCCTGATCGCGCTCAACGTCTTTCTGTTGCTGGCCGGCGCCTTGATGGAAATCTACGCCGCCATCGTCGTCCTCGTCCCGCTACTCTTGCCCGTTGCCCTTGCCTACGGGGTTGATCCGGTGCACTTTGGCGTGATTTTCCTGGCCAATATCGAAATGGGTTTCCTTTGCCCGCCGGCCGGTATGAACATCTATTTTGCCTCGGCGATGTTCGGCAAGCCGATCCGCTACGTCGCCGCAGCCGTGTTGCCGGCGGTGTTCGCCATGTTCATCGGGGCGCTGATCATTTCGGCTTTGCCCTGGCTGGCGACGTGGTTACCAAAAATGGCTGGTTTGTCGAGTTGACCGTAGCAGCACCCTGGTTGGTTATCGGGCATCCCCGGGGTGTGCGATAGCCGACTGTTTGGGCGCCAGCAGGCGAGCGAGCAGGCTGCCGGAGTTTTCATGGCCGGTCAGTACGTACTCAAGTTCGTTGGCGTTTTTCAAGGTCAGTTCGAGGTCGCGCTGGGCTGGAAGCGTGCTGGCCATGAGCAGTTGATCACCTGCCTGGAGCAGGAAATCGTCGTCAGGCAGCAGGTAGCAGTCGGGGTTACGCTCGACGAGTAGCGGCACGGCTGGCTGGCGGCGGCTGCGGTCGGCGCCGTCGGGCAGGATGTCGCCAAGCCGCATTCCTCCGTTGTGCATCAGTGTCTGCCAGGCGGCAGGTGCTTCGGCCGCGTTAAGGCGGATGTCCCAGACAGCCGGCGTTCTGCCGCCGCATTCCGCATGCAGGCGTTCCACCAGGTGCTGGCAGCGGGTTTCTTCGAGCTTGTGCAAGCGTTCCAGAAAGCGGGCGAGCAGTGGCGCAGTGAGGATGGCGATGCATTCCTGGGCGACGATGCGGCTGGGCAGCACGGTAAAGTCGGCATCGTAGGCAGCGAACAGTGCACTGTTGGCCGCATGATTCTGGCGTGCGACGACGAAGAGTTCGGGATTTATTTCACTGGCCGTGACGGCGATGGAAAGGTTGTTGACGTCATTGTCGCTGCCGGCAACGATGCCCGAGGCTTCTTCTATGCCGGCTTGGCGCAGTGTGGCGGCTTCGGTGCCGTCGCCGATGAACTGTTTGTCAGCATCCTTTGCGGCAGGGTCGATGACGGTCAGCGTGATGCCGGTGTCGCGCAGGTGGTGGGCCACGGCATGGCCGAAACTGCCATAGCCGCACAGGATCCAGTGGCCACGCGGCGGGCGGTGCGGCTCCGGGATGGGACTCTCGGGCAGGCTGGTCAGCAGTTCGATCAGGTGAAAACGTTCGGGGGCAGAGACCGCCAATGCCAGATGATCGGCGAAGCGCTCGAAGGGATTGATGATGTGGTCAGTGCCGAACGAGGCCATGTTGGCGGAGACGGCTGCGGTGCGGGCACGGGCGATGACCGGGATGTCAGGGTTGAGGAGGCGGACGGCAATGGCGATGGCGAGGTTGCTTTGCTCGTCGTTGGTGACCGCCAGCACACCACGGCATTTGGGGTGCTTGAGGCCGGCGAGCAATAGGTTATCGGGCAGGCTGGCATCGGCGGCAAGGGCCGGGGTGTCCGTATTGAAATCGAGCAGGTCTATTTCTTCGACGCGCAGTTCGTCCTTCTCGATAACGACGAAGGCCTGGTCGAGGCGGTCGAAGGTGCGGGCAATGAGGTTGCCTGTCTCGCCGCAGCCGCAGACGATGTAGAAGGGTGCTTTCAGTTGGCGAACGCGGCGCACGAAGCGGTTGGTCGTCAGCGTATTCTGGAAGCCCTTGTCCTGAAGCAGGGCGATCAGCGTGATGACCGAGTACGACCAGCCGACGACGGTCAGGTAGATGCAGGCGATGACCCACAGCCGCTGGGCATCCGAGAAGGCGACCGGAATTTCGCCGAAGCCGATGGTCGTTGCCGTGTAGCTGATGAAATAAAAAGCGTGAAAAAAGCTCATCGGCGCCGTCACCTTGCCTTCGGCGTCGACGCCGGGAACCAGCGTCAGGCCGATGACCGAGATGGCGTAGATGACGATCAGGACGATGATCGGCGCCCGCATGCGGCGCAGGACGAGGAAGAAAGCGCTGTTCACGCGCGGCTCCCGGCTGGCCTAGCGGCGCAGCATGACGGTTTCGACGATGAGGATGATGACCGAAACGATATTGGCGAAGAGCGCACCGCCAGACAGAGAGACGACGCTGGAGGTAACGTGGGCCGTCATGCCGACGCCGGTGATATGAACGGCAACGCCCCATGTGACGGCGGCGGCGATCAGTTGCAGGTCGGCAACGAGGCTGGTGGACAGATGGATTGCACCAATCTGCGTGCGATCGCCGAACTTGAGTGCAGTGGCGATCAGGCTGACGATCAGCGCCGCGGCGAGCTCGTAAACGTTGTGCAGTTCCGGCCGCTCGATGTCGCCGATGAAGAAACCGAAATTGAGCGTTGCCGCCAGTACGATGAAGAAACCGAAGATGACCTTTTCCAGATTCATTTTTCTTCCCCTCTTGCTCTGCCCCGGCTCATGTTGGCTGGGGGGTAAGCGCCAGGAGCCCTTTCTCCCGGGCGCTGTCCAAATGGCTTGCTACGCGCCCAAATCAGCGACTTTCTACCGGTGCACTGGCCGGGGGCGGGTTGCGCGCACCCAGTGACTGATTGTCGAGACGGCGAACGTCCTCGTCGCCAACGACTTCCAGGACGTTGACCACCTTCTTGACGCCCGACGTGGTGCGCGCGACATCGACCGCAACCTTGGCTTCGCGGGCGTTGACGATGCCCATCAGATGCACGACGGCGCGTTCGGTAACGACCTTGATGTGGTTGGCCGAGATCTGGTTCGAATCGACCAGGCGGGCCTTGACCTTGGAGTCGATGTAAGAATCGGTGCTGCGGCTGCCGAGCGACGAGGCCGGCCCGACGCCGAGTTCGTTATATACCTCGCGTACGCCATCAAGCTTGCGCGTCTCGGCTTCAACTGCAGCTTTGGCTTCATCATTCGGGACTTCGCCGGTAATCAGGACACGGCGGTTGTACGACGTGAAATTGATGTGCGAAAAAGCCTTGTACTGGTCGGGAACCCGCTGGCCGGCCTTCCATTCCGTTGTTTCGTCATCGGTCTGGGTGCCGGTCGAGCGGCGGTCGTGGGCCGACATGACGCCGACAGCGGCGCCGCCAATGACTGCCGGAACACAGCCTTCGAGCATGGGCAGAAGGGCGATCAGGGCTGCGGCAGCAAGTGTGAGTTTGGCTTTTTGCATCATTCGACTCCCAGTAAAAGTGCATCGATACCATCGCACAGGCAATGGATGACGAGCAGGTGGGTTTCCTGAATACGCGCCGTCCGGTCGGCCGGCACGCAGAGATGAATATCGTCGTCACGCAGCATGTCGCCGATCTGTCCGCCGCCCCTGCCGGTCAGGGCAACGACATGCATGTCGTGCTCGTGGGCCGACTTGATGGCTTCGATGACGTTGGCCGAATTGCCGGACGTTGAAATGGCCAGCAGAACATCGCCGGCATGGCCAAGGCCACGGACCTGCCGGGCGAAAATCTGGCTGAACGAGTAATCGTTGGCGACCGCCGTGATGATTGATGTGTCGGTGGTCAATGCAATGGCAGCCAGCTCCTGACGCTCTGCCTCAAAGCGGCCGATCAGCTCGGCAGCAAAATGCTGGGCGTCGCCGGCTGAGCCGCCGTTGCCGCAAGCCAGGACCTTGCCGCCGTTGATGAGGCAGTTGGTCATCGTTTCGATCGCCGCAGCAATCGGGGCTGCCATCATTTCGACGGCATTCAGCTTGGTTTGGGCGCTGTCTTCGAAATGCTTGGCAACGCGGGCGATCAAATCCATGTCGTTCAATGAGTTGGGGCTAATAGTGAAAGCATTCTACCTCACAGCTCGACGAAGACTTCGAACGCTAGCCTTTGCCACGGATTTTTATTGTCGCTCAGCGACGACACGCGGGCTGTCAGTCGGTCACCGGCATCCATGGCAGCCGCTACGGCGCGATTTTCGGCGCGCGGCACGTAACCCAGTTTGTGGCCGCGCCATTCGACGCGGATGGCGTTGCGGTCATGCCTGTTGCCCGGTTCGCGGATCAGGCTCAGGGCGTCACCGACCTTGATCGTCGTCCAGAAATTGTTCAGCGCGTAATACTGGCTGCCGGCCAGCGGCGAATTCTGGACCAGCATGCGAACGCTCTCGGCCTGGGCGCCTGCCAGCCACAAGCACAGGCTAATCGTCAGCAGAAAACGCATTTTTGATCCATTCGAGTTGCTCACCATCGATCAGCACGCAGTCGAACCGGCAGTCGCAATCGCGCTGGTCAAGCAGGTAGTGCTGGGCGGCCAGGACGATGCGGCGCCGCTTGGTTGCCGTTATGCTCGCGCCGGCGCCGCCGTAGTCGCTGCGGCTGCGTTGGCGGACTTCGACGAAAACCAGTACCTTGCCGTCGCGGCAAATCAGGTCTATCTCGCCGCCACGAATTCGAAAATTGCGCGAAATTACCCGTTGACCGTGGGATTCAAGATAACGCGCCGCCCGTTCTTCGGCCTCGCGGCCGCGTGTGGTGGTATCGTTGGCCTTTGCCTGCATGCTGATAAAAATGACGGAAGAATCTGCCGCATTGTATGTCGTCCCGACGCCGCTCGGGAATCTTGCCGACTTGACCCGCCGGGCCGAGGAGATTCTGCGTACCGTGCCCTGGGTGGCTGCCGAGGATACCCGCCACAGTGGCCCGCTGCTCAAGCAGCTCGGCGCCCAGGCGCGGACCATTCCGGCGCATCAGCACAACGAACATGAAGCCGCCGCCCGTATTGTCGAAAAGCTGCAGGCCGGCGAGGCCGTGGCACTGATTTCCGATGCTGGCACACCGGGGATTTCCGATCCCGGCGCCCGAATCGTTGCTGCCGTCCGCGCTGCTGGCTACAAGATCATTCCGCTGCCTGGGCCCTGCGCGGCCACGACGGCTTTGTCGGCTTCGGGTCTCCTTGACGAGCATTTCCTTTTTTACGGGTTTTTGCCCTCCAAAGGCGGGCAGCGTCGGCAAGCGCTGGAGGAACTGCGCGAGCTGTCGAGCGCGCTGGTCTTCTATGAGGCGCCACACCGCGTTCTGGAAACTGTCGAAGACATGGCCACGGTTTTGGGTGATCGGACTCTGGTGATCGCCCGCGAACTGACCAAATTGTTCGAATCCATCCATTCGCTGCCCTTGGCCGAAGGTCTGGCCTGGCTCAGGGAGGATAGCAACCGTCAGCGTGGCGAGTTTGTGCTGATGCTCTCAGGAGCCCCGGCAAATGCCGACAGTGGCGAAGGCGAACGCATTCTCAAAATGCTGTTGGCCGAAGGTCTGCCAGTCAAGCAGGCTGCCAAGCTGGCGGCGCAAATCACCGGTATGGCGAAAAACGCGCTTTACGACCTGGCCTTGGCGCTGAAGTCTGCCGGGTAACAGGCGGCCGGCTTTGCGCGTGTGAGTTCAGCCGATTTCAAACTCGAAAACGTGCTCGCCATCGACTTCGCAGGAGTGTCCGAAGGCAATCCTTCCGCTACCGCTCAGGGTCATCATGTTCTTGCGAATTGCCTTTTCAGGGGCGTTGCCTGACTGGACGTAGGTGCCGTTCATGCTCATGTCGACAAGGACATGATTGTCGAGACGATAGACGATGCGGCAATGCTGGCGGGAGGCTTTTGCGGACTGAATCACGACATCGCTGTCGAGTGCGCGGCCGATGGTGACAACAGTTTTATCGGCGCCGAATCGAAAAACGCGCCTGCCTTGGCGCAAGATCAGGCTTGCGCTTCGGGGTGGGGTTGGCTTCTGTGGCTCCTGCACAGGCAAGGGACGCATCGGGATCGCGTTCCAGTCAATCAGATGGATGGAGATGCCCTTGTCGTTGCTGTCGAGGGGCGAAGTCTTCTCGTGCAACGTGGCGGGCAAGGCTTCCACAACGGCTTCGGATGCCACGATGGTTCCCTCGCCGCGCAGTGTCGTAAGCCATGCAGCAGTCGTTTCTTCGGTGGCTTGTTTGTGTCCCGGTGCGACAGGATGAATGCCGATCTTCAAGCCGATCTGCGTGTCCATTATCTGGGGGATGACGGCGCAACGCCGTTGCATTTCACAGGCGACCAGCACGGCCACTTCTGCCGTATCAAAGGCGGCCAGCAAGCCCTGTGGGAAGTTCCGGACCACCCTCCCGCCATGTGAAGCAAGCACGCGCTCAAGGCGGCTCAGGCGGCGGCGAAACAGTTTTCCGAGCAAATCTGCGTCAAGTGCGTTGGCCTGCCCCGAAACCTTGACTACGGCTGCGTGGACTAGAAAGATGGAGTCGCACGCACCGTCCGGTGAGGTTCCTTTGTCCAAAGGGTGAGGAATTTTGTTTTCCATGACCTGCTGGGTCCCGGGTTATGTGTTGGAGCTGATTTTCAGAATGCGGCAGTGATCCGGTCGGGGCTGCCAGGCTGAGTTCCAAAATTAACACTCTGTTTAGTTTACCAGTTTGCGCGTGTCATAGCGCTGGCGGATTGTCGTGCCGACGGAAAATGTATCGTTACCCGGCGCCAGCGAATGGGCCCGACTAAGCCGGACAGCCTGTTAAAATTGCGCGAAACCGTACTGAGAAAAGCCATGCAGATCACCATCACCCGCCCAGACGACTGGCACCTCCACCTGCGGGACGGCGAAGCGCTTGCTTCCGTCGTCGCCCATACGGCCGCCCAGTTTGGCCGAGCCATTGTCATGCCCAACCTGAAGCCGCCGGTGACAACGGTGGAACAGGCCGCCGCCTATCGTGACCGTATCGTGGCCGCGTTGCCTGCAGGTGCGTGTTTTGAGCCGCTCATGACGCTCTACCTTACCGACAATACACCGGCCAGCGAAATCGCCAAGGCGGCTGCTTCAGGTTTCGTCAAGGCGGTCAAGCTCTACCCGGCCGGGGCGACCACCAATTCTGATGCCGGCCTGACCGATATCGCCAAAGCCTACGAGACGCTGGCGGAAATGGAGCGCGTTGGACTGCCATTGCTTGTCCATGGCGAAGTCACCGATCCGAATATCGACCTTTTCGACCGCGAAAAGGTTTTCATCGATACCGTGCTGTTGCCCCTGACCCAGCGCTTTCCGAAGCTCAAGGTGGTGATGGAGCACATCACGACCAAAGATGCCGCCGAATTCGTGCAAAATTCGGGGTTGACCGTGGCAGCGACCATTACGGCCCACCATCTGCTCTACAACCGCAACGCGATTTTCCAGGGCGGCGTCCGGCCGCATTGGTATTGCCTGCCGGTGCTCAAGCGCGAAACCCATCGCGAAGCACTGGTCGCAGCGGCCGTTTCAGGGAATCCAAAATTTTTCCTTGGTACCGATTCCGCGCCCCATGCCAAGGGTGCAAAGGAAGCTGCATGCGGCTGTGCCGGTTGCTACACCGCTTATGCGGCCGTCGAACTGTATGCCGAAGCTTTCGAACAAGCCGGCGCGCTCGACAAGCTGGAGGGTTTCGCCAGCTTCAATGGTCCGGACTGGTATGGCCTGCCGCGCAACAGCGGCAAAATCACGTTAGCCAAGCAGGACTGGGTCGTGCCGGACAGCTATCCGTACATCAGCACCGATGCCATCGTTCCGTTACGCGCCGGTGAAACCCTGTCCTGGAAAATGCTTTGAGGAAAACGATCATGCGTCTGCGCCACCTTCTCCTGTCGCTACTGGCCGCTCCGCTGCTGACTGCATGCGTCAACGATGGCGCGACGTATGAACTCGACAATACCCGCGAACACGTCCTGTCGCTGATTCGCGAACAGCCTTATTTCTGGGACGACAAGGTCAATCTCTTTGTCGTGGTGTCGCGCATGCCGGCCTGCATGCGCCGGCACAGCATCGGTACCGCAAGCGCCAGTACCAAGGTTGAAATCTACCAGGTGCCATCCGGCGCTTTCATCGTCAAGGCCGGCAAGAAGATGTTTGCCACCGAGACGCAGACCTGCGAGAGCATGGCCAAAATGGATGGCGAGCCGGCAGAAGGCATGGGGCAGCTGATGGGCGTCTTCCGTGTCAAGAAGGGCCAACTGGTGTTCGTAAAGGAGCAGAAAGACGAATCGTCGGCTGAAGAGTGAGCCGCTTTTCGCTTTACGCCTCGCCCCTTTTTGGGCCGTTGCGGCGCTGGCTAGATTGCTTGCCGGTGGCGCCTGACACCACGGCGGTCGCCGCGCTGGCCGAACAGTTTCCAATTCATGTCGCAAACGGCCAGGCTGTGCGTTTCGTGCCGCCACGCGCAGATGGCCTTGTCTACGAGTGCAGGATATGGGACAGCGGAGAAGTCGAAACGCGTCCCGACAATTGGCATGACTTCTTCAACGCGCTGGTCTGGCTCAGTTTTCCGCAGACCAAGATCGCGATCAGCGCGGCGCATGTGAGTGCTATGCAGGCGCCGGGGGAGAGGCGAAGTACGACCCGCGATGCGCTGACTCATTTTGACGAATGCGGAATTGTGGTTCTCTCCAGCAAGCCTGTGCTGCTCGAGCTGTTGCGCGCCTTTCGCTGGAAAGAACTCTTCGTCGAGCGCCGCGCCGAGGTGGTTCGCTCCATGCGTTTCGTGATCTTCGGCCACGCGACCTATGAGCAGATGCTGCGGCCATTTCGCGGTTTGACGGCCAAGGCTGTGCTCTACGAAGTGAGCGAGGCTTGGCTTCGGATGAGCGATTCCGATCAGCTTGCTGCGGTCGACACGCTGTTGGCGGCCGATTTGACCAGCGGCCGATACACCCGGCCACGCGATTTTCAACCGCTACCCTTGCTGGGAATTCCTGGCGTTACGCCGGACAACGAAGATCCGGCGTACTACGACGATACCTGGCAATTCAGGCCAGGGCGTCGGGCTACGGCAAAACCGGCTGCTTAGTAGCGGCGGCGTTGCTGCGGCATCGGCGAACCACGGTTCTCGATGTGGCGGAACGTGATGCGACCCTTGGTCAGATCGTAGGGCGACAGTTCCAGCGTCACCTTGTCACCGAGCAGAATGCGAATGTGGTTTTTCTTCATCTTGCCGGCCGTGTAGGCGATCATCACGTGACCGTTTTCCAGCGTGACGCGGAAACGACCATCAGGAAGCACGTCTTCAACGACGCCTTGCATTTCCAGTAGTTCTTCTTTTGCCAAGTGTTCTTCTCCAGTAATCGTAAATTGTTCAGGGGGTAGCGACGGCAACTGCCGCTGCGTCAGTGGATAGTGCTTCGTGCCGGTGACGCGGTAATTCCCACGCCTGGCCTGCTTCGGTAATGGCGCTGATGGTGATCACCGGCGGTGGCGATAGAACGCCGCCGAAAATGGTCGCAAAGGATACATCGGCTGCATCGCGGCCGGTAGCCAGACGGACAAAGCCCATCGGGATCGCCGTGCCGGAGGGGTCGAACAGATACCAGCGGTCACCGAGGAAAACCTCGACGTAGGCATGGAAATCGGTTGGGCCCAGCAGCGGGTCGGCGCCGTAGTCGATGCCGGTGGTGAAGCGGGCCGGAATGTTCAGGGCACGGCAGATGGCGATCATCAGGTGCGCAAAATCGCGGCAGACGCCAACCCGGTCAATCAGCGTATCGAGGGCGGCAGTCGCCGAGTTGGTGGTGCTACCCTTGAACGTCACATGTTTGTTGACCCAGTTGCGGATCGCTTCAACCCGGCGATAGCCCTTGGGCAGATGGCCGAACTCACTCATCGCCAGGGCGGCAAGGCGGTCGGACTGGCAGTAGCGGCTCGGGTAGATATAGGTCAGGGCCGACAGCGGGAGCTTGGCGATCGGTGTTTCCTGGATCAGGTCGGGCTGATCGACTTGCTGCTTGATGTCGAGCACGGCCTTGTAGCTGATATGAAGCGGCCCCGGCGCACCGGTCAGGCGAAGGTAGCGGGTGCAGGTGGCTGGATCTGTCTGGATCGTGTGCGGCACCTGCTGACTGATCACCAACTGCTCGTTGATGATCGTCTGGTTGGCTGTTTTCGCTGCATGGATGTTGAAAACGAAATCGGCGCCCTGAAAACCCAGTTCATAGTGAAGATCGATAGCGAACTGGATGCGGACCATTTATTCCCCGAAAATGATGATCGTCCAATATCCGGGATATCCGGAAAGCTCGGGCGAGCAATGAAATAGCGCTTTGCGACGGGAAATGGTGACTTCGGCATGCCGTAGATCGTCGAGTAACGGGGCGGCAGAGGAACGGCATTTACGCGGGCAGAACGTTGTCGCCGGATATTTAATTCCGACTAATCCCGCATCTTACGCGCCGATCCCTTGTGTGGCAAGGGAAGGTCGCGAAAAGCGCCAAATATTCAATCCCTTGCCGATGTTTTGGCAAGGGATTTTCTCGGCGCATCACGCAGCCTGCGATTGTTCTCCGCGCATCTGCATGGCGCCAAGGCGATTGACGCCGCTGAGCAGGGCCTTGATCGAGGCGGTGACAATGTTGCTGTCAACGCCGACGCCGTAACACTCGCCGCACTTCTTGTCGGCTATTTCCATGAAGGCGCAGGCCCGGGCGTTCCCATCCTCGCCCATGGGGATCATCGAGCGCTCCTCGTAACTACGCACCTGGATGTTGATTCCGGCGCTCTGCAAGGCGTGGACCGCAGCATTGATCGGGCCGTTGCCTTCTCCGGTCAGGATATGTGGTGTGCCGTCGATATCGATGTTGAGGCGGATACCCTGGGCGCTGCCATGCTCGAAAAGGTGATGTTCGCGGTAGCGAATCGGGCTGCTGGCATCGAGGTAAGTCTGGGCAAACATGGCCCAGATGCCGTCAGCGCTCACTTCGCCGCCGTGGGCGTCGGTATGTTGTTGAACGACGCCCGAGAACTCGACCTGCAAGCGGCGTGGCATCACCACGCCGTGCTCGGTTTCCATGAGGTAGGCAATGCCGCCCTTGCCGGACTGGCTGTTGACGCGAATCACCGAGTCGTAACTGCGGCCGACGTCGGCGGGGTCGATCGGGAGGTAGGGGACTGACCATTCCGCTTCCGCCTTTTGGGCAGAGAACCCCTTCTTGATGGCGTCCTGGTGGGAGCCGGAAAAGGCCGTGAAAACGAGATCTCCGACGTACGGATGGCGCGGATGGATCGGGAGCTGGGTGCAGTGTTCGAAAGTGCGGGCGATGGCGTTGATATCCGAGAAATCGAGGCCGGGATGAACGCCCTGCGTGTACATGTTGAGGGCGAGGGTGACGAGATCGACGTTGCCGGTGCGCTCGCCGTTGCCGAAGAGACAGCCCTCGACCCGGTCGGCGCCGGCCATGAGACCGAGTTCGGCGGCAGCGACGGCAGTGCCGCGGTCGTTGTGGGGGTGAAGGCTGATGAGTACGCTGTCGCGGCGAGCGAGATTGCGATGCATCCACTCGATCTGGTCGGCGTAGATGTTGGGCGTGGCGATCTCGACCGTGGTCGGGAGATTGAGAATGACCTTGCGTTCCGGTGTGGCGCCCCAGGCTGCCGTCACGGCATCGCAAACTTCAAGGGCGAAATCGAGTTCGGTGGCTGTGAAAAGCTCCGGGCTGTACTGGAGCGTGATCTTTGTTTCCGGCATTTCATCTGCAAGCTGGCGGATAAGCTTGACGGCATCGACGGCCATGCTGACGACTTCCGCCTTGCTCATGCCGAAGACGTTGTCGCGAAACGTTTTGCAGGTCGCGTTATAGACGTGGACGATGGCCTGTCTGGCCCCCTTGAGTGATTCGAAGGTGCGGTGGATAAGGTGTTCGCGGGCTTGGGTAAGGACTTCGATGGTGACATCGTCAGGGATGTGGCCGCCTTCGATGAGGCCGCGCACAAAACCGAATTCGGTTTCCGACGCCGAGGGGAAAGCGATCTCGATTTCCTTGAAGCCGATCGCGCAGAGCGTCTTGAACATGCGCATCTTCTTTTCGGCGTTCATCGGCTCGAAAAGGGCCTGGTTGCCGTCCCGAAGATCGGTGCTCATCCAGATCGGCGGCTTCTCGATGATGTGGTTCGGCCACTGACGGTCGGCGAGTCGGACGGGAGGAAAAGCGGCGTACTTCGTGTTTGGATTCTGCATCATGGCACTTCTCCTGCAAGCTGGATTCGATGAAACGAATTTTACTGAACAATGCTCAGCAGGTGCTTGCGTTATATGGCGCAATTTGGGCACGGTTTGGCATAAACGGCCAATACTAATGGAAAATAATGGAATTTCTGCCGCGTTGGCAGCGTGTGGTGAATTAACTCGGTTATGACAGGCTGTGTTCTCGACAGATCCGTGCGCTGTCGGACTCGCTGAGCCCTTCGCCGGTCAGCCCGCACAGATGGCTTTGGTCTCCTTGCCGGAAGTGACGGCATGTCCGGCAAATACCGAACGTCTTCCCCTCCCGTTCATGCTGCCATGAGGCCAGCAGTTGGGTCAGTAAGCGGCGCAGGCTTTCCTGTTCGCTGGCTGGCAGTTGGTTTGCCGCAATCCGCCAGGCGTCATCGTCCGATTGCTCAAGCGTCGATCTGCCTGTTTCCGAAATTGCCAGGCGCACTATCCGTCGGTCATTGATGTCGGGTTGGCGTAATACCCATCCCTTTTCCTCCAGAATTTTCAGGCTTTGCGACACGGTGCCCTTGGTCAGGCCGAGGTATTCGGCCAGACACTGCGGCATGTTGCTGTACCGGTTGGCATCACGCAGATACCCGAGGATGGCGAGTTGAACCGGCAACAGGCCGGCGCTGACAGCAGCCTGGCGTTGCTCGAATAGCATGGCCCGAGAAAGCGCGTTGAGAATCTGGGGAAGAGAGGCAGTATTCATGTATGGATAGTAGCGATTCAAAACAAAGTTGACAAATAATAGTTTCGAATCGAAACTATATACATCGCCCATAAGGGTGATGTTCAACCGATCTGATAGAGGAGAAGATCATGCGCGTACTAAACAAACTGATGGTGGCGGTGCTGGCACTAACTGCATCTGTTACCGCCGTGGCCGGTGATGTGGCTTACCCGAACGGCTTCCGTGAATGGAATCACGTCAAGTCCATGGTTCTGAAACCAGGCCATCCGCTCTATGACGCTGTGGGTGGCATGCATCACATCTATGCCAACCCGAAGGCCATCCGTGGTTACAAGTCGGGGCGCTTTGCCGACGGTTCGGTCATTGTTTTCGACCTGTTCGAGGCGGTGGACAAGGACAACGCTGTTTCTGAGGGGAACCACAAGGCGGTCGTGGTCATGGCGCGAAATGGCAAGGCCCACAAGGCCAACGATGGTTGGGGGTATGAGGTATTTGACCCGCAATCGAAGAAGGGCAGTCTGGATGCCAAGGCGCAGGCTGACTGCCATTCATGCCACAAATCGCAGCAGGATAAAGACTTCGTGTTCAGCGCAATGCGCGACTGAATATTGTTGGCAAGCGAGGTTTCGTGATGAATACTTGCCGAATTGGGTCGGGGGTAGCAATATTGTTGCCTCTGACCTTGGAGGTTCATCCATGGAGCTTGACCGTTACGATCGTCAAATTCTTACCGTCCTGCAGAAGGATGGGCGCATCAGCAACCAGGAGCTGGCAGACCGCATCGGGTTGTCGCCGTCGCCCTGTCTCCGTCGTGTTCGGCTACTTGAAGATTCGGGGCTGATCACCGGCTATCGAGCGATGCTGGATGCGAAGAAGCTGGGGCTCACGCTGATGGCGCTGATTGGCATTTCCATGGATCAGCACACGCCGGAGCGTTTCGCCAATCTGGAGTCAGCCATCGGGGACATCCCCGAAGTGCTGGAGTGCCTTTTGATTACCGGGCAGCAATCGGACTACCAACTCAAGGTGGTGATCCGGGATATGGACGCCTATCAGGATCTCCTGCTTAACAGGATCACCCGGATACAGGGGGTGACCGGTGTCCATACCAGTTTTGTGTTGCGCAAGGTGATCGATCGCACAGCGCTACCTGCTAGCCCGGAAATTTCATATTAAGGTCGGCGGAACTGCCGGAAAAGCGCTCTAACACAGGTGTCGAAGCCGTATTGAGAGGCGTTCCGCCGATGCCAAATTGTACCGCTGGGTTGATGTCATTTGGGCGCCTTGGTCGTTG
>JAEUOG010000044.1 GCA_016790815.1 Dechloromonas sp.
GAGGCCCCCGCGCGCGTCTTTCATCAGGGTCCGGGCAAAAGCCCAAGATGACCGGTTGTAGTACCGCAGTCCTTCACCTTCTCGCACCGACACGGCAGGGAATCGATGAACAGACAGAAAACAGGATCAGGAATGAAACGATAAAAATTCAGAACGCTTGCAGAGAATGGGGAAGCCCTTGTAGTAGAGCTAACCGGCGCTACGCGGCTTCATCGCGTAGCGTCCGTGTTGATAGATGTGTTGGACGACAGGCCTCCCGATATTTCATTTCATGAAAACAGCACTTCAAAGTCGTCATCATTTCTAAGGATTTGCGCTCGATACGGATGCTGACTATCAAGCACCAGGAACAGTTCTCGAGCTTCAGCGATGCGACCTGACTCGACGAGCACGGCGATGCAGTGCGCCAGGTGATCGTCGTCAACTTCGGCAAAGTCATTCTCCCGCATTGTCGCAACCAACATATCAACACACTCTATTGCACCCGCAGGTTGGTTGGCCTTATGGAAATTTAGTGACTGATTAAAGAGGAATGACTCATCGTAAGGAGCAAGTCTAAGCACCTCAGCACCTATAGTTATTGCGTTCTCGTACTGACCGAGCCCGTGATAGGTTCTTTGCAGCGCGTTCAGAATCATGGTTTGCTGTTCTGTTTCGATACTCTCACCCTGATCTAGCTGACGACGCATTTGCTGGATCGCCGATTCAACTATTGGAAGCGCACGAGCCTCCTCGTCAAACCGACTTGCGCCTGCCGCGTATCCACCTATGATTTTCGATCTTGCATTCCATGAGAATTCATCCATGTTGGATGTAACGATTTCTTCAATCATTTCAAATGCCACTCGCGACCCAATTGCAGCCCCTTGTGCAAGTCCGCCAACCACAAAGTTCTCGGATCTCTTATTTGGAAATTTGGGTAACAATTGGTCAAGTAGTTCGGTATCTCGATTGCTTAGTGCAAAGGAGATTGCGGGAGCTACCCCCCCAAGTTTCTTAATAAGTTTAGATGCCTCATTCGCCTTGTTTCCATTTGCATTTACAGCAACGTCTATGCCTGACCCCTGCGAAGTGAAGCGTTTAAGAAGCAGATCAAGCTTCTGTCCGAGAACCCCTACTTCTCTATAAACGTCGCTGACAGTTCGATTGCCGGCGCGTTCGAACCCTAGGTCAACGAATGTCTGAACGTTCTGTTGGATGACTCGTATTGTGTCGATCACTTCTCTGGCATTCGCCTCGACGGAGTAACGTATTACCGGGTGAGTAACAACATCAAACGGCAGCTTCGCGTCTCTTGAGATCAAAATACACGGCTTACCATTTTCATGTCTTCTTCCGCATTCGTACATGACATTTGGGTTTATACCGGAGAGGTCTACAATGCAAAGATCTGAGCGTTGAATTCGTTCAACAACTTCTTGCGTAATTGTGTCTTGGATTCCGCGAATATGGTCGGCACGCTCAACAACGAAATCGTATTTATCAAGTGCGGGCTTGATAATGTATTCAAAGGTCTCATCAGCAGCCAAACGAACGGGGGAATCCGGATCTCCAATGGGAGAAATTACGAAGCACGTATAACGAGTAGCCATAAGTTAACTCCAATTATTCAGTTGGTGGTTCAGGTGAAATACAAAGTACTTGTTGGGATTTGGTTCATGTCAGTTTATTGCAACGGCATTAAAAATGACAATATTTTGTAGCCATGAAACTGGACACCCCCATTTTTTCCTCCTAGCGCGGCTCAAACTGCTGGCGCAGGTTGTGGATGCGATACATATACGGCACAGCATGCGTACCGACGATTTTTATGTCCATTGGGTGAAACTTCCATGGTTTGCGCCACTAGCGAGAGCTGGGGGCGCGCGAGGTGACAAAGTTCCTTTCGCATTTGGCTACCGAGCGTGGCGCGGTGTCGCTGGTAGAAGCAGGGCGCTGATTGGCTTTTTTGAATTGCTGTGCATACCATGCGCGGAGGAGGTCTTGCCATGAAAACCGTTGCCCCAAGCCAGCCGGTCAGTCGCCCGGAGAATTTTCTGCTCAATGAAGCTAGCGTCCAGCAGGCGCGGGTTTTTACCCGAAATTCGTCGTTGACCGTGGAAGGCTTGCCGGTAGCGTTCGTCGCGGGTGAGCGGCAATTGCGGCAGGGCCTGCAGCATTACGCCGAGGTTTCCGGGGTCTGGAACCGTTTTGAGGAGGCACACGGTTCGTTTGCCGATGAGCATTCGACGCGATGAGCCAGTTATACGTCCATCGCAATATCGGGCTGACGCTTGCGTGTCCGGCGGAAGAGGGTGAGCGCGTGGTGGCGGCACTCGACGACGTGTTTTCGCGGGGCTGGGGTTGAATGACGATGAGCGATTTGTTTTCCCAAACTACTGTTGATCCCGGCGCCCCGCTGGCCGAACAACTGCGCCCGCAAAAGCCGGACGACGTGATCGGCCAGCAGCACCTGCTCGGCGCCGGCAAGCCGCTGCGCCTGGCTTTCGAATCCGGTCAGCCGCATTCGATGATCCTCTGGGGGCCGCCGGGGGTTGGCAAAACCACGCTGGCGCGGATGATGGCGACGCAGTTTCAGTGCGAGTTCATTGCGCTGTCGGCCGTGTTTTCGGGCATCAAGGAGGTGCGCGAAGCGGTGGCGCAGGCCGAGATGTGGCGGGCGCAGGGCAAGCGCACCATCCTGTTCGTCGATGAAATTCACCGGTTCAACAAGGCGCAGCAGGACGGCTTTTTGCCGTTTGTGGAATCTGGCCTGCTGACGTTTATTGGCGCGACGACCGAAAACCCGTCGTTCGAACTGAACTCTGCCTTGCTGTCGCGGGCGTCGGTTTATGTGCTCAAGTCTCTGGATGAAGCCGAGATGGGCCAGCTTTTCGACCGCGCCTGCCATCAGGCGCTGGCTGATCTGAGCTTTGAGGTAGCCGCGCGCGAACGCCTGATTGGCCTGGCTGACGGCGATGCGCGGCGTTTGCTAAATTTGCTCGAGCAGGTGCGCACAGCAGCACGCACGGCGGGCATTGCTGCGGTCGACGGCGAATTTATCGAGAAAACGATGGCGCAAAGTCTGCGCCGTTTCGACAAGGGCGGCGATGCTTTCTACGATCAAATTTCCGCGCTGCACAAATCGGTGCGCGGTTCGAACCCGGACGGCGCGCTCTACTGGCTGACGCGCATGCTCGACGGCGGCGCCGATGCCCGTTACCTCGCCCGGCGCATCATCCGCATGGCGTGGGAAGACATCGGCCTGGCTGACCCGCGCGCCATGCAGATCGCCAACGAAGCGGCGCTGACCTACGAGCGCCTCGGCTCGCCGGAGGGCGAACTGGCGCTCGGGCAGGCGGTGATCTATCTCGCCGTGGCGGCCAAATCCAACGCCGGCTACAACGCTTACAACGCCGCCCGCGCCTTCGTGAAGCAGGACGGCTCGCGCCCGGTGCCCAACCACCTGCGCAACGCGCCGACCAAGCTGATGAAGGAACTCGGCCACGGCCACAACTACCGCTACGCCCACGACGAGCCGGACGCCTACGCCGCCGGCGAAACCTATCTGCCGGACGGCATGGCCGAACCCGGCTGGTATGAACCGACGCCGCGCGGGCTGGAGGGCCAGATCGGCCAGAAGCTGGCGCACTTGCGGGAGCTGGATCGCAAGGCGGGGAAGAAATAATGGACATGATCCAGACCATCGCCCTCTCGGCCGGCCTCGCATGGGCCAGTGGTTTGCGGCTTTACCTGGTGATTTTTCTGGCCGGCGCGCTGTCGTATTTCGGTTACCTGCAACTGCCGGCTACGCTCGCCGTGTTGCAGAACCCGCTGGTCATCGGCGTGGCGGGTGTCATGGCCTTTGCCGAACTGATCGCCGACAAGATTCCCGCCTTCGATTCGCTGTGGGACAGCTTCCAGACCTTCATCCGCATTCCTGCCGGGGCGCTGCTGGCGGCGTTTGCCATGGGTGACGTTGACCCGGCGTGGACGGTGGCGGCCGGGCTGATCGGCGGCACGATAACGGCCGGCACCCATTTCGCCAAGGCCGGTAGCCGGCTGGCCATCAATACCTCGCCCGAGCCGTTTTCGAATTGGATCGCCTCGTTCGGCGAGGAGGGCATGGTGCTCGGCGGGCTGTGGGCCATGCTTGCCTCACCGATGGTTTTCCTTGGCTTGCTCGTCGTTTTCCTGATCCTGGCCGGCTGGTTGCTAACGCGCTTCTGGTCGCTGCTCAGCCGCCTGATCCGCCCGTCACGGCCTTCGGCGTGAGAACGCGACCCTTCTTTTCGTAGAGCAGCACCGGGCAGCGTTTGGCGTCGTGGTAGATGCCGACGCAGTCGAGGCACTGGAAGCAGGCGTCGTAACGGATTTCGCCAGTCGGCTCGATGGCGTCGTAGGCGCATTTGGCCTTGCAGCTCTGGCAGGGCTTGCCGCATTCGACGCGGCGGGTCAGCCAGTCGAAACGGCGCAGCCGTCCGCCAAGCGACATCACGGCGCCCAGCGGGCAGATGAAGCGGCAGAAAAACTTGTAATAAAAAGCGCCAATGACCAGCAAGGCCACGGCATAGGCGACAAATGGCCAGCTGCGGTCGAAACCGACGGTGATAGCGGTCTTGAACGGTTCGAGTTCGTTGAGGCTTTCGCCCTCGCGGGGCATGAACAGGGCGGCGGCGACGAGGACGGCAAGGGCGACGTAACGGCCCCATTCGAGTCGTTTGGAGACGGCCAGCGGAATGTGCAGGCGCGGCAGATGCAGCTTGCGGCCGAGCAGCCCGACAAATTCCTGCAGCGCACCGAACGGGCAAAGCCAGCCGCAGAAGGTGCCGCGACCCCAAATCACAAAACTGACCAGTGTGAAGGCGATGAGCAGCAGCGAAATCGGGTCGTAGAGGAAGCTAGCCAGACCCTGGCCGGATTTGAGCGCCTTGAGGGCGCCGGTCACCTGGACAATGGAAAGCTGCCCTTGCGCGTACCAGCCAATGTAGAGCAGCGTGAAGGCGAGAAAGCCGAGGCGGAAAATCCTGAGGCGGCGGGCATTGATGGAAATCCAGCGCGGCCGGGCCAGGGCGATGCTGAGCAGCACCAGCGCAGCACCCAGGATGCTCAGGTCGAGCCAGCGCTGCTGCCAGGCCAGCACCCATTCCGGCAGCGGCTCGGGCGGGTAGGTGAACAGGCGGCTGGGCGGGACGTATTTGAGCGTCACCGTCTGGTGCGTGAGGGTGGGCAGAATCATGCCCTTGGCGCGCGTGATGGTCAGCGACAGGTCGAGGGATCGGGCCGGGTCCAGGCCGGCTTCGGAGAAGACGCCGAAGATCAGCGAGGTGTTCAGTTCGACACCGGCGACCGAAACCGATGGTTCGAATCCCCGATCCCGCGCTTCCAGAAAGTAGCCGTCCTGGGCCAGGGTCAGGCGGCGGGACTGGGCACCGGGGACGAAGGCATCGTCTACAAAGGGGTAGCGGCCGGCGGTGGCGATCCACCACAGGTGCTCGTTGTCGAAATTGCGGTCGATGACGGCCTTGTACTGGGCATCACCAAGGATGGCGCGGCCGATGGTCGGGGTGTTCAGGTAGGCGATGTAAAGGTCGACGAAGACCTCGTCGGGCCTGGCCAGCGCTTCGTCGTCCACGCCCGCGCCGTCGGTGCCGGCAAACAATTTTTCTGCCTCGGCGTTGCTCAGGCGCAGGCGGCCGACCATGCCATTCTTGAGCATTTCGGCGAAAGTGACTGGGTCTTCAACCTCGGCTCGCACCTGGGCAGCCGGGCCGCGCTCTTTGCGGGCAGCAAAGCCGAGCTTGGCGCGGGCGACTTCGAGGGCGGCGCCGAGCACGCTCTGATTGACGATGCGTACCGAGGCCGTGGCTTTCGACACGCCGTCCAGTATCGTCTGGCCGCTGCGCGTGTCGGCCGGGCCGGTGCGATTGCGCGCGGCGTTCAGCGCGATCAGGAATTGCTGCTTGATGTTGCGGTTGGCGTATTGCGTGATGAACTCGCGGAGCGGCGCTTCGCCCAAGCCGCCGAGAAAGACCGGCTCGTGCTGGTGGAGCAGCTCGACGTTCAAAAAATTCCCCTTTTTGTCGATGGAGACCAGGAAATTCATCGGCGTTCCCTCGAAGCCGGGAATCGGAGCCAGGTCGATCGATTCAAAGACGTAGCCGACCGGATTCCCGTTCCCCTCGATTTCGTGGGTTAACGGCCATGCCGGGATTTCGGTCAGTTTTTCCTGAACGTGCAGCGGTGGCCCGAAGCGACGTTCGATATCGGCTTTGGTCAGGTTGCCAGCGTGGGCAGCCGGGAAGATGCTGGCGCTGGCGATCAGGGCGGCGGCAGCGATACGGCAAAAGAACGAAACGGCTCTGCTGGGCAAATGCCGTGCAACGGGAAATGCGATTTCCATTGCAGTCTCCGAAAATGCGCGGGCAAGGTCGGATGTGTTTTCTTATGGCGTCGATGGTACCTAAATTTGGCGGGCCGGGGGATCAATTGCGAAGGCTGGGCCGGCGCGGCTTGCCCTATCCCTCGCGTATAATTTCATTTTTGGCCGATTTTTCCGGTTGACCGTAGCAATGGCGGTCAACCGCCGCGATTCAGGAATAAACATGCTCGACATCCAACAACTCCGTTCCAACCTCGACGCCGTGGCCGAAGGCCTGGCCAAGCGCGGCAAACCGATCGATTTCACCGAATTCAAGACGCTCGAAGCCGAACGCAAGACGCTGCAGAGCCGCACGCAGGAACTGCAGGCTCAGCGCAATTCGCTGTCCAAACAGATTGGCATGTTGAAGGGCAAGGGCGAGGACGCTTCCGCCGTGATGGCGCAGGTCGGCGCCCTGGGCGACGAGTTGAAGGCTTCCGAGGCTCGCCTCGGCGAGTTGCTCGAACAGTTCAACGCCATTCTGGCCGCGCTGCCGAATATTCCTGATGACTCCGTGCCGGTCGGCAGCGACGAGTCCGGCAACGTCGAAGTCAAGCGCTGGGGTACGCCGCGCGTTTTCGACTTCCCGGTCAAGGATCACACCGACGTTGGCGAACAGCTCGGCCAGCTCGATTTCACTACCGCCGCCAAGATCGCCGGCTCGCGCTTCTCGCTGCTCAAGGGTGGCCTGGCCCGCCTGCACCGCGCGCTCGCCCAGTTCATGCTCGACACGCACACGGCTGATCACGGCTACACCGAACTCTACGCGCCCTACCTCGTCAATGCCGCAAGCCTGTACGGGACCGGACAGTTGCCGAAGTTCGAGGAAGACCTGTTCAAGGTGCTGCGCGGCGATCAGGACCCGCTCTACCTGATCCCGACGGCCGAAGTGCCGGTGACCAACATCGTGCGCGACGAAATCCTTGCCGCCGAGGCGCTGCCGCTCAAGTTCGTCTGCCACACGCCGTGCTTCCGTTCCGAAGCCGGCTCCGGCGGCCGCGACGTGCGCGGCATGATCCGCCAGCACCAGTTCGACAAGGTTGAATTGGTGCAGGTCGTCCATCCCGAGCAGTCGGCCGAAGCGCACGAAGCGCTGACCCGCCACGCCGAAGTCATCCTCGAAAAGCTGGAGTTGCCGTACCGCCGTATGGCGCTTTGTTCCGGTGACATGGGCTTCTCCGCCGCCAAGACCTACGACCTCGAAGTCTGGCTGCCGGCCCAGAACACCTACCGCGAGATTTCGTCCTGCTCGAACTTCGGCGCCTTCCAGGCGCGCCGCATGCAGGCCCGTTTCCGCAACGACAAAAACAAGCCGGAAATCTGCCACACGCTGAACGGTTCCGGCCTTGCCGTTGGCCGCACGCTGGTCGCCATTCTGGAAAACAACCAGCAGGCTGATGGCAGCGTGACCATTCCGGCCGTGCTCCGTCCCTACATGGGCGGGCTGGAAGTGCTCTCGGTCAGCTGAGAATGCGCAGGCCATCGGTGCCTGCGTAGCCTCATCCCGTTTTTGGGGAGGCATGGGTTGCTTATCCGTTGCGCAGGCAATGGACAGGCACTTCTGTGATTTGCCGGCTTATTCCTGCTCGGCAGGTTGGGCGGGTTCGGGATCCTGGCCGAAGTTTGGAAGGCGCGGTGTCTGACCATCACCCTCTGGGGACACCGAGATCGACTTTGCAGCTTCGACACGCTTGACGTAGGCCTTGCGTCGCGCTTCGATCTCCAGCACCAGCCTGGTCAGGCTGGCCGCTGCGGCAGGCGTCGGCGCGAAGGGCGACGCGTTGCGCAGCAGGATGTCGTAATAGCTGCGGATGTTCTCCACCAGAATGACCGCTTCTCCACCGCGTGCCCGGCCTGTTTTCAGCTGCTGGTAATACTTGGGTTGCGCCAGCTTGGGCAGCACGCGCTTCATCTCGTACCATGAGTTGGGATCGGCTTTCATTTTCGAGGCCAGCGTGCGGGCGCTGTTGAAATGGCCGGGGCCGATGTTGTAAGCGGCAAGTGCCAGCCAGGTCCGGTCGGGCTCCTCCACATCGTCCGGCAGCATGTCTTTGAGAATGTTGATGTAGCGAGCACCGGCCGGGATGCTTTCGCTCGGCTCGAGTCGGTTGCTGACTTGCAGGCGGTCTGCGGTTTCTTCGGTGAGCATCATGATGCCCCGCACATTGGTGAAACTGGTCGCGTTCGGGTCCCAGTGCGACTCGTGATAGGAGACGGCAGCGATAAGCCGCCAGTCGATGCCGGTCAGCATCTGCGCGGCCTGGAAATACTTGCGGAATTTCGGTAGCGTGGTTTCGATTTCAGCGAGGAACTTGACGACATCGGTCTGCGTCAGCCGCCTGACATGGCCGAGGTAGCGGTCCTCCAGGCGGGCCAGTGTGCCGTCGTGCTGGACCCGTTCGATAAAGGCGTTCAGCCTCGCGCGCAGCTCCGGATTGGGATGGCTGCCCAGTTGCCAGACCACGGGCTGCGTCTCGCCGAGCGGCAGGGTGGTGTGCAGGTTGGGGACGAACTGGTTGATAATGTCTTCGAAACTGTCGTCGATGGCAGCGTATTGAATGCGCCGGTTGCCTATCTTTTCCAGCAGTTCGAGGATGTCGCCTTCCTTGAATTCGACGACCTTGAGTTCGGGGATTTCCTTGGCAAGCCGATTGAGGTTGCCGGCCTGGCGAGAGCCGGCCATGACGTGAACGGTCTTGCCGGTGAGTTGCTTCGTGTCGGTCAGCGGCAGCGAGGCCTCGTGCTGGACGAGAATGTCGCGCGTCAGAAAAATCGGCGGCGTTGTCTGAACGTCAGTCGCGGGTGCTGGTGAGAGCCAGGCCGCTGCGATGTGAAAGTCGTTCGTGGCCAGACGGGCATCAAGTTGCTCAGGCTCGACGACTTCGAACTTGATGGCAACGCCGAGTTCCTGAGCAAAAGCCTGGGCCAGATCGTATTCAAGGCCGGCCGGGTTGCCGTTGTCGTCGGTCAAATAGGTCAGCAGGCCGGGATTGGTCAGGACAACGAGATCGTGCTGGGCAGGCGTCGGAAATGGCAGCGCCTGGCGTGAACCCACGTCGCCGCAACTGGCGATAAAAAAACAGACTGCGAGCAGTGATAGACGTTTTATCCAGTGCATCTGTTGTGCTATTATGCCGGCCGCTGCGGAGAGGTGGCAGAGTGGTCGAATGTACCTGATTCGAAATCAGGCGTACTGCAAGGTACCGTGGGTTCGAATCCCACCCTCTCCGCCAGCAACCAAATGATCAAGCGCCTTCCGGGGCGCTTTTTTATTGGGTCGACCAGCGGTACTGCTAAGTGGTTGGTGTTTGGTTGAAACTGATCAAGATGCGCACTCTACCGCTACGACATTGGTCTGAGAAGGCAAGATAATTTAAGAAATGTAAAGGCGGCGCCTTGCCGCTCTGGTTCTGTATCTCCAAACTGCGTCGGAATCATATTCATGCCCGAAAAACTGAACTTCACTGTCGATCTCGAGGACGGAATTTTTGTCGCGCGCTGCGTTGAGCTTGAAATAACGACCGATGGTTTGACGAAAGAGGAAGCGGTCGAAAATCTCAAGGAAGCGCTCGATTGCTACTTCGCCAACCCGGATGAGCGCCTTGAGCGGCGTCTGCGCGGCGAGAACGGTGAGGCCTGACCTGATTGGCACCGGGTACGCGTTTTAAATCGTGCTCATCCGCTTTGCAGACGGGAGGCCAACGATGCTATCGGCTGAAATGCTTGTCATCCTTGGCGGAAGGGTTGTGCTGACCCATGTTGCCGAAGCTGTCTGGAGCCGGATGAAGGACAGAAACGAGGCTCCGCTAGTGTGCAGATATGCGCCGAAATGGGGTTGAAACTACGCGTGAACCAGCGCGTTGAACACGTGAACCGCGCCTTGTCTGTCCTGCGTCGCGTTTGAATCACCGGTTGTGAGCCATTGCAAATATCGGGTCGCGGTCATCACCCTGCGCTTTGCCTTACCTATCGTGGCCAGCTCTTGGCATAATCCGGCCAATGCTTGCTTACATCGTCCGTCGCCTGCTCTATGCGATCCCCATCCTGATCGGGGTTAACCTCGTCACTTTTGCGCTGTTCTTCGTCGTCAATACGCCGGACGACATGGCGCGCATGCAGCTTGGCGTCAAGCGCGTGACGCCCGAGGCGATCGAAAAATGGAAGGTTGAGCGCGGTTACGACAAGCCGCTCTTGTGGAACAGCGAGGCGGCAGGGCTGAATGCTGCGGTCGACACGATATTTTTCGAAAAATCGGCGCGCATGTTTGTTGGTGATTTTGGCCGGGCCGAGGATGGCCGCGACATCGCCCGCGAAATTGGCAACCGGATGCTGCCTTCGCTGGCCATCGCGCTGCCGACCTTCATTCTTGGTCTGTTCGTGACCATCACCTTTGCGCTGACCCTGGCCTTCTTCCGTGCCACTGCCTTCGATTTCTGGGGCGTTGTGCTTTGCGTCGCGGCGATGTCGATTTCCGGGCTGTTTTACATCATCGGCGGGCAATACCTGATCAGCAAGGTCTGGCGGCTGGTGCCGATATCGGGATTCGGCGACGGGATGGAGGCGTGGCGGTTTCTGATCTTGCCGGTGTTGATTGGGGTGGTGTCGGGCATCGGTTCATCGACGCGCTGGTATCGCACCATCTTTCTCGAAGAGGTCAGCAAGGATTACGTGCGCACCGCCCGCGCCAAGGGCCTGCCGGAAACGCTGGTCTTTTTCCGCCACATCCTGCGCAACGCGCTGATTCCCATCCTGACCGGCGTGGTCGTCGTCATTCCCATGCTCTTCATGGGTTCGCTGCTCACCGAGTCCTTCTTCGGCATCCCCGGCCTCGGCAGTTACACCATCGACGCGATCAACGCGCAGGATTTCTCGGTCGTGCGTTCCATGGTTTTCATCGGCTCGGTGCTCTATATCGTCGGCCTGATCCTGACCGACATTTCCTACACGCTGGTCGACCCGCGGATACGCTTCGAATGATGGGCTTCCAGATCGTCGTGCTGTGGTCGGATGTGCTGATCTGGTTGCTCGTCGCGGCCGGGGCGGGCGTCGGTGTGATGATCGCGAAAAACCCGCCGCTGCTCGCCGCCTGGCGCCGAGTCGGGGCGAATCGGGTGGGCATGGCTTCGGCCACCGTGCTGCTCGCCTTCGTCCTGATCGGCCTGCTCGATTCGCTGCATTACCGGGCACATCTGGAGAGCAAGCCGGGGCAGAAGGCCGTTTTCGCCGTGGAAGTTTTGTCGGTGCTCGATGCGCTGGCCGCGCCGCTGCGTTCGCGCAACGAGAAGACCTACTCGGCCCCGTTTGCCACGCGGCTCTACGCCAAGGAAACCATGGACGTGCCGGGGCAGGGGACGGTGCGCGATTACCCGCGCCTGAAGCATGGCGGCAAGCACCTCGGCGAGCGCGAGGATGAGGTGGCCGAGGATGCTGCCATGACCGCCTTCAAGGCCGGCGTGCTGGCATTTGTCGGCTGGCTGGGTGTGTTTGGCGCCGTTGCTGCGGTCAACCGGAAAAAAAGCCCGAATTTGAAATTGCGGGAAGCGGCTTTCGCCTGGGATGCCGTGCTGCTGACGCTGCTGCTCATTCTGGTTTTCGCCGTCCCGCTGTTCTGGCTGTCCGGCCAATACCACGTCTTCGGCACCGACAAGGTCGGCCAGGACGTGCTTTACCAAATCCTCAAAAGTGTGCGCACCGGACTCATCATCGGCCTCGTCACGACGCTCGTCATGCTGCCCATGGCGGTTTTGCTCGGCATCGTCGCCGGCTATTTCCGCGGCTGGGTCGATGACGTGATCCAGTACATCTACACCGTGCTCAACTCGATTCCCGGTGTGCTGCTCATCGCCGCCGCCGTGCTGATGATGCAGGTGGTCATCGACACAAACCCGCAATGGTTCTCGACCGCCGCCGAGCGCGCCGACCTGCGTCTGCTGGCGCTTTGTTTCATCCTCGGCATCACGAGCTGGACGGGGCTGTGCCGGCTGCTCCGTGGCGAGACGCTCAAGCTGCGCGAACTCGAATACATCCAGGCGGCGCAGGCTTTCGGCGTATCGAGCTGGCGCATCATCGTCCGCCACATCCTGCCCAACCTCATGCACATCGTCATCATCGCGCTGGTCATGGATTTCTCAGGGCTCGTGCTGGCCGAGGCCGTGCTGTCCTACGTCGGCATCGGCGTCGATCCGACGATGACCAGCTTCGGCACCATGATCAACAACGCCCGCATGGAACTCGGCCGCGAGCCGGTCGTCTGGTGGTCGCTGGCCGCCGCCTTCTCGGCCATGTTCATTCTCGTGCTGTCGGCCAACCTGTTCGCCGACGCCGTGCGCGATGCTTTCGACCCGAGGGCTGCGTAAATGTTGAAGGTCGACAACCTCCGTCTCGGCTTCACCGCCGGCAAGAAAATGCTGGCTGCGGTCGACGGCATTTCCTTCTCGATTGAAAAAGGCGAAACCTTCGCCCTGCTCGGCGAATCGGGCTGCGGCAAGTCGGCGACGGCGCAGGGCATCATGCGCCTGCTGCCCGCCGCCGGGCGGATTCTCGAAGGCAAGGTTTCTCTCGAAGGCGAGCCACTGCTCAGCCTCTCGGAAGCCGACATGCGCGCCTACCGCGGCGGCCGCATGGCGATGATCTTCCAGGAGCCGGCGACCAGCCTCAACCCGGTGCTCACCGTCGGCCGGCAGATCGGCGAAGTGCTCGAGCGTCACCTCGACCTGCGCGGCACGGCGGCGACCGAACGCATGGTCGATCTGCTGCGTCAGGTCGGCATCGCCGATCCCGAACGGCGCCTGACCGAATACCCCTTCCAGCTTTCCGGCGGCATGAAACAACGCGTCATGATCGCCATCGCCCTGGCCGGCGAGCCTGAGCTGCTCATCGCCGACGAGCCGACCACCGCCCTCGACGTCACCGTGCAGGCGCAAATCCTCGATTTATTGGCCAAAATTCAGGTCGACCGTGGCATGGGCATGCTGCTCATCACCCACGACCTCGGCGTTGTCGCCCGCATGGCGCACCGCATCGGCGTCATGTACGCCGGTGAGCTGGTCGAGGTGGCCAGCCGCGAAGCGTTCTTCACCCAGCCGCGCCATCCCTACACGCAAGCGTTGTTCGAGGCCTTGCCGGAAATCTCGCGGCGCGGCCTGAAACTGACCACCATCCCCGGCCAGGTGCCGTCGCTCGCCGCCATGCCGACCGGCTGTCGCTTCGCCGACCGCTGCGCCCACGTCATGCCGGTCTGCCGCGAAGTTTCTCCGCCGTGGCGCGAGGTTGCCGACGGCCACACCGTGCGCTGTCACTGGCAGGGGGAAGCCGCCGAAGATGCAAGAACGCGCAACGCCGTCACCGAACTCGACATCGACCCCGGCAAGCCCTTCCTGCAAGTCGCCGACCTCAAGGTACATTTCCCGATCCGCAAGGGCTTCCTGCAGCGCACCGTTGGCCACGTTCGTGCGGTCGACGGCGTTTCGCTGGCCATTTCCGCCGGGCGTACGCTGGCCCTGGTCGGTGAGTCCGGCTGCGGCAAGACGACGGTCGGCAAGGCGCTGCTGCAACTCATCAAGCCTACGGCCGGCAGCGTCACGCTGGGCGGTAGCGAGCTGGTTGGCCTCAAGAGCCGGCGTCTGCGCGGTGTGCGCCGGCACATGCAAATGATTTTCCAGGACCCGTTCGCCTCGCTCAACCCGCGCCTGCGCGTCGGCGAAATCATTGCCGAAGGCATGGGCGCACTGGGCGTCGAGACTGATCCGCAGGCCAGAACAACGGCCGTCGCCACGCTGCTCCAGCAGGTCGGCCTGTCGGATGAGGCCATCAACCGATACCCGCATGAATTCTCCGGCGGCCAGCGCCAGCGCATCGCCATCGCCCGCGCTCTTGCCGTGCAGCCCGAACTGCTCATCTGCGACGAACCAACCTCGGCGCTCGACGTTTCGGTACAGGCGCAAATCCTCAACCTGCTCAAAAAACTGCAGGCCGAACTCGGCGTCGCCTACCTGTTCATTACGCACAACTTTGCTGTTGTGGAATATCTGGCCCACGACGTTGCGGTGATGTACCTCGGTCGCATCGTCGAGCAGGGCAGTGCGGAAGAAGTTCTGCGTTCACCGCGGCACCCCTACACGCAAGCCTTGCTGTCGGCGGTACCGGCGCCGCACCTTGAGGCTCGCGCCGAGGTTATCCGCCTGCCCGGCGAAACGCCATCACCGGCCAATCCGCCGAGCGGCTGTCATTTCCATCCGCGTTGCCCACAGGCCACCGACGTTTGCCGGCAGCGCTATCCTGCTACGAGCGCAGTTTCAGGGACGCATACCGTCAGTTGCCATCTGGTCGGCTGATCGTAGCCGTTTCCCCGAGCAAGTTAGCGTTTCTGGACGGCTTTGGAAGTCTTCGTTGAAGGCGCTACCTTGGCCGGCTGCGCGGACTTGCTGGACTGCACCGCCTTGGCGCCCTTGGCTGGCGGGGCTGACTTGATTGCTTGAGCTGGCTTGCTGGCGCCAGCCTTCACGGAGCTTCCCTTGTCAGGTTTGGCGCTGCCAGAATGCGATTTCTCGCTGAGAGCGGTTTTTGCCGCTGACTTTCCAGCCTTGGCCAGTTTGCTGCCGATACTCCCTTGCTCGCCATTGTCCTTTGTGGCTGCCCTGGCGCCAGCCTTGCTTCCGCGCGGTTGGACGGTGCTGCATTTCATTTTTGCTTGCTTGCCCTTGCCGGTCTTGACGCAACGCGTGACGGGTTCCGGTTCGATGATGTGCTGGGGCGCCGACGTGCTGAGGAGCGCGTTCAGGTTGGCCGAGCTGCCACTACCTGGGACCAGCAAAGTCGAGCCGGCGCCGAGTCTGACCCGTTCCGACAAACCATTGACCCGTGCGAGTTCGCCAGGTGTTGTATCGAAATTGGCGGCGATCCGCTCCAGCCGTTCCGGTGCCGTCAGGGTGTAGGCCTGCCATTGGGACAGCGGCGCCTGCGTGTTCAGGAGGTTGTTGCGGAATGTGTCCAGCTTGTCAGCAGGAATGACGACCGGGGTGGCAGCCTTGATGACCGGGCGGTTATGCGACGGGTTGAGACGCTGAAATTCCTCCACCGACATGTTGGCCATGCGGGCTGCCGTCTTGACGTCCATTGGTCGCCGTGTTTCCAGCGTCGTGAAATAAGGTTCGTTGGGGATCAACGGCAGATCCAGACGGGCAACCAGCGCCGGGTTTCCGAGAATGTTCTTGAGTGCCTGCAACTTGGGAACGTAATGCCGGGTTTCATTCGGCATGTTCAGGTTGGGGTAATCGGTTGGCAGGCCGCGTGACTCGTTCTTGCCAATGGCGCGCTTGACCGCGCCTTCGCCCCAGTTATAAGACGCCAGCGCCAGATGCCAGTCGCCATGCATTTCGTATATCACCTGCAGATAGTCGAGCGCAGCGCCGGTTGAAGAAACGACATCACGCCGCTCGTCGCGCCACCAGTTCTGTTCGAGATTGAAGCGCTTTCCGGTGGCCGGGATGAACTGCCACAGGCCGGCGGCATGGGCGGGCGAATAGGCATTGGGATTGAACGCGCTTTCAACCATCGGCAGCAGGGCCAGTTCTGTCGGCATGCCGCGCGCCTCAAGCTCCTGGACGATGTAGTGCAGGTAGGGACGGCTACGCACGACCATGCGGCGCAAGGCGTCTGGACGATTCTGATACCACTGTTGGTAGTAGAGAACCAGATCGTCGTTGAGGTTGGTCATCGCGAATCCGTTGCGGATGCGATCCCAGAGGTTGGTGGAACTGACCGTGAGGTCAATGGTGTCCGGTAACTGCGGTGCAAGGCGAATCTCGTGGACGGTCAATGCATCGTCGGAAGCAGCAGGACCCGGCTCGACCAGCGACGGCATGGACAGGGACGGGAAGTTCAAGCCATCCAGCGAATCGGCAAGAACGGATGCCGAAAGCATCGACAGCGCTGCGCCAAGAAGTCCGGCAAAAGACAGGCGGGCAAGCGACAGGATGCTGCGATATTGCATGGGTAAGGCTCCTGACACTGGCTATTCGACAAAGTCCATCATTATACCCCGCGAGGGGCTGGCCACTTTTTTGCCGGTGAACGGAAAAGACCAGCCGAAGCTGGTCTTAAATATGTTGGCGGAGTGGACGGGACTCGAACCCGCGACCCCCGGCGTGACAGGCCGGTATTCTAACCAACTGAACTACCACTCCAGTACTGCAAAAACCTTGGCGTCCCCACGGGGATTCGAACCCCGGTTACCGCCGTGAAAG
>JAEUOG010000051.1 GCA_016790815.1 Dechloromonas sp.
GGCAACTTCGGTTCCATCGACGGCGACAATGCGGCGGCGATGCGTTACACCGAATGCCGCCTGGAGCGCATTTCCTCCGATCTGACGGCCGATATCGACAAGGAAACGGTCGATTTCGAGCCGAACTACGACGGCAAGGAGTTGGAGCCGTCTGTTCTGCCGACGCGTATCCCCAATCTGCTGATCAACGGCTCGGCCGGTATCGCGGTCGGCATGGCGACCAATGTTCCGCCGCACAACCTGCGCGAAGTGGTGCGCGGCTGCCTGGCCTTGCTGGAAAATCCGGCGATTTCGATCGACGATCTGATCGAGCTGATTCCGGCGCCGGATTTCCCGACGGCTGGCCTGATCTACGGCGTGATGGGCGTGCGCGAAGGCTACAAGACCGGTCGCGGCCGTGTTGTGATGCGTGCCCGTACGCACTTCGAGGATATCGGCAAGGGCGACCGCCAAGCATTGATCGTCGACGAGATTCCCTATCAGGTGAACAAGAAGTCGCTGATCGAGAAGATCGCCGAACTGGTTAACGAAAAGAAGATCGAGGGTATTTCCGACATCCGCGACGAGTCCGACAAGTCGGGCATGCGCATCGTCATCGAATTGAAGCGTGGCGAGGTCGGCGAGGTCATCCTCAACAACCTGTACAAGCAGACGCAGCTGCAGGACACCTTCGGCATGAACATGGTGGCGCTGGTCGATGGCCAGCCGCGCCTGCTCAACCTGAAGCAGATGCTCGAGTGCTTCTTGTCGCATCGTCGTGAAGTCATCACGCGGCGCACGGTCTTTGAATTGCGCAAGGCGCGCGAACGTGGCCATATACTTGAAGGTCTGGCCGTCGCGCTGTCCAACGTCGATGACATCATTGCACTGATCAAAGCGGCCCCGACGCCGGCAGATGCCAAGCGCGGCCTCATGGAGCGCACCTGGCGCAGCGCCGTGGTCGAGGAAATGCTGGTGCGTGCTGCTTCCGATGCCTCGCGCCCGGATGGTTTGTTGCCGGAATTCGGTTTGTCGGAGCAGGGTTATCGCTTGTCGGACGCCCAGGCTCAGGCGATTCTCGAACTCCGTCTGCAGCGCCTGACTGGACTGGAGCAGGACAAGATTGTCAGCGAGTACAAGGACGTCATGGCCAAGATCCTTGATCTGCTCGACATCCTGGCCAAGCCGGAACGCATTACCGAAATCATCGTCACCGAATTGGTGGCGATCCGCGAGCAGTTCGGCGACGAGCGTCGCTCGGAAATCATCCTGCAGACGCACGAACTGAGCCTCGAAGACCTCATTACGCCGCAGGACATGGTCGTCACGCTGTCGCACGGCGGCTACATCAAGGCGCAGCCGCTGGCCGATTACCGCGCCCAGAAGCGCGGCGGGCGCGGCAAGCAGGCGGCAGCGATCAAGGACGAGGATTTCGTCGATCACCTGTTCGTGGCCAATACACACGATTACATCCTGTGCTTCTCGAACCGCGGCCGTTGCTACTGGCTCAAGGTTTACGAAGCGCCGCAGGGCAGCCGGGTCAGCCGCGGCAAGCCGATCGTCAATTTGTTCCCGCTCGAAGAGGGCGAACGGATCAACGCCGTGCTGCCGGTCAAGGAATTCTCCGATGACCAGTACGTGTTCATGGCCACCGTCATGGGTACCGTCAAGAAGACGCCGCTGTCCGATTACTCCAACCCGCGCAAGGCCGGCATCATTGCCGTGGCGCTCGACGAGGGTGATTACCTGATCGGCGTCGAGCTGACCAGCGGGACGAGCGATATCGTGCTCGTTTCCAATGCCGGCAAGGCGGTCTGGTTCGACGAAGAAGATGTCCGTCCGATGGGCCGTGGCGCCCGTGGTGTGCGCGGCATGCGCCTGATGGAAGGTCAGTCGGTCATTTCGTTGCTGGTCGCCGAGAGCGATCAGCAGACGGTGCTTGTCGCTACCGAGAATGGTTTCGGCAAGCGTACCGTGCTTGCCGATTTCCGCCATTCCGGTCGCGGCACGCAGGGCGTGCGCGCCATTGCCGACAGCGAGCGCAACGGCACCGTCGTTGGCGCCAAGCTTGTCAGTGACGAAGATGAAATCATGTTGATCACTACCGGCGGCGTGCTGATCCGCACCCGCGTTGCCGAAATTCGCGGTATGGGCCGGGCGACGCAGGGTGTCACGCTGATCTCGCTCGATGACGGCGAGAAGCTGGCGGGGCTGGAAAAGGTTGCCGAGTCGGTGGCCGAGGTCGATGCAGAAGTCGAAGCCGAGGCTGAATCTGCAGTTTCCACGGTCAACCCGGAAAACGAGCCAAATTCCGAATCGTCTGAACCTACTGAAGGCGGAGAAGCGTAAATGAGCCGCATCTGGAATTTCAGCGCCGGTCCGGCTGCTCTTCCCGAGGAAGTCCTGCGCCAGGCGCAGGAAGAACTGCTCGACTGGCATGGCGCCGGTTGCAGCGTCATGGAAATGAGCCATCGCTCCAAGGAATTCACCAGCATCATCGAGCAGGCTGAAGCCGACCTGCGCGAGTTGATGGGGATTCCCGAGCAGTACAAGGTGCTTTTCCTGCAGGGCGGGGCAACGCAGCAGTTTGCGCAGATTCCGATGAACCTGCTGGCCGGCCGCTCGGCCGACTATATCGTCACCGGTTCGTGGTCGAAAAAAGCGTTCAAGGAAGCGCTGCGCGTCGGGAAAGTGCGCTGCGCGGCGACGACCGAGGCGAGCAATTTCACCTGCCTGCCTTACGCCGACGAAATCCAGCTCGATCCCTTCGCTGCTTACCTGCATGTCTGTACCAACGAAACCATCCATGGCGTCGAAATTCCCCCCGAGCGCATCGCCGACACTGGCGTGCCGCTGGTGGCCGACATGTCATCGCATATCCTGTCGCGGCCAGTCCATGTCGAGAAATTCGGCCTGATCTACGCCGGTGCGCAGAAAAACATCGGGCCGTCCGGGGTCACGCTGGTCATTGTTCACCGCGACCTGCTCGGCATGGCACCGCTGAGCATCCCGTCGGTGATGGACTACGCCGTGATGGCTGAAAACGGCTCGATGCTCAACACGCCGCCGACCTTCGGCATCTACATCGCCGGCCTGGTTTTCCAGTGGCTCAAGCGGCAGGGCGGTTTGTCGGGCATTGCTGCGGTCAACGCCGAAAAAGCACGCATTTTGTATTCTGCTATTGACGGTTCCGACGGCTTCTACACCAATCCGGTCGATCCGGATTGCCGATCGGCCATGAACGTGCCCTTCATTCTCGGCAACCCCGAGCTCGACGCCACTTTCCTGGCCGAAGCTAAGGCCGCCGGTGTGCTCGGTTTGAAGGGCCACAAGTCGGTCGGCGGCATGCGCGCCTCGATCTACAACGCCGTGTCGCTGGAGGCAGTGCAGGCCTTGGTGGCATTCATGAACGATTTCGCCAAACGTAACGGTTGAGTTTATGAGCGACCAGCAGCAAACCGACTTGCAAAAAGCCCTGGCCGGCGTGCGCGCCGAAATCGACGGTATCGACAGCGAACTGCTGCGCCTGCTCAACCAGCGCGCGCGTTGTGCCCAGAAGGTTGGCGAGATCAAGGCCGAACACGGCGAAGCCGGGCATATCTACCGCCCGGAACGCGAAGCGCAGGTCTTGCGCCGCCTGCAGGATGCCAACCCCGGCCCGCTGCCCAACGAAAATATCACCTTCTTCTTCCGTGAAGTAATGTCGGCCTGCCTGTCGCTCGAAGAGCCGCTCGGCATTTCCTTCCTCGGTCCGCTCGGTTCCTTTACCGGCAGCGCGGCAACCAAGCATTTCGGTCATGCCGCCCGTTTGCTGCCGCAAGCGTCCATTGACGATGTCTTCCGTGAAGTCGAATCCGGCCATGCCCATTACGCCGTTGTGCCCGTCGAAAATTCGACCGAAGGCGCCGTTGGCCGGACGATGGACCTGTTGCTTGGCACGCCGCTCAAGATTTGCGGCGAAGTCGTGTTGCGCATCCATCAGAATTTGCTGACCCACGAAACCGATCTGAGCAAGATCACCAAGGTTTATTCGCACGCACAGTCGCTGGCCCAGTGCCACGAATGGCTCAACCGAAACCTGCCGGGCATCCCGCGCATTTCGGTGTCGAGCAATTCGCTGGCAGCCCAGATGGCGGCCGAAGAGCCGGGTGCGGCGGCGATCGCCGGCATCGCGGCGGCCGAGCGTTACCAGCTGCCGAAGATGGTCGAGAACATCGAGGATGAGCCGAACAACACGACGCGCTTTCTTGTTCTCGGCAAACACGACGCCGCTATCTCCGGTCGCGACAAGACATCACTGATCATGTCGGCACCGAACCGCACCGGCGCGCTTCACGAACTGCTGCAGCCCTTGTCGTCGGCGGGTGTCTCGATGTGTCGCCTCGAGTCGCGCCCCGCCAAGAATGCCTTGTGGGAATATGTTTTCTACGTCGATATCGAAGGCCATCACGACGACCCGGCCATCAAGGCTGCGCTGGAAAAGCTGATCGCTTACGCTGCCTATCTGAAAATTCTCGGGTCCTACCCGGTTGCCGTTTATTGAGCTGCTAAACTGGCGCAGTTGAACTGAGTTTATCGGAATCGTTATGCCGACCATCAGCATGTTCTACGGAATTGTCATCAGCATGTATTTCTTTGATGACGAGCGCCACAAGCTACCTCACATCCATGCGAAGTATCAGAACGCTGAAGCAGCATTCTCGATTCTCGATGGTGAATGTTTGAACGGGAGCATGCCACCCGGCAAGATGCGTCTTGTCCAGGCATGGATTGAAATCCATCGTGAATCATTGATGGCCGACTGGGAGTTGGCCATCAATGGCGAGGCCCTGTTCCCTATCGATCCCTTGCGTTGAGACTATGGAAACCGTTATCAAGGTTGCTGCCCGGGAAAACTTTCAACTCGAACTTTGGTTCGACGACGGCGCACACAAGCTTTTTGATGCTCGCCCTTATCTAGACAAGGGAATTTTTCGGCGCCTAAAGGAGGGCGGGCTGTTCAGGGCGGCCTACGCATCTGGTGGTACGGTATGTTGGCCAGGAGGGCTTGATATCGCCCCGGAAACGCTCTACGACCGCTCCCTGCTCTTGGGTAACTAAAGGTTAGATATGCCTTTGCAAGACTACGCTTTGCCATACGTCCGAGCCATTTCACCCTATCAGCCAGGCAAGCCGATCACCGAACTGGCTCGTGAAACGGGCATCCCGGTCGACAAGATCGTCAAGCTGGCGTCCAACGAAAATCCGCTGGGTATGAGCCCAAAGGCGAAAAAGGCGGTCGAGGCAGCGATCAGTGGCGTCGAGCGCTACCCTGATCAATTTGACCTCATTGCCAGGGTGGCCGCACGCTGTGGTCTGGCGCAAAATCAGGTGGTGCTTGGCAACGGCTCGAACGACGTACTCGACCTGATTGCCCGCGTTTTTCTCGCACCGGGCCGCTCGGCCGTTTTCGCACAACACGCCTTCGCTGTTTATCCGTTGGCGACGCTGTCGATTGGTGGTGAACTGATCGCTACGCCGGCCAAAAATTTCGGTCACGACCTCGACGCCATGCGCGCCGCCATACGGCCCGATACGCGCATCGTGTGGATTGCCAATCCGAACAATCCGACCGGCAATTTCGTGCCGTATCCGGAGGTGCGCGCTTTCCTCGAAGCCGTGCCGAAGGATGTCGTCGTCGTCCTTGACGAGGCTTACAACGAATACCTGCCGCCGGCTGATCGCGTCGACGCCGCTGGCTGGATCAAGGACTTCCCCAATCTGGTCGTCTGTCGCACGCTGTCGAAAATTTACGGCCTGGCTGGCCTGCGCATCGGTTACGCGTTGGCTTCTGCCGAGGTCGCCGACCTCATGAACCGCGTTCGTCAGCCCTTCAACGTCAACAATCTGGCGTTGGCGGGAGCACTGGCTGCGCTCGATGACGACGAATTCCTGCAGGCCAGTTACGAGTTGAACCAGCGCGGCATGGCGCAGATCGTTGCCGGCCTTGAGAAATTGGGACTTGAAGTCATCAAGCCGCATGGCAATTTCGTCACCTTCAAGGTGGGCGATGGTGCCGGGGTCAATCAGAAACTTCTCAAGCAGGGCGTCATCGTCCGGCCGATCGGTGGCTATGGCCTGCCGGAATGGCTACGCGTCACCATCGGCACCGAGCCGGAAAACACCCGCTTCCTCGAGGCGCTGGAGCAGGCGCTCTAAGGCCATGGCCGAATTCGGCAAAATCGTTGTCTTTGGCACCGGCCTGATCGGCGGCTCCTTCTCGCTTGCCCTCAAGGAAGCGGATGCCGTCGAGGAAGTGGTTGGTTTCGGGCGTACCCCAGCCACCTTGCGCAAGGCGCAGGAACTCGGCGTCATCGACCGGGCCGGGATCAACCCGACCCATGAAATCGAGGATGCCGACATCGTGCTGGTGGCAACGCCGGTGGCACAGATGGCCGATATTTTCGAGCGCATTGCCCCTTATCTTGGCCCCAACACCATCGTTACCGACGGCGGTTCGACCAAGGGCGATGTGGTTGCTGCGGCCCGGGCGGGACTGGGTGACCGCATCGGCCAGTTCGTTCCGGCGCATCCGATTGCTGGGGCCGAGAACAGCGGCCCGGCAGCGGCGCGCTGGGATCTTTATCAGGGCAAGAAGGTTGTTGTCACGCCATTGGCAGAAAACAGCGACGATGCCCTCGACCACATCAAACGCGCCTGGTCGCTGTGCGGCGCCGATATCTACGAGCTGACGCCGGAAATGCACGACCGCGTTTTCGCGGCGGTCAGTCATCTGCCGCATCTGCTCTCCTACGCGCTGGTGCATCAACTGGCCGTGCGCGACGACGCTGATCTTTTCTTCACCTTTGCCGCTTCCGGCTTCCGCGACTTCACGCGCATTGCCGCCAGCCACCCGGAAATGTGGCGCGACATCTGCCTCGCCAACCGCGAAGCACTGCTCGGCGAACTGGATTGCTATCGGGCGCAGCTCGACGAACTCCGCACGGCGCTGGCCCGCAACGACGGGGAGCGCCTCGAAGAAGTCTTCGGCATCGCACGCCGCGCTCGTCGCGACTGGGCCGGCGAGGGCTGATGTCTAGGCTGCTTCAGGCGCTGCTCATCGGGTTGGCGCTGACGCTGCCGATCCTCGCTGTAGCCGAAGCGCCGGCCATTCTGCTGGCCAATGTCTATCGTGAGAAGGTCGATGTCTCCCGTTATCTGGCCAGCGAAAAACTCGATGGCGTGCGGGCAATCTGGGACGGGCAGGTGCTACGCTTTCGTAGCGGAAAAACCATCAACGCACCGGGCTGGTTTCTCGCCGGCTTGCCGAAACAAGCGCTCGACGGCGAACTGTGGATTACCCGCGGCCAGTTCGAGCGCGTTTCCGGCATTGTCCGGCGGGAGATTTCAGACGACGCGGCCTGGCGTGAGGTGCGCTACATGATTTTTGAATTGCCGGGTGCGCCGGGTACATTCAGCGAGCGGGCCGAACAGATACGTCAGGTGGTTCGCCAAGCCAACGTCCCGTGGTTATTTGAAATTAAGCAGTTTTTTCCGGTTGACCGTGGCAACCTCAAAAAACGCCTCGATGAGCTTGTTCGGGCGGGCGGCGAAGGGTTGATGCTGCATCTGGCCGATGCGCCATACGAAACCGGACGCAGCGATGTGCTGCTCAAGGTTAAACCATGGCAAGACGCCGAAGCCGTGGTTATCGGTCATCAGCCGGGCAAAGGCCGTTTTGCCGGCATGCTGGGGGCCTTGAAAGTGCGTACGCCGGAAGGGAAAGAATTTCTGTTGGGTACGGGGTTTTCAGCGGCACAAAGACGCGCGCCGCCTGCGCCCGGCGCGACGGTGACCTACCACTATCGCGATCTGACGAGTCGTGGCCAGCCGCGATTTGCCAGTTTTCTGCGTGTTCGGGAAGAGTAATTCGGTAGGCGGGCAACGCTAATTCTTTACCTTGGTTGTAATGCGCCATGGGGCGCGAGCGGGTAAAATCCCACCTTTATTTTCCATGGCGAATGACAATGATTTTCGTGACTGGCGGGGCCGGGTATATCGGCTCGCATACCTGCGTCGAACTTCTCCAATCCGGTCAGGAAGTGGTTGTTTTTGATAATTTTTCGAATAGCCATCCGGAGTCCTTGACGCGCGTCGAGGCCATTACCGGCAAGAAAATTCACTTCGTCGAAGGCGATATTCGCGACCAAGCCGCCTTGGCTGTCGCCATGCGGCAATTCGGTTGCCATGCGGTCATCCATTTTGCTGGACTTAAGGCGGTCGGCGAATCCGTCGAAAAACCGCTTGAATACTACGACAACAACGTCATCGGCACGCATCGCCTGTTGGGCGCAATGGGCGAGTGCGGTATCAGGACCCTCGTCTTCAGCTCTTCAGCCACCGTCTACGGCGAACCGCAACGCCTGCCGCTGACCGAAGATCACCCGCTCTCGGCCACCAATCCCTATGGCCGGACCAAGCTGGTTATCGAAGACATGCTGCGCGACCTCTACCGCTCCGACCCATCCTGGCGGATCGGCATCCTTCGCTACTTCAATCCGGTCGGCGCGCACGAAAGCGGGCTCATTGGCGAAGACCCGCAAGGCATTCCGAATAACCTGATGCCCTTTGTTGCCCAGGTCGCCGTCGGTCGGCGCGAGCAATTGAAAGTCTGGGGCAACGATTACCCGACGCCAGATGGCACCGGAGTGCGCGATTACATCCATGTCGTCGACCTGGCACTTGGCCATCTCAAGGCGCTTGAGCGCCTGAATGAGGCGCAATGCTTCGAAGTGAATCTGGGCACCGGCACAGGTTACAGCGTACTCGACGTGGTCAAGGCATTTGAAAAGGCCAGCGGCTCCCCGGTGCCTTACGAACTGGCACCGCGTCGCTCTGGTGATGTGGCTTCGTGCTACGCAGACCCTACTTTTGCTGCTGAACTTCTTGGTTGGTGTGCCAAAAGAAACATGGATGCCATGTGTGTCGATGCTTGGCGCTGGCAAAGCAAAAATCCGAACGGTTTTCGGTAATTGACCTCGAAGTATCGGGAGACTCAATGACCATTGTGGTGACCGGCGCAGGAGGGTTCATCGGCTGTAACTTAGTATTTGGCTTGCTGGCCCAGTCCGACGAGCCGGTCGATAGCTTCGATGACCTGAGCTATGCGAGCAACCTTGATCATGGTTTTTGTTCATGAACCCCCCCCATCCAAATAATCCCATTCCTCGTTGTACTGTCCTGCTTGCTACTCACAATGGGGAGCGCTGGCTTCAGCCTCAATTGGAGAGTATTTATGCCCAGTCTGGCGTCGTCTTGCATGTTGTGGCCAATGATGACGAGTCTTCTGATCATACCAATAGGATTCTTCTGCAATGGGCCTGCAGCCGGGGACTAGAGCAACTGCCAAATAGTGGGCAGCGCAGGGGTAGCGCGAACCGGAATTTCCTGCAATTGATCATGGAAGTTGATATTGGTGAGTCGGAGTATGTCGCACTCGCGGATCAGGATGATATCTGGTATCCCGACAAACTTGCGAGAGCAATCGACCAACTGAGCTCATCGAATGCCTCTGCTTATTCATCCAATGTTGAAGCGTTTTGGCCAAATGGGTACTCCCGAATCATCAAAAAGTCTCAGCCACAAAGGAGCCTGGATTACCTCTTTAGCTCTCCCGGTCCTGGATGCACGTTTGTCTTTCAGAGAGAGCTATTTCTTGCCATCCAGAACTGGAGTAGAGAGCATTTCGAGGTGCTTTCCGGTCTTTGGGTGCATGACTGGTTGCTATATGCGTATGTCCGGGGAACTGGCTACGTATGGAAAATCGACGACCAAGTGACAATGCGTTACAGGCAGCACGAGTCGAATGAGATCGGGGCCAATCATGGCCTAAGTGCGATGAAGCAACGTTGGAAATATCTACGTTCAGGCACATACCATCAAAATATTTTGTCGATCGGGCGTTTGGTCGGTGCTCAGCCTCGGTTGCTGAGAGCACTTGAACGGCTTAGTTGGCGCGATAAAGTTTGGTTAATCGGCCATGTGCGCCATTTTCGCCGGAACGCCAAAGAGAGGATTGCTTTGATGCTAGCTTTTTTCTTTATGGAATCTCTCTAACTTGCAGATAACTACCATGCTAGAGCTATCACTTCATCCGAATTATTTATCTTGGATAAAGACGACCCGATACCGTCGCTCATCAAGCGTATGAGGGTATTGGTTACTGGCGCCAACGGTTTTGTAGGACGCGCATTTTCAACGTTCCTTCACGCTCAATTGGGCTACCAAGTCATAGGGCTATTACGCGAGCCTGCAGATCTGGGGTATCCGACTGTCCAATGGCCATCCTTTTCAAACGATAAGGAGTTGGAAGGGGTCGTGACAGGTGCTGACGTGATTGTTCATTGCGCAGCCTCTGCTCATCGTCCCGGGATTCCGGAATGCATACATCAAGAGGTAAATGTCGACTTAACCATTTCACTGGCGCGGGCTGCAGTGCATTCCGGCTGCCGCCGATTTGTGTTCGTCAGTACCATTGGTGTGCTCGGCTCCTCGACCACCGAAATCCCATTTTCAGAGAATACTTCGCCGTCTCCTAACGGGGCTTATGCCCAAACAAAGTTGTTGGCCGAACAGGAGCTACAGAAGCTCGCTGGTGAGACTGGTCTGGAAGTGGTGGTGGTTCGCCCCCCGCTGGTCTATGGCCCTGGAGCACCAGGAAACTTTGGTGCGTTGGTGCATTGGATATCTCGTGGGCGCCCCCTGCCGTTCGGCTGTGTCACAACCAACCGGCGCAGTTATATCGCGATCGATAATTTGGTATCTTTCCTAATGCTCAGCTTGGAGCATCCTTTGGCCACCGGGCAAACCTTTCTGGTCAGTGATGGGGAGGATATTTCTACCGCTGAACTTGTCCGATGTGTCGCTGCAGGGTTGGAAAAACAGCCATGCCTTTACCCCGTCCCGGTATCCTGGATGTGGCGAGTGGCCTACCTGGTTCGCAGAGAGGATATGGCCACTCGCCTCTTGAGTAACTTGCAGATTCATGATGCCAAGGCGCGGACCCTGCTTGGATGGAAGCCGCCAATAAGTATGAAGGAACAGTTACGGAAGCTTAAGGACTCATCATGCCTTTGTAATCAACTGGTTAAATAATATCTATCCATTTATACTTCTCCCGTCACAAGTGAGCCTAGCTGGTCCGTCCGAACGGATAGAGGGTTGCAGATTACCGGCTTCTTGTAACTATTAATAAAATTAGGATTTCTCATGCTGGCTGGGTCAAATATCTTGATTACTGGTGGAACAGGTTCATTCGGACATACATTTGTCCCCATGACGCTGGCCAAATATAACCCGCAGCGACTGGTGATTTTTTCACGGGACGAGATGAAGCAGTGGGAAATGGCAAAGCGCTACGGTAATGATGAGCGCGTCCGTTTTTTCATCGGTGACGTCCGGGATAAAGACCGTTTATCAAGAGCCCTAGATGGCATCGACTATGTCGTCCACGCAGCCGCTACTAAAATTGTGCCGACTGCTGAATACAACCCTTTTGAGTGCGTAAAAACAAATATCATCGGTGCGATGAATTTGATCGATGTGTGTATTGACCGTAAGGTAAAAAGAGTTGTGGCGCTTTCAACCGACAAGGCTAGTAGTCCTGCGAATCTGTATGGAGCAACCAAACTGGCTTCAGACAAACTTTTTGTGGCAGGAAATTCCTATGCAGGAGCACATGAAACGCGATTTGGCGTTGTTAGATACGGAAATGTGATGGGGTCCCGCGGTTCTGTCATTCCATTTTTTTTATCCCTTGCCCCCCAGGGATGTTTACCAATCACTGATCCTCGAATGACGCGCTTTATGATTACCCTTGAGCAAGGCGTGGAGCTCGTTTGGCACGCATTTGAAGATATGGTTGGAGGTGAGATTTACGTTAAGAAAATCCCTTCAATGAACATTGCCGACATTGCTCGTGCATGTGCGCCAAGTGCATCACACAACATTGTTGGAATACGCCCAGGTGAAAAACTTCATGAACAAATGATTGGTTCTGAGGATGCTTTGTATACATATGAATATTCAGAGCATTTCAAGATATTGCCCGCCATTAATCATTGGTACAACGACCCCAATCGTATTAAAAATGGTAAACGTGTCGATGAGACATTCACCTACAGTTCAGATAACAACCCTGACTGGATGAGTACAGAAATGCTAATGCAATGGGTGAGCAGTAGCAGCGAAAAGATTGGAAAGTTATGACGATTGGCGCAATTCCCTATGGTCGCCAGAGTATTTCTGATGCAGATATTCAAGCAGTTGTCAGCGTGCTGTATTCGGATTTTCTAACACAAGGTCCGGCAATTCCATCCTTCGAGCAGGCTGTTATTGCACATTGCGGCGCCCGTCATGCTTTGGCGGTTAACAGTGCAACCAGTGCTTTGCACATCGCTTGCCTGTCGTTAGGCCTGGGGCCGGGAGACTGGCTTTGGACCAGTCCAATCACCTTTGTGGCATCCGCGAATTGCGCGCTCTACTGTGGTGCCAGGGTTGATTTTGTGGATATCGATCCCCGAACCTACAACTTGTGCCCTGAAGCCTTGGAGCGCAAGCTTTTGAAGGCTCAGCGCGAGAATCGACTGCCGAAAGTGGTGATACCGGTACATTTGTGTGGTCAACCCTGCGACATGGTGCGTATCCATGCATTGGGGCAGCGTTTTGGTTTTAGAATTATCGAAGATGCCTCACATGCCATTGGTGGCAAATACCAGGGTGAGCCCATCGGCAATTGTCGCTATAGCGACATCACGGTTTTCAGCTTTCATCCTGTGAAAATTATCACTACCGCAGAGGGCGGCATGGCGGTGACCAATGCGCCCGATTTGGCCAATGCAATGTCACTGCTGCGTAGCCACGGTATTACTCGTGATGTAGAGCAGATGACCCACACTCCTGATGGGCCTTGGTATTACCAACAGATTGCACTGGGTTTTAACTATCGTATGACTGATATGCAAGCTGCGCTGGGTGCCAGCCAAATGAGCAGATTAGGTGAATTTGTCGCCAAGCGTCATACCATTGCAGAACACTATGAGCGACTTATGGCGGATCTGCCAGTAACGCTTCCATGGCAACACCCTGATGGATACTCCGGACTACATTTGTACGTGATTCGTCTACAAACCGAACGGATCACACGCACGCATCCTGGAGTTTTTGAGTCGCTGCGCAAACAGGGCATTGGTGTGAATCTGCACTACATTCCGGTGCATACACAGCCCTACTATGCGCGCATGGGCTTTTGCCCGGAAGATTTTCCACAAGCCATGCAGTATTACGCCCAAGCCATCAGCTTGCCGATGTATCCCGACCTGACAGAGGCCATGCAAGAACAGGTGGTGGGTGCACTTGCAGAGGCATTGCAATGAAGCGTTTGGCACTGGGCACTGTGCAATTCGGGATGCGATATGGCATAGCGAACCAGTCGGGGCAGGTGAGCAGCGAACAGGCTCGGTCCATGCTGAAGCTGGCGACAGATTACGGAATCGACACTTTGGATACCGCCATTGCCTATGGCGAGAGTGAAACCCGTTTGGGTGAACTTGGTATAAACAATTTCAAAACCATCACCAAACTGCCAGCCCTGCCGGAAGGGCTTGCTGACGTCGCGCTCTGGGTGCAAGAGCAGGTGAAAGCTTCCATGGCCCGACTGGGTGTTTCTGTTTTGTACGGGCTACTGCTGCACCGATCCACGCAGTTGCTCGGGCCCCAAGGTCGGGCCTTGTACCAATCTCTTCAAGAACTGAAAGACAGTGGGCAAGTGCAAAATATCGGCATCTCTATTTATTCGCCACGCGAGCTTGATGCGATTTGTCCTTTGTTTCCTTTAGATCTTGTGCAGGCTCCGTTTAACTTGGTGGACAGGCGCCTGCATAGTTCTGGCTGGTTACGGCGTCTTAAAGCTGCAGGCGTAGAAGTTCACACCCGCTCTGCTTTTTTGCAAGGTTTGCTGTTGATGCCAAGAGCCGAGCGACCCGCCAAGTTTGCGCCCTGGTCAGCGGTGTGGGCAGCTTGGCACCAGTGGCTTGCCGACTGCCGTCTTGTCCCTGCTCATGCCTGTCTGGGCTTTGCACTGGCGCATCCTGAGATCGACCGCGTGGTAGTGGGTGCTGATACTCCGACGCAATTACAGCAACTCATTAACGCAGCCAACGCGCCGGCATTGCCAGATTTTCCGGATCTGGCCTGCAATGATGAGTTCTTGATCAATCCCTCACAGTGGTCCCATCTATGAAAGTGGTTTCTATCATTCAAGCCCGCATGAGCTCAACCCGTTTGCCAGGCAAAGTCTTGATGCCGTTGGCCAACAAGCCAGTTCTGGCCCACGTGGTTGACAGGGTGCGCGCGTGCAAAGCGATTGACGAGGTTGTAGTGGCTACCTCGACCGATCCATCGGACGATGCCATTGAAGCCTGGTGCAAGACGGCAGGCGTATGCTGTTATCGAGGTGGCCTTAACGATGTTCTGGACCGTTACTACCAAGCCGGCCTGCTTTATGGAGCAGATGCCGTGGTGCGTATCACGGCCGACTGTCCGGCGCTGGATCCGACCATAGTTGATGAGGTGGTTCGGGGCTTTGTTGACGGTAACTATGAGTTTTATGGACTGGCTGGAGAATTTCCCGATGGTCTGGATTGCACCGTATTTGCGTTCACCGCCTTGGCGCGTGCCTGGCGCGAAGCCAGCTTACCATCGGAACGGGAACACGTAGGCCCATACATTGAAAATCACCCAGAACTATTTAAGAACGGTGGTCTCGAAAAATTCACAGGCCTGTCGCACCACCGCTGGACGCTGGACGAACCACGAGATTACGAATTTCTGGAGGTGGTTTTTGCCCGTCTACACCGTGAAGACAGCCCGTTTTTGGCCATTGAATTGCTCGCACTTTTGGATAATGAGCCAGAGCTTATGCGCCTCAATAGTAACATTGTGCGCAACGAAGGCTATCTGAAATCACTTTTGGAAGACAGGAAAGCACATGTACAGTCTTGATGATCTGAAAAACAGCAAGGGCGTGGCACTCTATGCCCGTGCCAAGTCCCTTATGCCAGGCGGAACACAACTGCTGTCCAAGCGGCCGGAAATGTTTGCGCCGGATGTCTGGCCTTCTTACTACTCCAAAGCCAAAGGCTGCCGGGTGTGGGATCTTGATGAACGTGAGTTCATTGATATGTCTATTATGGCTGTAGGTGCCTGTATTCTGGGCTACGCCGATGACGAAGTAGACGACGCGGTGATCGGCGCCTTGCGCAGCGGTGTCAACAGCTCACTCAATTGCCCGGAAGAGGTTGCGCTGGCCGAGGCCTTGATGGAACTCCATCCCTGGTTTGGCATGGCTCGTTATGCCCGCAGCGGCGGCGAGGCCATGGGGCTGGCAGTGCGCATCGCGCGTGCCCACAGCAAACGCGATGTAGTCTTGTTCAGTGGCTACCACGGCTGGAACGACTGGTACCTGGCTGCCAACTTGGCGGACAGTGGGGGGCTGGACGGTCAACTTATGCCCGGCCTGGAGCCTAATGGTGTACCCAGAGGGCTGTCAGGAACGGCCATTCCATTTGACGCCAACAACATTGAGTCATTGCGCGAAAAGGTGCGTGGCAAGGAAAAGCAAATTGCCGCCATCGTGATCGAACCGGCGCGCGGCGAGGACGCCCCTGCCGGTTACTTGAAAGCACTGCGCGAACTGGCGACGGAAATTGGTGCAGTGTTGGTTTTTGATGAAATCACCAGCGGCTTTCGCATGTGTGCAGGTGGTATCCACCGCAATTACGGCGTATACCCGGACCTGGCCATTTTTGCCAAATCCATGGCCAATGGCTACGCCATGTCTGTTGTCCTGGGTACCGAAAAAGTAATGCAGGCGGCGCAGACAACATTCATCTCCAGCACTAATTGGACTGACCGCGTTGGCCCCACCGCCGCTTTGGCCACGCTTGAAAAATACCAACGGTTGAGTGTGGAAAAGCATCTGATTGAATCCGGAAATCGGGTCAAACAAATCTGGCGTGCAGCCGCGCAAGCGCATGGCCTTGAAGTCAATGTGACCGGCCTGCCTACGTTAGCAGCCTTCGCTTTCAAGAGCCCCCATGCCCAGGCACTCAACACACGCTACACAGTCGAGATGCTGCAGAGAGGCTTTTTGGGTTTTCGTCAGTTCAAGCCATCATTGGCCCATCAGACTTCGGATCTGGATCTTTACCAGATCGCAGTGGATGAGGTATTCAAGCTTATTGCAGCTGATCCCTCCGGAGGCTTGCTTTGCACGCCAGTTCACCACGCGGGCTTTCAGCGTTTGACCAAAGAATAAACACATGAAAAGTGCCGTTATTTCGGAACGCTGGGTGGACACGTTGGGGCATGTTCACCGTGGTGCGCAAGTAGAGTCCGTCTCCGGATTTAAAGTTATTGAATGCACGCACTGCCAGTTTGCCCATGCTATTCCACTGCCAACAGCGGAAGAACTTGCCACGATCTATGCCCATGACTACTACACTCAGGAAAAACCTTTCTATATAGAGCACTATCTGGAAGATAAAGACTGGTGGGATAGTGTGTATGTTCAAAGATATGCACTATTGGAAATGCATCTGGAAAGCAAGCGTCGTAGTATTTTGGATGTGGGCTCCGGTCCTGGGCTATTTCTTGCTGCCGGTCGGAGCAGAGGTTGGGCTGTCAAGGGCATCGAACCTTCCGTCAAAGCCGGCGAATACAGTAGAAATGTGCTTGGGTTAGAGGTCGTTTCGGACTTCCTTACGCCGGAGACCTGCGCCTCATTAGGACGGTTTGACGCTGTGAATATGGGGGAGGTGCTTGAGCACTTGACTGACCCCAAGAGTATGCTGGGTATCGCTTCTGACTTGCTGAACGATGGTGGGATTTTGTGTCTTGTTGTTCCAAATGACTTCAATCCGTTTCAAATGGTTCTTCGGGATCACTTTGATTTTAGCCCTTGGTGGGTAGCTCCACCGCACCATTTAAATTACTTCACGCCGGAGTCCTTGCGGGCTTTGGTATCGCGTGCAGGCTTTGAAGTATTGCATGTAGAGACTACCTTTCCCATTGACATGTTCCTTCTCATGGGGGAGAACTACATTGGAAACTCTTCCCTAGGGCGCGAAGTACATAGTCGCCGAAAAAGATTCGAAATGGCGCTTATGCAAAATGGCAAAGGCGAATTGTTGACTGAAATGTACTCCGCGTTAAGTAATTTGAATGTGGGGCGGGAAGTTGTTCTTTTCGCTCGTAAGAATTAGCGCTACAAATACACATATCTATACGGGAAATAGAATGAGCCAAGATAGCTATTTTTGGATTATTGGCGGAGGGCAAATGCAAGTCCCTCTGATTGAGGAGGCAAAACGATTAGGCATGAGCAGCCTCGTCACAGATATGAATCCAGCTTGCGTATGTGCGCTATTGGCGGATAAGTTCTTCCCTTTGGATATTTTTGATATTGCAGGGCACTTGGCATTGGCTGATACGCTTGTGGCGGAAGGTATTTGCATTCGCGGCGTGTTAGCTGCAGGGATTGATGCTCCCGAAACCATGGCAAGGATTGCGCAACACTTGCGGCTGCCTGGTGTGAGGCCGGAAATTGCACAGTTGGTCAATCACAAAGCCAATTTCCGCCAGCGTCTTGAAGCATTGGGTTACCCAGTCCCTCGCTATATATCTTTTTCAAGTGCGCAACTCGACGAGCTGCCTGCGCTGGCAGAGTCCATTGGTTATCCGCTTATCATTAAGAATACAGATAGCAGCGGTAGTCGCGGCACACGAATTTTTCGTTCTCCGAATATTGCACTTATGCGTGAAGTGGCTCAAATCGCCATTGCTGTATCGAGGTCTGGCACTGCGCTGATTGAATCTTGCTGGGATGGAACAGAGCACACGGTTGAAACACTGTTCGATATCAATGGATACTTTCACCCTTGTTTTATCACGGATCGCCATTTCGAAAAGGCGGAAGGGTATGCACTCGAAACAGGACTTCGCCACCCTAGCGCCCTGCCTCAAATCACGCAAGATACGATGTACGCTTTAGCGCACAGTGTGGCAAAAGACTTGGGCGTCACCGTAGGAGCAGCAAAGTTTGATTTTATGGTGACGGAAGAGGGGCCTCGTATTATCGAAATGACTGTTCGTCTTTCTGGTGGTTTTGACAGTCAATACCTTGTACCGGCTGCCACAGGTAAGGCAGTCTTGAAGGCAGCAATCCTGACGGCGATAGGCCAACCATTTCACGAATCGCTGCTGGTTGACAGCGTACATCGGGTGGGCGTCACAGGAAGTCTGTGGCCAATGCCGGGTCGTATTGTCGCGATTTCTGGAGTGGAAAATGCCTCCTCGTTGCCAGGTGTTGAACAAATATTTTTCCGTTGTTCCATAGGAGATGTTGTACAGCCCTATGTTGATTGCACTCGTAGAGTGTGCTTTATTGTTGCGACCGGCGTGGATGAGAAGGATGCGATTTCCCATTTGACTCGAGCAAGGGAAGCTATAACTATCCATGTCGAACAGGATTCACAATGAAAAAATCTAAGCTGCTGATCTATGGGGCCGGAGCGATTGGGCGCGGCTATATTCCGTGGGTGTACGCGCCGGATAGTTACGATTATTACTATGTTGAGTCCAATTCGGCGCTTCGTGAGAGTTTGAATAAGCGCAAGCGATTCACTTCATTTATGACAACCGAAGATGACTATCGCGCTTTGCAAGTGCCCGTTGCCGAATGTTTCGCCCCTGGCGCTGAGGCAGATGTATTGGCCGATGTGGTTGCTGTCATTACATGTGTAGGACCACGAAATTTTCCACTGCTTGAGCCAGTGTTTCGCAACATTCGGGTGCCAGTTATTTGCTGTGAGAATGATGCCAATTTGCCTGAGCAAATGCGAAGGAATACTGGCAATCCTAATATTGTTTTCGCAATTCCAGATGTCATTACTTCGAGCACGGCTCGAGATGATTTGCTGCTTCAGGACCCCTTGGCGGTCATTACAGAAGCCGGAACGTTCTTTGCCGATGAACATGCCGCGGCGATCGTAGGTAACTGCGCCTATGTTAATCGCGAGGAGCTTGCTAAACAGTGGGCGGCCAAACTTTACATACACAACACTCCGCATTGCATCGCTGCATATCTGGGCAATATTTTGGGGGTGCGCTATTTGCACGAAGCTATGCAGCACCCGCTAGCCGACTCCATTGTGGAAGGAGCTATGCTAGAAATGGAGCGAATGCTCCAAAGCGATTTGGAAATTGATCATGCATTTTTACAATTCTATTCTAACAAGGAATTGGCGCGTTTTAGAAACCATCTTCTGTGTGATCCGATAGCGCGTGTTGCGCGCGAACCATTTCGCAAGTTGGCGCATAACGACCGATTGATTGGGGCTGCACAAAGGTGTCTTGCCAACGGTATTGTTCCTAAGTTTCTAATGACCGGCATCATGGCAGCATTTTGTTTTGAAAGCAGTGATGATCCGGATTTTCATATCAAGTATCTGTTGCGAAGCTTGTGCCCTGAGGATTTCCTGAGAACAATTATTCGGCTCAGGGAGTCTGAGGCTTTGTACAATTTGCTACTCAAACATTGGGATGCCAATTTGGCGACGATTGCGGAATTAAAAAATGAACAATGAGAAACTGCTCGAAGTAGCTATTAGCGCGGCCGTGCGAGCAGGGGCATGTTTGATGGAGAGCTACCTGCAAGTCATACCTGTAACAAGGAAAGAATCATCCAGAGATGTGGCCACGCCGGTTGATCAAACCGCAGAACGTGAAGTTTTTGCCTTGTTGCGTGCCTATGATGATGATATTTCCATTCTTTCAGAGGAGCACGGCTTTCAGGGAAGGGATAACGGGCGCGGGCACTGGGTAGTCGATGCATTGGATGGAACGGTAAATTACTTGCACCAAGTGCCGTTTTTCTCAGTGTCCGTAGCATATGTTTTTGAAGGAGTCACCCAAGTCGGTGTGGTTTATGCACCGTTGGTGGACGATATTTACTATGGTGCGAGGGGTATTGGCGCCTTTAAAAATCAGCGTAGCATTGCCAGTCCCGACTCGTCGCCGCGAGACTCGTTGTTTGCTGCTACTTTCTCCGGAAAGAACTACGAACCACACCAACGACAGGAGGAGTTTGCGCTTTTTTCTGCAGTAAACGATCAAAGCAGAGGATGTCTGCGTACTGGTTCAGCGGCATTGAATCTGGCTTATCTGGCCGAGGGGCGTTTCAACGGCTGCTGGGGGAAAGCGAATAAGGCTTGGGATATTAGTGCAGGTCTACTATTGGCAGAGCTTGCTGGTGCGGATGTGCTTGTGGTGGAGCGTGACGCCCAACGCCATTTATTGCACTACCTTGCAGCACCCACACAGAACTTCGAGTGGCTTAAAGGTCAATTGACTTCACTATTCTCAGTTGACGGGCTGGCTGGGAGTGGAATGAGAAAGGTGGAGTCATGATTGAGTTTATTGCCGAAGTGTCGAGTAACCACTCTCGTGATATTGATCGTTGCTTCGAGTTTATTGATGTGTCTGCTCGGGCTGGTTGTACTGCTGTTAAGTTTCAGCTATTTCGCGTACGGGAGCTTTTTGCACCTGAGGCATTTATTATCAAGCCTCACCTGTTAGATAGAAAAGATTGGGAGTTACCAGTAGATTTTTTACCTAAGTTGGCGCAGCGCTGTCGTGATCGCAATGTGCAATTCTCCTGCACTCCGTTTTACCTGGAGGCGGTAAAAGAACTTGAACCCTATGTTGATTTTTACAAGGTGGCTTCGTATGAGTTACTGTGGGATGACTTACTGGCGGCCTGTGCCAAAACTGGCAAACCAGTCATTCTTTCCACGGGCATGGCATTGATAGAAGAGATTCAGCATGCAGTAGATATCTTGCGTCAAAATGGATGCGCGGCGCCTATCCTGCTGCATTGCACCTCGGCCTACCCAACGCCTTATTTCGAGGCCAATTTGGCTGCCATTGAAACTATTCGGCAGGCAACTGGGTGTGAAGTTGGGTGGTCGGACCACACGGTGGAGCCGGTTGTTATTCACCGTGCTATTGATCGATGGGGGGCCAAGGTTGTTGAATTCCATCTTGATCTGGACGGCAAAGGCGAAGAATTCTCTGCTGGGCACTGCTGGTTGCCTGAGCAGATTGGTGCGGTAATTAAAAATGTCGAGAAGGGTTTGGCTGCCGATGGAAATGGGGTCAAAGAGCCGGTGCCCTCCGAACTCCCGGATCGTCTCTGGCGTGCCGATCCGACCGATGGCTTGCGGCCATTGAAAGAGTTGCGGGCACAGTGAAAGTGTCCCTCCGAGTGAGCGTCAAGCATCCTCTCAAAGCGTTGATTGTTTGTCATGCCGGTACAGGTGTAGGCCTTGGGCATCTGACACGTGCAAGGGTTGTGGCCCGAGCATTGCGTCAGGAACTTGATGCCCAAGTACACTTGCTGATTCAAGGGGACGAAGTTCCGTTAGATGCAGCCGATGCTCTTGATTATCAATTTTTGCCAATTCAAGCCAGTTTGTCGGATGCCATTGCAGCATGGGCCAGGCAGCACAATCCGCAAGTGTTGGTGTTTGACCTGCACCCACGCCAAGTGCCGCCAGATATTGATACCCTACTTGGGGGCTTGCGCCAGCGTGGGCACAAACTGATTGCAGTAGATGCCATGGCTGACTACAGCCAGTCGCTGGATCTGGTATTTATTCCATCTTTTCAATACACCTCCAAGGAGCCCCCGGTCGAGCCATCAAAAATCGTGTTCGGGTGGGACTGCTTCTTGCTCAACGTACGACAGGTACCGAATCCATGGCGGGTTGGCAACAATGTGTTGGCCTTGTCGGGGGGGAGTGATGTCACCAATTTGGGCCAGTCATGGCCCAGCCTTTTGAACGCCGTATTGCCACTGGACAGCTCATTGCACTGGGTGACGGGTCCTTTTGCCCAACAGCCGGCGTGGCCACAATCCCCTCGTATTTCCATGTGCAACCATATGGCTCCGGCGGGACTCGACGCGCTAATGGTGAATGCCAATTACGCAGTGACGGTATATGGGGTCAGTTTTTTCGAATTGCTTTACTATGGAGTGCCCACTGTGGTGTTTTCTCCTTACGGTAGTAAAGATAATGCAGAGCTGCAGGCGATTGGCGAAATGGGACTAGCGCTACTGGCAGATGACGAAATTGATGCCTCTGCAAAGCTGACGACACTAATGGCGGACGAGCACTTGTCTGTAGATCTATCGCGGCGCGCACGGGAAAAGTTGGCTGTACTTGGCGGACATAGATTTGCTAGTCATGTCGCAGCACTACTGGAACCTCATTGAATCGCATACCTAGCTTCAAGAGTCGGTTTGCCATCACATTGATTGCAAATGTTGTGCGGGGTGTGGTGACCTTGGGCCTGGGGGTTATGCTGGCCCGATTGTTTGGGGCCACCGATTATGGACGGATCGCGTTTCTGCTTGCAACTTTCATGGCGCTTAAGCAGTTATTGGATTTGGGCTCATCTTCTGCGTTCTATACCCTTCTTTCCCAGCAAAGTAGAAGTGGAATTTTTTTGCTTCAATTCTGGTTTTTCTTCCTTGGCAAATATTTGCTAACGGCTGCTGTGATTTTCTGGGTATTTCCGGATTCATGGGTTCAAAGCCTTTGGCATGGAGAGCAAAAAAGCCTCGTCGCGTTGGCCATGATGGCAACTGCAATGCAGTTTGATATGTGGCCAAATGCGATGCAAATGCCTGAGTCTCAGCGAAAGACCGTGAAGGTGCAACCGATCTACATTGGCGCTTTATTGATGCAGGTTTTGAGCGTGGCAGGGCTATATTGGACGAATTATCTTACCCTGGGTAATTACTTGGCCTCGGTTGCGATACTTTGGTTTTTTGCGGCAACCTTGGCCGCATTTCTGTATGAACCAGAACGTGATCCCGAGAAATTTCAAAATACGAAGCAAACACTCCGGGAGTATATAGAGTTTTGTAAGCCGATCGCCCCGTTTTTATTTGTTGGCTTCATTTCGGATTTTCTTGATCGCTGGATGTTGCAAGAGTGGGGTGGCAGCCAGCAGCAAGGATTTTTGGCAATTTCGCAACAAATATCTGGCGTAACACTAATTATCACGGCTTCCATTATAAAAATGGTTTGGAAGGAGGTCGCTGAAGCACTTCAACGAGATGACTTGGAGTCCGCTAAGCAGATTTATATGGTGACCAAAAAGAACATGTTCTTGGTTGGTGCATTCATTGCCTGCGGCGTTATTCCATGGAGCGAAGAGGTGTTACGGTTAGTTTACGGCAACGAATATATCCCTGCCTGGGGGGTGCTTGTTGCAATGATGATGTATTCAATTCACCAGTCGTTGGGGCAGTTTGAAGGTGCATTCATCATGGCATCCGGGAAGACTAGGATCGGTTTGATATTTAATACTGCGATGATTCCTTTTGGGCCAATGGTGTCCTATTTGTTACTTTCACCTACTCATTTGAGTGAACTTCTCCCACCAATGGGTGCTCTTGGCCTTGCGTTAAAAATGGTATTGTTTCAGATTTTTTCAGTCAATGTGATTGGGGTGTTGATTGGAAAAGTTTTTGGTTGGCGTCATGAGTGGGTTTATCAACTGCAAACTATCGCGGTGCTCTTGAGTTTTGGCATTTCTGTGAAAATGGTGATTTCAGTCTTGCCGATTGCGCCGTTAGCTGCACTGATATCTAGTGTGGTGGTGTACGGCATAGTGGTATGTATTGCAATTGTTTTGTATCCACGCATATTTGGATTCGGTCAGTTTGTGTTTGCGAATGGGATTAAATTAAAAATTAAGGGCGTGTTCAATGGGGTGCGTTAATTCTATTTGCAGCTCAATAAACAAGGAGTTTGTACTCCACAGACTCTTAGATGAAGCGGGAGAGGTATCGATTTGGGGGGCTTCTCTGCTCGCGTCTTACAAAAAAGTGGCGGCTCTGGCTAATTTTCCATTTGTGAGATGGACGTCGCCAAAGAGATACCTAGTTCTAGGATCTAGGGTATTTAACAAACTGAACTCGAAATCGGCAATGAATGCGCATTTGGTAGCAAGTGCAAGAGATCCGCTAAGATTGAAACACATTCCCCGTTCGTTTTCATATGATTTAGGGGCTTATTTGGATATCTGCCGTGTGGCTGGAAATGACGAGCGGGCGACGTTAAGTCGTGCAGTGAGTCGGATAAATACAATACTTTCTAGCGTAAATCCACAGGTTTTGATTGCGAATTCGACGATGGACCCGATTAACCGACTGTGGATTAAGAGTGGGGAGCTGCGGAATATTAAAACTGTATGTCTCCAGCATGGCGTATATGGTAGTGCTATTCCTGATTTTGCTCAGGAGGAAGATATTGTCGATAGATATATTGCGTTGGACGAGGCTCAATATGGCATCGTCGCACGAAATATTGATAAACGGAAAATAGAATGCTTGGGCGCCCCGGCTTCGTTTGTATGGAGCCCGCCCGCTTGTGGCCTAAAGATATGTTTTGTTGGCGAGGACTGGGAGCGCTATGGATACTTCGATCTGAAGCGAGAAATAATTGATATTTATCGAGACGTTGCTCAAGCGCTGTATCTGTTTGGCATTAAAGATGTTTTCTATAAGCCGCATCCTTCGGAGAAGCAATTTCTTGGGATTTTTGATGTGATGAAAAAACTGTCATCGGATGCCACACATATTCCTGATGTCTACATTGGGTTTTCGTCCTCTCTGTTGCGCGATATGGCGTCAAAGGGGAAGTTGGCAATTCAAGTGCATGATCAAAGCGCGGGAATTGATAATTTCCAAAGTCGTGGATATTGTATTTCTTTTGATAAAAATTCAGATTTCATTAACCAGATACTGCTATCAGTTGCCCATGCACAAGAGGTTCCGTGTGTTCGAGAGCGTGCCCTAGAAGAATTCTTACTATAAGAAGCAATCTGATTTTGGTTAAATATAGGGTTGTTCTTTGTGACACACTAAGTGTGGCCGCACGTTTATGTAATCGATTTGACAGCTCGCTCGTAGTCAAAGATATGAAAAGAGTATTTGATCTGCTGCTTGTAGCTGTGACCGGTATTGGTTTGCTGTTTCCGCTGCTGTTGGTCGCGCTATTGGTACGACTGAGTTCTCCCGGCCCGGCGCTGTATTGGTCGGACCGAGTTGGACGACGCAACAGTGTTTTCAAGATGCCAAAATTTCGCAGCATGCGTGTTGGCACGCCGGCGGTAGCGACCCATTTGCTTTCGGATCCGAATTCATATCTAACGCCGATTGGATCATTCTTACGCAAATCCAGTCTGGATGAATTGCCACAGCTGTGGAGCATTCTGGTCGGCGACATGAGCTTTGTTGGTCCAAGGCCTGCGCTATTCAATCAGCATGATTTGATTGCAATGCGCACTGAGCGCGGTGTGCATGAATTGCTGCCTGGTTTGACGGGGTGGGCGCAGGTAAATGGGCGCGATGAGTTGCCGATTCCTGAAAAAGTCGAACTTGATGTCGCGTATTTGAAGCGCCGGTCGTTCTGGTTTGATATACGGATTCTCTGGCTGACTGCGATCAAGGTGCTTCGGCGTGATGGTGTTGCGCACTAATGCAGTTCAAGTGTTTTGTATTAGGGGCGGTGTTGGTAGCGGTTATAATCGTTAGCTCAATGCAGGATTAACCGGGTTTTCCCCGCGTATTTATGTGACCAAAACTTTTCTTTCCCTATTCGTGGTTCTGTTTGATCTATCGGCCTTGGTTTTTGCTTGGGTAGGTGGATTTCTATTGCGTTTCAATTTTGATTTGCCTGCAAACTTTGCTTCAGTGATGGGCTGGGGCTTGATGTTTCTGTTGCCGGCGCACGCAGTAGCTTGCCGCGTTGCAGGTTTGTACCGTGGCATCTGGATGTTTGCCAGTCTGCCGGATTTGAAACGTGTTTTGCATGCTGTTGGGCTGTCTACCGTAGCATTGATGGTTCTTTTTGTGCTGTACCGGACTGAGCAACAGGTCGTGCCGCGTTCCTTGCTGATTCTTTTTCCGATGCTGTTGTTGGTCTATATGGGAGGTGGCCGAGCTGCGTATCGGATGTGGAAGGAGCACCGCCTGTACGGTGGCTTGATCGCTCAAGGCAAACCGGTGGTGGTTGTTGGCGCTGGAACCGGAGCTGCCATGCTGTTGCGTGAACTGGAGCGCAGCGCTGACTGGCGGGTGGTTTGCTTGGTGGATGACGATCGGAGCAAGTGGGGGCGGGAGCTTTCGGGGAATCGGGTGGTGGGGGGGGTTGATGCCTTGCCTGAGGTGCTGGCTCTGCAGAAGGCATCGCATGTGATCCTCGCCCTGCCGTCTGCTGAAGCCGAGGCGTGTCGTCGGGCGACTGATTTGGCGGTGGAGGCTGGAGCGCACGTTTTCACGGTGCCGGGCCTGGGGGATGTAATGGCCGGCCGGGTTGCCATTTCGTCGATTCGGCCGGTGGCGATTGAGGATTTACTTGGTCGAGAGCCGGTGTGGATCGACTCCCTGCATGTGGCGGCCATGGTCGCTGGCAAGACTGTATTGGTTACCGGTGCAGGTGGTTCAATCGGCAGCGAGTTATGCCGGCAACTGGCCCGTTTTGAGCCGGCGCAGCTGATACTTTTCGAACAAAGCGAATTTGCACTCTATACGCTGGAGCAGTGGTTTTCAGTACATATGCCAGAACTTGCCCTGGTGCCGTTGGCGGGCGACGTGAAGGATGCGGCGCGCCTGGACGAGGCTTTTTCTGCCTATCGGCCACAAGTGGTTTTCCACGCTGCGGCCTACAAGCATGTGCCGCTGATGGAAGTGGGCAATGCCTGGCAGGCCGTGCGCAACAACGTGATGGGGACCTTGCGGGTTGCCGAAGGCGCCTGTCGTTTTGGCGCTGAGCGTTTTGTCTTGATTTCGACCGACAAGGCAGTGAATCCGACCAATGTAATGGGGGCCACCAAGCGCCTGGCTGAGATGGTCTGTGAGGCCATGCATCGCCAAGCTAAGGGCACTCAGTTTGGAATGGTGCGCTTCGGCAATGTATTGGGCAGCACCGGGAGTGTGATCCCCAAGTTTCAGGAGCAGATCGCCCGTGGCGGACCGGTGACGGTTACCCACCCGGAAATTACTCGCTATTTCATGTCGATACCGGAAGCAGCGCAGTTGGTGCTGCAAGCTGCAGCGATGGGGCAAGGGGGGGAAATATTTGTCCTCGATATGGGTGAGCCGGTCAGGATCGTCGATCTGGCGCGCAAGATGATTTACCTTTGCGGTTATTCGGATAGCGAAATTCGTATTGAATTTTCCGGCTTGCGTCCGGGCGAGAAGCTTTATGAAGAGTTATTGGCCGATGCCGAGCAAACCCGGCCGACGCCGCACCCCAAGTTGCGGATCGCCCGGGGGCGCGCCGTTGAAAATGAATTCTTGCCGAATTTGCAGGCCTGGCTTGCCGAAACCAGCCAGAGCGATGCCCTGGTTCGGGAGGCGCTGCGGCGTTGGGTTCCGGAATACTGCCCGGCGGCCAACAATCCTTCCTGAACATCTTTGCGGCGATTGCCGCGCCATGACCACGGTGACTGTGTGATTCACGAATTTCTTGACCTTCCCCAACTGATTTCTGCCGGCGGCACAGTACGTCTACCCGGTTCAAAAAGTATTTCCAACCGCGTTCTCCTATTGGCGGCGCTCGCCCACGGGGAAACGGAGGTCCGCGATTTGCTGGCCTCCGATGATATCGAGCGGATGCTTGAAGCGCTGAAAGCGCTGGGCGTTGGGGTCACCCATTTGGGTGGCGAAAATTGGTTGATCAAGGGGTGTGGCGGTCAGTTTCCGGTCAAACAGGCAGAGCTTTTTCTCGGTAATGCCGGGACGGCTTTTCGTCCGCTGACCGCTGCCTTGGGCATGGCTGGCGGTGATTACGTCCTGAAAGGGGTGGCCCGCATGCACGAGCGCCCGATTGGTGATCTGGTCGATGGCCTGCGACAACTCGGGGCGGATATCACGTATCTTGGCAACGAGGGATATCCGCCGCTGCACTTGAAACCAGCACATATCAAGCCGGGTGGCGTGGTCAAGGTGCGTGGTGATGTTTCCAGTCAGTTCTTGACGGGCTTGCTGATGGCTTTGCCGCTGACGGGGGAGACTGTTGCGGTCGACGTCGTTGGTGAGCTGATTTCCAAGCCCTACATAGAAATCACGCTGGCGATCATGGCGCGTTTTGGTGTACAGGTTCAGCGTGATGGATGGCAACGGTTTACGGTGCAGGCTGGAAGTCGCTATGTCTCGCCGGGAACGATTTATGTTGAAGGTGATGCTTCGTCGGCGTCGTATTTTTTGGCTATGGGAGCCATTGGTCGTGGTCCGATTCGTGTTGAAGGAGTCGGGCGCGATTCGATTCAAGGCGACGTCCGTTTCGCCGAAGCCTTGGCCAAAATGGGTGCGGAGATCGAGATGGGGCCGAACTGGATGGAGGCACGGGCGCCCAAATCCGGCCTTGTTGCGGTCGACCTCGATTGCAACCACATTCCCGATGCCGCGATGACGTTGGCAACGACCGCGTTGTTCGCCAAAGGAACTACCAGGTTGCGCAATATCGCAAGCTGGCGGGTCAAGGAAACCGACCGAATTGCGGCGATGGCAGCCGAATTGCGGAAGTTGGGTGCTATGGTCGAAGAGGGTGAGGATTGGATTAGTGTCACTCCTGCCAGCCTCAAGTCAGCCGCCATTGGCACTTACGACGACCATCGCATGGCAATGTGTTTCTCATTGGCCGCTTTCGGGACGCCACTGCGCATCAACGATCCGAAATGCGTGGCCAAGACGTTCCCAGATTATTTTGAGCGCTTTGCGGCTGTCACCAAGGCGGCGCCGGTCATCGCAATCGATGGTCCATCAGCTTCAGGCAAGGGAACGGTAGCGGCCAGGGTGGCAGCTGCACTCGGTTACGCCTATCTCGATTCCGGTGCGCTTTACCGGTTGACTGCACTGGCCGCTCAACAGGCTGCCGTTGATTGGGGTGATGAGGCTGCCGTGGCGGCCATTGCCGCAGAGCTCAACGTCGACTTTTCGGGGAATGATATCCGCCTGAATGGTGAGCTTGTCGGTGACGCCATTCGTACAGAAGAAATCTCGCTAGGGGCCTCAAAAGTCGCCGCCCTGTCTGCAGTACGGGAGGCGCTGCTTTTTCGCCAACGAGCCTTCAATAGGGCGCCTGGCCTGATTGGCGACGGGCGTGATATGGGCTCGGTCGTCTTCCCTCGTGCTGTGCTCAAGATATTTCTGACGGCAAGCGCCGAAGCGCGCGCTGAACGTCGTTATAAGCAGTTGATCGAAAAAGGATTATCTGCTAATCTCGCGGACCTTCTGTTGGACTTGAAGCAACGTGACGAGCGCGATTCACAGCGCAGCGTTGCTCCGCTCCGGCAAGAAGCCGATGCCAAGCTGCTTGACACCACGCATCTCACCATCGAACAGGCGGTGAATCAGGTGCTGGAATGGAGCAGGGAAGCGTTGCAGTAAGGTGTTGCCGGCCAGGTGGCCGGTAATTTGTTTTAAACCCTAACCCGCTGTGGATTTCACGATTCGCGGCAGCATGAAAGTTCTCTCCGTCAATGGAATCTTTTGCTCAACTATTTGAAGAATCCCTGGCTCGCCAGGAAATGCGTCAAGGCGAAGTCATCACAGCTGAAGTGGTGCTCATTGATCACAATTTCGTTGTGGTCAATGCCGGCCTGAAATCGGAATCCTATGTTCCGCTCGAAGAATTCCTGAATGATCAGGGCGAACTCGAAGTCAAGGTGGGCGATTTTGTCCAAGTGGCTATCGAAATGCTGGAAGACGGCTATGGCGCAACGCGCCTGTCCCGCGATCGCGCCAAGCGCATCGCTGCCTGGAACTTCCTGGAAGAAGCCCTGAACAACAACTCCCTGGTTACTGGCACTATCACCGGCAAGGTCAAGGGCGGTCTGACCGTCATGTCCAACGGTGTTCGCGCCTTCCTGCCGGGCTCCCTCGTCGACATGCGTCCGGTCAAGGACACTACGCCGTACGAAGGCAAGACCATGGAGTTTAAGGTCATCAAGCTTGACCGCAAGCGCAACAACGTCGTGATGTCCCGCCGTGCCGTGCTCGAAGCTACCGCTGATAAGGATCGCGAAAAGCTGCTCGAGAACCTCAAGGAAGGTACTGTCGTCAAGGGTATCGTCAAGAACATTACCGATTACGGCGCATTCGTCGACCTCGGTGGTATCGATGGCCTGCTGCACATCACCGACCTGGCCTGGCGCCGTGTCCGTCACCCGAGCGAAGTGCTCAACGTTGGTGATGAAGTTACCGCCAAGATCCTCAAGTTCGACGCCGAAAAGAACCGCGTCTCCCTGGGTATGAAGCAACTGGGCGACGATCCGTGGGTTGGTATTGCCCGCCGTTATCCGGCCGGCACCCGTCTGTTCGGCAAGGTCACCAACCTGACCGACTACGGTTCTTTCGTTGAAATCGAACAGGGCATCGAAGGCCTGGTTCACGTTTCCGAAATGGACTGGACCAACAAGAACGTTCATCCGTCCAAGGTTGTCCAGCTCGGCGACGAAGTCGAAGTCATGATCCTCGAAATCGACGAAGAGCGTCGTCGTATCTCCCTGGGTATGAAGCAGTGCCAAGCCAATCCGTGGGACGACTTCGCCATGAACCACAAGAAGGGCGACAAGGTTAAGGGCGCCATCAAGTCGATCACCGACTTTGGCATCTTTATCGGCCTGCCTGGTGGTATCGATGGTCTGGTTCACCTGTCCGATCTGTCCTGGTCTGCGACTGGCGAAGAAGCCATCCGCAACTTCAAGAAGGGTGACGAAGTTGAGGCGCTGGTTCTCGGCATCGACGTCGAGAAGGAGCGTATCTCCCTCGGTATCAAGCAGATGGAAGGTGACCCGTACACCAACTTCATCGCTACACACGAAAAGAACAGCATCGTGAACTGCACCGTCAAGACGGTCGACGCTCGCGGCGCCGTGCTGACGCTGGATGGTGAGAACGAAGGTTACCTGCGTGCTTCTGAATTCTCGCGTGATCGTATCGACGACCTGTCGCAGCACCTCAAGGTGGGCGATACGGTTGAAGCCATGATCATCAACGTGGATCGCAAGACCCGTGGTATCAACCTTTCCATCAAGGCCAAGGACAATGCCGAACAGCACGAAGCCATGCAGAAGCTTTCTGCCGAGTCTTCCGCCGCTGCATCCGGTACGACCAACTTGGGTGCACTTCTGAAGGCCAAGCTCAACCAGCAAGGCTGATAAGGCAAAAGCATGACCAAATCCGAGCTCATCGCCCGACTGGCGGAACGGTTTCCCCAGTTGGTGGCGAAGGATGCTGATTTTGCGGTCAAGATGATTCTCGATGCGATGTCCGAAGCACTTGTGCGAGGGGATCGTATCGAGATCCGTGGATTCGGCAGCTTTGCGCTCAACTATCGGCCGCCGCGTACTGGCCGTAACCCCAAATCAGGGGAAAAGGTTGGCGTCCCGGCTAAATGGGTTCCCCATTTCAAGGCTGGAAAAGAATTGCGCGAACGGGTCGATCAGGCGATCTGACGTCGGGCTTGGCCCAATGTGGTAGATTCAGGGCAGTGAATGATTTCACTGCCCTTTTTTATTGAATGTCATGACAGCACTGACTTGGGCCTTACGGGCCGTTATATTTGTTTTTCTGGTTGTTTTTGCGACCCAGAACACCGATCCGGCGAGCCTTCGCCTCCTGCCAGGAACTGTCTGGCAGACGCCCTTGGTGATTGCCCTGCTGGTTTTTTTTATTGGTGGCGTGATAATTGGGGCGCTCTCGTTGCTTGGTGTCATTTTTCGCCAGCGTCGTGAAATATCGCGCCTGAAACGGGACGCAGTGCAAAAGCCGACTTCGCTTACGCTGGAAGTGCCACCAAGCGCATGAATGAGTTTTTCGAATATTGGCAGTTACTGCTGATCCCGGCCTTTTTCGCTTTGGGCTGGATTGCCGCCCGTGTTGACATGCAGCAGGTGGTGCATGAGTCGCGTACCTTGCCACGTTCCTATTTTCAGGGGCTAAATTTCCTGCTCAACGAGCAACCGGACAAGGCAATCGACTCCTTCCTTGAGGTCGCCAAGGTTGACTCTCAGACTGTTGAACTGCATTTCGCGCTGGGCAACCTGTTTCGTCGTCGTGGCGAAACGGAGCGCGCCATCCGCATGCACCAGAACCTTATCGATTTGCCCGATCTTGACGAAAAGGTAAGCTTGCAGGCTTTGTCGGAGTTGGGCCAAGACTACCTGAAGGCCGGTTTGCTTGACAGGGCTGAAGAGATTTTCAACAAGCTGTTAGGAACGAGTTTTGAAGAGGAGGCCAAGCGCAATCTTCTGGAAATCTATCAGGTTGAGAAGGAATGGCTGAAGGCGGTCCAGATTGCCCGTGAATTGCCGGATGTGGCTTCGCGGCGCGATATCGCCGAGTACTATTGCGAGCTGGCAGCCAACGAAATCATGCGCTCGCGCCCAGATTCGGCGCGAGAGTATCTGGAAATCGCGACCCAGGAAAATCGGAAGTGTGTGCGGGCGAGTTTGTTGCGGGGGGATTTGCTGCTGCAGGGCGGCGACGCCGGTGGTGCCATCGAAGCCTGGCAGGGTATCGAGCAGCAGGACCCGGCCTACCTTGCTCTGGTTGCCCAGCGACTCTTAGAAACCTACCGCAAGCTGGAGCGTCCGGCCGAAGGTATTGCCCTCTTGAGTGGCTATCTGGAACGCTACCCCTCCCTCGATTTACTGGAAGTGGTTTATCAGCTGGTCCTCGAAAGTGATGGTGTCGAAGCGGCCTATCGCTTGGTACGCAGTGAACTTCAGCGCAACCCAACCCTGCTTGGACTGGAAAAGCTGATGAGTGCGCGTTTGCCGCTGGTGGCGCCGGAAGTTCGGCCGGATGTCGAATTGGCGAGATCGATCATTCAGGGCTACACCAAGCGCCTGTCGCGCTATCGATGCGATAATTGCGGCTTCAAGGCCCGCCAGTTTTACTGGCGTTGCCCGGCCTGTGGCGGCTGGGAGACCTATCCGCCTCGTCGCAGTGAAGAATTCGATCAATCCTTGTAGGAAGCCTTATGAAAATCACCGTTGTCGGTACCGGCTATGTCGGTCTGGTCAGTGGCACCTGTCTGGCTGAAGTGGGTAACGATGTCCTGTGTCTGGATGTCGATCCGGAGAAGATTCGCATTCTCGACGAAGGTGGCATTCCAATCTTCGAGCCCGGTTTGCAGGAAATGGTCCGACGCAACGTTGCCGCAGGTCGCCTGCACTTCACTACCAATGTTGAAAAAGCGGTGCAGCACGGCACGATACAGTTCATCGCTGTGGGTACCCCGCCTGACGAAGACGGGTCGGCAGACCTCCAGTATGTGCTTGGCGCCGCGCGCAACATCGGCCGTTTGATGACTGACTACAAGGTTGTTGTCGACAAGAGCACAGTGCCGGTAGGTACCGGTGCCAAGGTAAAGTCAGCGATTGCTGACGAACTCGCAAGGCGCGGTGTCGACATACCCTACAGTGTTGTGTCCAATCCGGAGTTCCTCAAGGAAGGAGCGGCCGTTGATGACTTCATGCGCCCCGACCGCATTGTTGTCGGTGCGGAGGAGGAGCAGGCAATTCACCTGATGCGCGCCCTGTATGCGCCGTTCCAGCGCAACCATGAGCGCCTGATCGTTACCGATGTGAAGAGTGCGGAGCTGACCAAATATGCGGCCAACGCGATGTTGGCGACGCGCATCAGTTTCATGAATGAACTGGCCAATCTGGCCGAAGTGCTTGGGGCTGATATCGAAATGGTTCGTCAGGGCATTGGTTCCGACCCGCGCATCGGCTACCATTTTCTGTACCCCGGCTGTGGTTATGGTGGTTCCTGCTTCCCGAAGGACGTCAAGGCACTCATTGCGACAGCCAAGGATGACGCAGATATCACCCTCAAGGTGCTGACAGCCGTCGAGGAAGCCAACGATGCCCAGAAACACGTGCTGACCAGAAAGCTCATAGCCCGATTCGGCGATCTGAAGGGAAAGCACTTTGCACTTTGGGGGCTTTCCTTCAAGCCCAACACAGATGACATGCGCGAAGCGCCGAGTCGTGAATTGATTGCGGATCTGTTTGCTGCAGGGGCCACGGTGACGGCATACGATCCAGTAGCCATGCATGAAACCCGGCGCATTTATGGTGACGACAGCCGCCTGCAATATGCCGAGAGCCCGATGGGTGCGCTAACCAACGCTGATGCTCTGGTCATCGTTACCGAGTGGAAGGAATTCCGCAGTCCGGATTTCGATGTCATCAAGGCTACTCTGAAGAACCCGGTGATCTTCGATGGGCGTAATCTCTACGACCCGAAATTCGTGCGCGGGTCGGGTCTTGAATATTTCGCGATCGGGCGCTGATTCATGAATCGCAGCATGCTGGGAAAGATTTCGCAGGTCCGCCTGCTCGTCGTGGGCGATGTCATGCTCGACCGCTACTGGTTTGGAGAGGTCAGCCGGATTTCGCCAGAAGCTCCCGTGCCGGTAGTCAAGGTTCAGCGCATGGAGGAGCGTCTTGGCGGTGCAGCCAACGTGGCACGTAATGCCGCCTCGCTGGGCGCAGTATCTGCACTGTTGTCGGTTGTGGGTGACGACGAGGCTGGACGAACGCTCGGCCGCCTGCTGGAAGAAGGGCAAATTGATGCCAATTTGCACGTTGACCGTGAGATCGATACTACGGTCAAGCTGCGCGTCATCGGGCGTCAGCAACAACTGCTGCGCATCGATTTCGAAACGACGCCATCGCACGAAATCCTTCAGGCCAAGCTTGCCGATTTCGAGACCAGGGTTGTCCAGTCTGACGTGGTCGTTCTTTCCGACTATGGCAAGGGCGGACTCACTCACATCGCGGAGATGATCCGCATCGCGCGCGCCCACGACAAACCAGTGCTGGTCGACCCAAAAGGTGACGAGTGGGGCAAGTATGCTGGCGCCACTGTCATTACACCGAACCGCTCAGAACTGAAAGAAGTTGTCGGTCGCTGGTCGTCGGACGAAGAGTTGGCGGCCAAGGCGCGCAAATTGCGCGGTGATCTTGGCCTCGAGGCCTTGCTCGTTACCCGAAGCGAAGAAGGCATGACACTGTTTGCTGATGACACCCACCATCAGCCGGCCCAGGCTCGCGAGGTTTTCGATGTCTCTGGTGCTGGTGATACGGTGATAGCTACGCTCGCTGTCATGATTGCTGCTGGCGCCGACTGGGCTGAAGCCATTCGTGTCGCCAACATCGCTGCTGGCGTAGTGGTAGGAAAACTCGGTACAGCCGTTGTCAGTCGTGAAGAACTCGCCGCAGCCCTGTAAGGAATAGTTATGTATACAGTCGTTACCGGCGCTGCCGGCTTCATCGGTTCCAATATTGTCAAGGCGCTGAACGAGCGTGGCGTGACGAAGATCGTCGCTGTCGACAACCTCACCAAGGCTGACAAGTTCAAGAACTTGATCGACTGCGAGATTGCCGACTACATCGACAAGAACGATTTCATCGCGCGCATTCAGGCGGGGCATTTCGATGGCGAGATCGACGCCATTTTCCATGAGGGCGCCTGTTCCGACACCATGGAAACCGACGGTCGTTACATGATGGAAAACAATTTCCGTTACTCGTCCATTCTGCTCGACTGGTGTCTGGATCAGGACGTCCAGTTTCTGTATGCGTCCAGTGCAGCTACTTACGGCGCTAGCAATGTGTTCAAGGAAGAGCGCCAGTACGAGGGGCCGCTCAACGTTTACGGCTACTCGAAATTCCTCTTCGACCAGATCGTTCGCCAGAAACTGGCGCAGAATCCCTCATCGCAGATCGTCGGCTTCCGCTACTTCAACGTCTATGGCCCGCGCGAAACGCACAAGGGGCGCATGGCGTCGGTCGCCTTCCACAACTACAACCAGTTCAGGGCCGACGGCAAGGTCAAATTGTTTGAGGGTTCGCATGGCTACGAGAATGGCGGCCAGATGCGCGATTTTGTCTTCGTCGGCGATGTCGCCAAGGTCAATCTGTACTTCCTAGATCACCCTGAAAAGTCCGGCATTTTCAACCTCGGCTCCGGGCGCGCGCAGAGCTTCAATGATGTCGCGGTTGCTGCGGTCAACGGCTGCCGCAAGGCAAAAAGCGAAGCGCCGCTGTCGCTTGATGAACTTCGGGAACAGGGACTGCTCGAATACGTTGCTTTCCCCGAGGCGCTAAAGGGCAAGTACCAGGCATTTACCCAGGGCGACCTGACGCGCCTGCGCGATGCAGGCTACGTTGCGCCGATGGCCTCGGTTGAGGAGGGCGTCTCCCAATACATCGCGTGGCTCCAGCAAAATGTATAAAACCTTGCAGGATTTTGTTGGAAACACACCGCTGGTGCGCCTGGTGCGTATCCCGGGTGCTGAAAACGACCAGCGTAACAACGTCATTTTGGCCAAGCTTGAAGGCAACAACCCGGCCGGCTCGGTCAAGGATCGCCCCGCGCTGTCGATGATCGTTCATGCCGAAGCACGCGGCGACATCAAGCCGGGCGACACGCTGATCGAGGCAACCTCCGGGAATACCGGCATCGCGCTGGCCATGGCGGCGGCGATCAAGGGCTACAGAATGATTCTGGTCATGCCGGAGAACCAGAGCATCGAACGACGCCAGAGCATGCGTGCCTACGGCGCCGAACTGGTGCTGACGCCGAAGGATGGTGGCATGGAACTGTGCCGCGACGTCGCCGAAAAAATGCGCGACGAAGGCAGGGGCATCATCCTCGACCAGTTCGGTAATCCGGATAACCCGCTGGCGCATATCGAAGGCACCGGCCCGGAAATCTGGCGCGATACCGATGGCAAGATCACGCACTTCGTTTCCAGCATGGGAACGACCGGCACCATCATGGGCACCTCGGCTTTCCTCAAGACGCAGAACCCGGCGATTCAGATCGTCGGTTGTCAGCCGGAAGATGGCAGCCAGATTCCCGGCATCCGCAAATGGCCGGCGGCCTACCTGCCCAAGATTTTCGATAAAAGCCGGGTTGACCGTGTCGAAAACGTCAGCCAGGCCGATGCCGAAGCGATGACGCGTCGTCTGGCGGTGGAAGAAGGCATCTTCGCCGGCATTTCTTCCGGCGGTGCGCTGGCCGTGGCCTTGCGCCTGTCGCAGGAACTGGAGAATGCGGTCATCGTCACCATCGTCTGCGACCGCGGTGATCGTTACCTGTCGACCGGCGTGTTTCCTGCATGAAACCGGTCCTGGTTTTCGACATCGAGACGATTCCCGATGTCGCCGGCCTGCGCCGCCTGAACGACCTGCCGGCCGGCCTTTCCGATAACGAAGTCGCCGAACTGGCCTTCCAGCAGCGCCGCGCCAAGACGGGCAACGACTTCCTGCAATTGCACCTGCAACGCATTGTCACCATATCCTGCGTCTTGCGCACCGGCGAGGGTCTGAAGGTCTGGTCGCTCTCCGAGCCGGACCTCAACGAAGGGGCGATCATCCAGCGCTTCTTCGATGGCATCGAGAAATTCACGCCGCAGATTGTTTCCTGGAACGGCAGCGGTTTCGATCTGCCGGTGTTGCACTACCGCGGCATGCTGCATGGTGTTTCGGCACCGCGTTACTGGGATCTCGGTGACGGCGACTACGCCGACTCGCGCGATTTCAAGTGGAACAACTACATCAGCCGTTACCACATGCGCCACCTCGACCTCATGGATCTGCTGGCGCTCTACAACGCTCGTGCCAATGCGCCGCTCGATGACCTGGCCAAGCTCTACGGATTTCCCGGCAAGCTCGGCATGGATGGGGGCAAGGTCTGGGAAGCCTGGCAGGCCGGCAAGAGCGCAGAGATTCGTGACTACTGTGAAACGGATGTCATCAATACCTATCTGGTCTACAATCGTTTCCGACGCATGCGCGGGGAACTGACAGCTACAGAGGAACTGGCAGAGTGCGATTTCGTCAAGGCACAGTTGGCCCGGATCGGTGCTTCGCATTGGCAAGAGTTTCTCGCAGCCTGGCAGTAAATATGGGCTATCACGACGTTATAATCGCAAGTTCTCAAACCTAACCGCAGAGAGATACAACATGGCACTTAACAACGTTCCTTCCGGCAAGTCCCTGCCCGATGACTTCAATGTCATCATCGAAATTTCCGCGCATTCCGAGCCAGTAAAGTACGAAGTCGACAAGGAAAGCGGCGCGATTTTCGTCGATCGCTTCATGTCTACCTCCATGCACTATCCCTGCAACTACGGCTATATCCCGCACACCATCGCTGGTGACGGCGACCCGGTCGACGTGCTGGTCGTTGCTCCGTTTTCCCTGCCGCCGGGTGTCGTCGTGCGCTGCCGTCCGCTCGGCCAGTTGTCGATGACCGACGAAGGTGGTGACGATGCCAAGCTGCTCGCCGTGCCCGTCGACAAGCTGACCCCGCTCTACAAGGACGTCAAGACTTACGAAGACATGCCCGAGCTGCTGCGCAAGCAGATTGCTCACTTCTTCGAGCGCTACAAGGATCTTGAGCCAGGCAAGTGGGTCAAGGTCAATGGCTGGGAAGGCATCGATGCCGCCCGCAACGAAATCATGACCGGCATCCAGCGTTTCAACGACGCGAAAGACAAGCCGAACTACTAAGTACCGCATGCTGCGACTCGCCGTTGCCCAGTTCAACGCCACCGTCGGTGACCTGACGGGCAACGTCGAGCGCATCATCAAGTACGCCACCGAGGCTAAGGCCCGTGGCGCGCAGGTACTGCTCACGCCAGAGCTGGCGTTGTGCGGCTACCCGCCTGAAGATCTGTTGCTGCGTCCGGATTTCTATCGTGCCTGCAGCCGTGCGCTCGACCATCTGGCTAGTCAGATCGAAGGCATTGCTGTCATCGTCGGCCATCCCGATGAATATGAAGGACGCTGCTACAACGCAGCAACGGTCATTGAAAATGGCCGAAAAACGGCGGTCTACCGCAAGATACGTCTCCCGAATTACGAAGTTTTTGACGAAAAGCGCTATTTCGAGGCTGGAACCGAAGCCTGCGTCGTAACGCTGGGCGGTGTCCGTTGCGGCATCAATATCTGCGCCGACATATGGGAAGAGGGCGCCGCTGAGCTCGCCTGCCAGGCTGGCGCAGAATTGCTGCTTGTACTTAACGCGTCCCCCTGCCATCTCGAAAAGCATCAACAACGTGCCCAGGTGCTCGGTGAGCGTATCGCTGCCACAGGCATCCCGGCTATATATTGCAATCTGGTCGGTGGCCAGGACGAGCTGGTATTCGATGGTGCATCGTTTGCGCTCGATGCACGAAAAAACTGCTGCATGCGCCTGCCATCGTTCCAAGAGGCTCTTGGTGTCGTCGATTTCGATGCCGGGTTCCTGCATTCCGACCATATGGCCGATGAGTTGTCAGTCGAGGCCGAGGCCTATCAGGCGCTGGTGCTCGGCGTCCGAGACTACATTGGCAAAACAGGTTTCAAGGGTGCCATCATCGGCCTTTCCGGGGGTATCGATTCGGCGCTGACGCTTTGCGTTGCCGTCGATGCGCTGGGTGCGGAGAAGGTACGGGCGGTGATGATGCCGTCGCCCTACACGGCGCAGATGAGCCTCAACGATTCGCGCGAGATGATCCGGGTTCTCGGTGTGCGCTACGACGAGATCGCCATCGCGCCGGCCATGGACGTCTATGGCACCATGCTCGACCCGTTGTTTGTCGGCTTGCCGGCCGATACGACCGAAGAGAATATCCAGGCGCGCATTCGCGGCAACATTCTGATGGCCATCTCCAACAAGACGGGTGCCCTGGTGCTGACCACCGGCAACAAGTCGGAAATGGCCGTTGGCTACTGCACGCTCTATGGGGACATGGCCGGCGGTTTTGCGGTCATCAAGGATGTTTACAAGACGCTGGTCTATCGCCTTTCGCGCTATCGCAATACGCTGTGTCAGGGCGATCCGGTGATCCCGGAAAACATCATCGTCCGGCCGCCATCGGCGGAATTGAAGCCGGACCAGACGGACCAGGATTCATTGCCGCCCTACGAGGTGCTCGATGCCATCGTACGCGCCTACATGGAAGAAGACCGCAGCCCACGCGAGATCATCGCCGCCGGCCTGCCTGAGGATGCTGTGCGCCGGGTTGTGCGCCTGCTGCGTATCGCCGAATACAAGCGCCGGCAGGCGCCGATCGGCATTCGCATCACACCGCGTGGCTTTGGCAAGGATTGGCGGTATCCTATTACCAACCGATATCCGGACGAATTTTAAGAACCTGCAAAGAGGAATCAGCACATGAAAAAAATCGAAGCCGTCATCAAACCCTTCAAGCTAGACGAAGTCCGTGAAGCGCTGTCCGAAATCGGTATCGCTGGCCTGACCGTCACCGAGGTCAAGGGATTCGGTCGCCAGAAGGGGCACACCGAGTTGTACCGCGGCGCCGAATACGTGGTCGATTTCCTGCCCAAGATCAAGATCGAAATCGTCGTCAATTCGGAACACGTCGATGCCGCCATCGAGGCCATCATCAAGGCTGCGCGTACCGGCAAGATAGGCGACGGCAAGATTTTCGTCATGCCGGTTGAGCAGGTAGTGCGCATCCGCACCGGCGAAACCAACGAAGCAGCGATTTGATCGCTGTTGTCCGGCGGTTGCGCCATAGTTCCGTGCTCAACCCGCCCTGCTGCGGTCAACCGTAAAAATGGACCAAAAATGAAAGGGCAGCTTCGGCTGCCCTTGGTCATTTCCGGTTACGTAGCAGAACGATCAGCGCACCTTCGCCGCCATCCGGGGGCTTGGCCTGGCAGTAGGCCAGCACTTCCTGGCGTTGGGCCAGCCAGCCACGTACAAGCTGGCGCAGGATGGACATCTTCTGCGGTGAGCCTAGACCCTTGCCATGAACGACGCGGACACAGCGTTTGCCATGATGGAGGCATTCGGCCAGGAAAGCGGCGAGCAGGTGCCGGGCTTCGTCACGGTTAAGACCGTGCAGGTCAATTTCGTCCTGCGTTACCCAGCGCCCGCGCCGCAAGTCGCGCAGGACATTCTGGGCCAGCCCGCTACGTAAATAATGCGGCTCGTCACCGCCCTCCAGGCGATCCTGCAAGCCGATGTAGCCGTGCAGGCTTTCATGTAGCGCTGCCTGTTCATCAGCGAGATGCTGGAGCGGGCGAGGTGGTGGAGGCCGTTTGCCATGCACGACGAGATTGGGTGGTGGAAGCGGCTGAACGCCTGCCATCGCGGTGCGGAATTCGGCCTGGTTGGGATCGAGATTGGCGGTATTCTTGATCGACCCGGATTCGCTGGCCGGGAGGCTCCAGAGTGCCGGCAATGCATCTTGAAACGGCTTGTTTTTCTTGGCCGGCTTTTGTTCGCTGACCGATTGCCGGAGTAGCGCTGCTGGTTTTGGCTTGCTCAGCTGAACGCGATTGTCAGGCGGAAGTGGCGTGATATCGGCCACTTCCGCCTGGAAGGCAGCAAAGTCTTCCGGGTCAATCAAATTCAGGCAAGCGCATCGAGGTAACGTTCGGCATCCAGCGCTGCCATGCAGCCTGTGCCGGCCGAGGTGCAGGCCTGCTTGTAAATCTGGTCCTGCACGTCACCAGCAGCAAATACGCCGGTGATGCTGGTCTGCGTCGCGTTGCCGTTGCGGCCAGCTTCGGTAACCAGATAGCCGTTATCCATCTCGAGTTGGCCTGCAAAAATGTCGGTGTTCGGCTTGTGCCCGATCGCAATGAACACGCCATGCACTGAAACGTCCTGAGTAGCGCCGGTGTCCTTGCTCTTGACGCGCAGGCCGGTGACACCCGAGTCGTCGCCGAGCACCTCATCAAGCGTGGTGTTGTAGAGAATGGTGATTTTGCCCTCGGCCTGCTTCTTGAACAGCTTGTCCTGCATGATCTTTTCAGCCTTGAACTTGTCGCGGCGATGGATCAGCGTCACATGGCTGGCGATATTGGCCAGATAGAGCGCTTCCTCGACGGCCGTGTTGCCGCCACCGACAACGGCGACCGGTTTGTTGCGGTAGAAGAATCCGTCACAGGTTGCACAGGCCGAAACGCCCTTGCCCATGAACTTTTCTTCGGAAGGCAGGCCCAAATACTGGGCCGATGCGCCGGTCGAAATGATCAGTGCGTCGCAGGTGTAGGTGCCGGCGTCGCCGATCAGCGTGAAGGGTTTTTCGGTCAGTTTGGCGGTATGAATGTGGTCGAAGACGATATCGGTCTCGAAGCGGCGGGCATGGGCTTCGAAACGGGCCATCAGTTCCGGACCCTGTACTCCATCTGCATCGGCCGGCCAGTTATCGACTTCGGTCGTCGTCATTAGCTGGCCGCCCTGGGCCATGCCGGTGATCAGTACAGGCTTGAGATTGGCGCGTGCAGCATAGACGGCGGCAGTGTAACCTGCGGGGCCGGAACCGAGAATGATGAGTGGGTTGTGGCGGGCGTTTTGGGACATGAACATCCTCTTGGGTGATTAATGAGAAAATTATAACGTTCTCTTGGCCTGCAATTTTCTCGAAGTTCCTGTGTTATTTGGGAAAGCGGTTTATAATCATTTCGTAACTCTATGAACGGAAACTGATTTATGTCAGCAACCCCATGTGGTTTGAGCTTGATAGTCTTGCGCAATGTCCCCTTGTTTTCAGGGTTGGACGAGCCTGAACTCGAAAAAATTTCCAAGGTCGCTGGGCGAAAACGTGCCGAGCGTGGCGCCTCTATCGTAAGGGCAGGCGACAGCACGGACTCCCTGTACGTCCTGATCAGCGGCAGGGCCAAAGTCACCAATACGGATGAAGAGGGCCGCGAGATTATTCTGGCCTGGCTTGGTCCAGGTGAATTTTTTGGAGAAATGGGGCTGATCGATGGTAGCCCCCGTTCGGCCAATGTTGTCGCGGCCGAAGCCTGCGAGTTGCTTTTTCTCGACAAGGACTCACTGCAGCGCTGCATGCGGGAAAACTTCCAGGTCGCTCAGAAGTTGATGAAAATTCTTGTCCTTCGCTTGCGCGAGGCTGATCGCAAGATTGAAAGCCTTGCCCTGCTGGACGTGTATGGTCGCGTAGCACGCCTTCTTCTCGATATGTCGGAGGTGGTGGAAGGTAATCGTGTGGTGAAAAAGAAATTGTCCAAGCAGGATATGGCGAAAATGATTGGTGCCTCGCGCGAGATGGTCAGCAAGGTCATGCGCGATCTGGAATTGAGCGGCTACATTCGCTATGAGAATGATCTCTTGATCATTCCCGGGGTCGCCTGAGGGTGGGTACTCGGATGGTGAATCGCGCGGCCGCGCCCAGTCCGCTGCCGGAAAAGATCGGTTCACTTCTGCAGGAATCGCGCTGGCTGGGGGTAGGCGCGATTGCGTTGTTCCTGACCATGGCGTTGTGGGGATTCAGCAAGGATGACCCGGGCTGGTCGCACGCCGTTGGCACCACCTCCCTCAACAATCCGGCCGGTCGCGCAGGTGCATGGATCGCCGATCTGATGCTCTACATTTTTGGCCTGTCAGCCTGGTGGTGGATTGTTCTGCTCGGCATGTTCGTCTGGTGGGGGTTCCGCAAATACCACGCGCCCGATGATCACAAGCAGCATCCGCTGCTTATCGCCCTCGGTGGGTTTTCCTTCCTGCTGGTCGCCAGTTCGGCGCTCGAAGCCCTGCGCTTTTATTCGCTGAAGGCCGCGCTGCCGCTGGCGCCGGGCGGCATGCTCGGCATAGAGGTCGGACGCGTGCTGGCCACCCAGTTTGGCTATACGGGTTCGACGCTCTTCCTGTTGGCCCTCATGGCGGCTGGTTGGAGTATATTTTCGGGCATGTCCTGGGTCTGGGCCTTCGAGAAAATCGGCCTGATTCTTGAAGCTTTCCTGGGTTTCTTCTACGGCCGCGTCGATGCCTGGCGGGACCGCCAGATCGGCAAGGAGGTCGCGCAAAAACGCGAAGTGGTTGTCAAAGAAGAAAAGCAGCGCGTCGAACTGCACGACCCGATCATCATCGAAACGCCGCCGCCCGACGTGCCAGTCTCCAAAAAGGCCGAGGCACGCATCGAACGCGAAAAACAGGTCGCGCTGTTCCCTGAGGCGATAGTCGGTGGCCGCTTGCCGCCGCTGCATCTTCTCGACCCGGCGCCGCCCGCCACTGAGACTGTAAGCGCCGAGACGCTGGAATACACTTCGCGCCTGATAGAGCGCAAGCTCGCCGACTTCGGCGTCCAGGTCAAGGTACTGGCGGCCATGCCCGGCCCGGTCATCACCCGCTATGAAATTGAGCCGGCGGTTGGCGTCAAGGGCGCGCAGATCGTCAATCTGGCGCGCGACCTTGCTCGCGCCCTGGCCATGGTTTCCATCCGAGTTGTCGAAACGGTGCCCGGCAAATCATGCATGGCGCTCGAACTGCCCAATCCCAAGCGGCAGATGGTTAAGCTGTCCGAGATCATTTCCAGCAAGCCGTACAACGACATGCACAGCCCGTTGACCGTCTGTCTTGGCAAGGACATCGGTGGTTTGCCGGTGGTCGCAGACCTGGCCAAGACGCCTCACCTGCTCGTTGCCGGCACGACCGGTTCCGGCAAGTCGGTCGGCGTCAATGCGATGATCCTGTCGATGCTCTACAAGGGCGAGCCGGATCAGGTACGCCTCATCATGGTCGACCCCAAGATGCTGGAATTGTCGATCTACGAAGGCATTCCACATTTGCTGGCCCCTGTTGTCACCGACATGAAGCAGGCGGCCAACGCGCTGCACTGGTGCGTCACGGAGATGGAAAAGCGCTACAAGCTGATGTCGGCGATGGGCGTGCGCAACATCGCCGGCCTCAACACCAAGATCCGCGACGCCGAAAAGCGCGGCGAGCACATTCCGAACCCGCTGACCCTGACCCCGGAAACGCCGGAGCCGCTGAAAACCATGCCCTTCATCGTCGTCATCATCGACGAGCTGGCCGACCTCATGATGGTCGTCGGCAAGAAGGTCGAGGAGCAGATCGCCCGTCTGGCGCAGAAGGCACGCGCCTCCGGCATTCACCTCGTGTTGGCCACCCAGCGGCCGAGCGTCGACGTGATCACCGGTCTGATCAAGGCCAACATCCCGACCCGGTTGTCCTTCCAGGTCTCCAGCAAGATCGACTCGCGCACTATCCTCGACCAGATGGGCGCCGAAGCGCTGCTCGGCCAGGGCGACATGCTCTACCTGGCGCCGGGTACGGGCTATCCGACCCGCGTTCATGGCGCCTTCGTCTCCGATGACGAAGTGCATCGTGTCGTCGAGCACCTCAAGGCCACCGGTGCGCCTGAATACGTCGAGGACATCCTGAACGGTTCCGGTGGCGATGACGAAGAGGGTGGCGAAGCGGGTGAGGGCGGCGGCGACGCCGAGAGCGACCCGCTGTACGATCAGGCCGTCGATATCGTGCTCAAGAACCAGCGCGCTTCGATTTCGCTGGTCCAGCGCCATCTGCGCATCGGCTACAACCGCTCGGCGCGGCTCATCGAAGCGATGGAAAAGGCTGGCCTGGTGTCGACCATGGACGGTCGTGGCGGGCGGGAAGTGCTCATGAAGAAGCCGGCGGAGTGATTTCCGCCAGCAATTTGTTACACCCTGAGACAGCACGTCACACCGCAACCCGCTAAGCTAGCTGCATGAAAATTGCCTCCAAATTCCTGTTGACCGCAGCAATCGTGGTTTTCCCGTTCCTCGCCCACGCCGGTGCGGTCGATCAGTTGCACGATTTCCTGAAAAGCACGCGTACGCTGAAAGCCGACTTCTCACAGATGGTCATCGGCAAGAATGGCCGTAAGCCGCAACAGTCGTCAGGTACCGTCGCCATTTCGCGGCCGGGCAAGCTGCGCTGGGAAATCCTCAAGCCCTTTCCGCAACTCGTCGTCGGTGATGGCGAAAAGGTCTGGATTCACGATCCTGATCTGCAGCAGGTTACGGTGCGCAAGGCAGGACAGGCGATTGGTGGTTCGCCGGCAGCGCTGCTTTCCGGCAGCAATGAGCTGGAAAAGAACTTCACCCTCACCGAGGCGGGCGAAGCTGAAGGCATGGCCTGGGTGGAAGCGACCCCGAAAGCCGGCGACAGCGGTTTCGAAAAAGTCCGCCTGGGTTTTGCAGGCAAGGACCTCAAAGCCATGGAGTTGCAGGACAGCTTCGGCCAGACGACACATATCCGCTTCAACAAGATAGAGCGCAATCCGGCTTTGCATGCCGGCACCTTCAAATTTACCCCGCCGGTCGGCGCCGACGTCGTCGGCGAGTAAGCAATCCGGAAGCGCGTGCTTCCACGGTCAACCGGAAAAAAGCGCCAAAATCGAAATCTGACGAGCAGTTGGTAACGGAGCCGCCAAGTTCTGCGGGCCGCTTGCCGTGTCGAACGCAGGCCGTTGCTGGTTTGGGCGCGGGCTGACCTGCGGATTCCTTGGCTATCCCTGTCTTCAGGCGAAACGAAAAACGTGGCTTTCGGTTGTCAGCTCACGTTGCCAGATGGTCAGGCCGGGGGGCTTCAGCCAGAGTGTCCAGCCGTGCTGAACATTCCGGAATGCTTCATCGACACCCCTGAAAACCTTCGGCGTCAGGATAGCCAGGCAGGTGCCTTCCGGATGGCGCACCGACTGATAGTGGATCAGCTCGATGCCAGCCTGGCGGGCGGTTCCGGCGATTTTCTGGGTGGCGCTGTAGTCGACCGGATCGGTCCAGTTGGCACGGTCGGCGACCAGTGGTGGCTCGGTCAGATCGAGCATGTGCTGCGTAGTGCCGTGGAATTCGAAGAGCGTGATCGGTATCGACGCCTCGCGTCCGGCCAGGCCTTCGCTGTCTAGCCAGAAGCGCAGGCGCCAGTAGCCGCATTCGGCGCAGGCGGTCTTTTCCTCGTCGGCCCCGTAGAACACACCGGGATCGGTACGCGCCCGGAAACGCGAGCCGGAGGGCGGTTTCGGCCAATAGCGGAAGGGGGTGGCGAGCAACCAGTGCAGGCCGACTGCTTCTCGCGGCAAAACCGGTTTGGATTCTTCAAGAATGTCTTCAAGCAGCGACTGGTCGTCGAGATCGCCGTGCACCAGCGCCATCGTCGCTACACGGTGCTGCGCCTCGACGGCGCGCCAGCCCTTGCCCGACCAGGGTCGGGCTTCAGACGCGAGCGCGGTGGGCGTCCAGGTATTCGCAGACATGGAGCAGGCCTTCAACGCGTTTGACGACGTCCAGCGGGTGACGGTTGTCGAAAGCCTGATTGCCGGACTTGAGCCAGCTCCGGGCCAGATCGTCGTTGCCACCGACCAGCGAGGAAATCGAGCGGTAGAGGCGGACGAAATGGGCAGAAAGCTCCCAGGTCTTGCTGCCTTCCGGAATGAAATATTTGCCGTTGAGCAGGCGCGAGGCCGAGGGCTGGCTGGTGCCGATGATGGCGTTGAGATCGGTGGAACCCAGCCCGAGCCGTCTGGCGGCCTCAACCACGGCCGTCGATAGCACGCGGGAGCGTTCGGAGAGCGGGTTGGCTTGCGGGGCGGTCTTCATGATGGCGTATCCTGATGATCATGGTGTTATTCTACAGAATAAAATATATTAATGATGTGCAATTTGAATAAAAGATGGAGCGGGGCACTGGAACTGGTCCTGGGTTGATCAGCGTAAAATTTGCGCTATGAAATTACTGATGATTGCCTTTATTGGCCTGGCAGCTTGTTCGTCGTGGCACTGGGAAAAGCGTGGCGCACTTGAAGGCGACTACACGCGCGACGAAATTTTCTGCAAGCAGCAGGTCTACACCACTGCCGACGGCGTGGTCACCAATGCCAGCGTGCGCCGGATGCATGCCTGCATGCAGGCGAAGGGCTGGCAGAAGGTGGCGAACTGAGCCTTCGCACTTGCGATGGCATCGGACTTATTCGATGCTCAGGCTGCGAATCCAGCGCGAGTCAGGCGTAATGTCGCTGCGCTCGCCCGGGCCGTATGGCGGGATGGAGGTATCGGCTGGCGGGGCGCCAATCTGGACAAGATCGACAGCTTGCGGTGTACCAACGATACCTTTTTCAGTCAGCGCCATCTTGTAGTAAAGGCCGTTCCACAACCGGGCGCCAAAATCCTTGGGCTGCTTGTACAGAAACAGTAGCGAGTGCTCCAGCCAGCGCAGGTCATTTCGCGTGATGGTGCCCGGATTGGGGTAGGGGTAGGGCACGTGGCAATGAATTTCCTCGCCTTCCAGGCACTTGAATTCTTTCATGGAGAGAAAGAAGTCCTTGAGCTGGGCGTGGTCGAGATGCAGCGCGAAGCTGGTCGATTCGCCTCTCGGGGTGAATTCGACAGAGCCAATTTCGATGGTTTTTCCCTCTCTTGTTTGCACCCTGATCATCTTGCTGCCCGACAATTCCCAGGCGGCTGCCGGTAGCGACAGAGCGATGGCGGAAAATCCGAATAGCATGCAGGCAAGCTGGCGCAGGTTCAGTGACATCGCATTACCTCATCGGGTGGGGGCGTTTGCCCGTGATACGTCTGCGGCAGATTGCTATTCATCGCAATGCTGCCAGGGTGCGCAAGGTTTCTAGGCGCAAGGATTCTATGGCGCGACTGACGGCCTTGTTTGCCTCTTCGCTCGACTCCAGTCGGCCGACTTCGTTTTCCCATTGCTGGCGCAAGCTCTTTGCTCCGGCATCCACCGTCGGGGATGTCAGGCTGGCGAGGTCGCCGATGAATACGACGCGGGTCCAACCTTCTATGGTGTCGCCGCGTTGCCGCTTGTCGTCGTAGGTCAGGTGATCGACCAGCAATTGCAGCGCGGCGAGTTCCTGCAGGACTGCAAAGCAGGCGGCCCGCTGGGTCCGATTCAGCTCCGACACATCGTTGCGCCAGGTGTTGTACGACAGGCTGACGACTGCGATCAGCACGCTGATGATCGACAGCAGGTTGGCCTGAATGGCTTGTCGAAAAGTGGAGGTGGGCATACCGGACAGCGTACATCAAAGCGCCTTGCGGCGGATCAGATGATCGATCGACAGCTTGCCCGGGCCCATCAGCATCAAGGGGAGCAGCATGCCGATGAACAGTACCGGAAGTTTGAAATTGCCAAAGCCGTTGTCGGTAAAACCATAACCTTGCAGCAATTCGCTGTAGCTCGACCACGCGTCAGGCCAATGCACGCTGGCGATGGCGACGATGGTCAGAATGAGCAGCGAAACCGAAAAGAAGCGGGTGCCAAGCCCGATGACCAGCGCGATGCTACCGAGCAGTTCAAACCAGGTCGCCATCTGCCAGCTGATTTCCGGCGGGACAAGATTGAAGGGAAAGGGAAAACGGTCCTGGATATCGGAGAACCAGTTGGTGCCATGGAGTTTTTCCAGGCCGGACTCGTAGAAGTCCCACCCCAGCAGCAGGCGAAGACTGAGCAAGCCTAGCCATAATCCGAGCAGGTCGAGATGGGAGAAGGTAGAGCCGAGATAGCGAGAAAGGGTGTTTTTCATTTTTTGGTATTTGTAGCATCACCCCGTTGGGGGCAGGTTGTTGGGGGATCGGGGCTGCCAATTGACTGCCCTGCAATCGATCCGCGTCAAGAAGGGCGAATTTTCATCCTCATGTAGTTGCGGTACGGGTGGTTGTCGGCTCCGTGCGTTTGCGGTGAGTTCGTGGTGACAGACCATTAGTCGGGGAAGCCTGAAAACCCTTACATCAATTTTCGTTTGTCTGGCGCGCTCACGAACCGAACGGTCGCCATGTCGTTGTCGGTGTCGGCTATTTCGAGGTCAAGCGACAGGCGTTTCGGTTGTTGCCTTCGGCCTTGAGGGCGTGCTGCGGTCGACTCCAAAAGCAGGGCAGAAATGAAATTCTGGCCGTGACTTGGCTCCAGGCAAGCTCAAGTGCCGCCAAAGCGTCATGCGTGGCTAGGGCTTGTCGGAAGGACTTCTGGTGCTGGGGCGGCGAGGCATATGAGGCCTGCCTGTTTTTCAGCGACCTCGGTTTCGGCTGCGGAGATCGCGATCGATGGCAAGCAGGGCGTCGAGTTTTTTCTGCAGGTCGTCGAGCTTCTTCTGCAACTCCTCGTTCTGCTTCTGCGATTCCTTGAGCGACAGATCGAGCCGGCGTTTTTCCGCCTGGTACTGGCGCTGTTCCCGAAGTATCTGGCGCTCGAGGTCGGCGATCTTCTGGATGTCTGCAGGTGACCGGGACGGCGCAGTTTCCATTTCGGCGCTGATTCGCTCAGGAGCCTCTGCGACTTCGCTCTTTTCGCCTTGCGCGGCGCAACCGACGAGGCTGATCGCGATGGCGGTAGCGACGATGAGATGGCAGCGAAATTTCAGCATGAAAAAGTAGGGGCAGAGCCGCGGAAAAAAGACGTCCCAGAGAATGACACAAATGTCAGTCCGCTGTCGCGGTCGCGACGCATTTTGTGCCATTCCCGCGGTAAACCCGAAAAAAACGCCCTAAATGAAACCCAAAGGCTGACACGGTTTCCATATTTCGATATTATTCGAAATATGGAAACACTAAGCGCTGCCGAACTCCTCGCTGCCCTCGGTCACGAATCCCGGCTGGCCATCTTTCGCCTGCTTGTCGAAGCCGGGCCGGCGGGGATCAATGCCAGCGCCATCGGTGACCGACTGGGCATGGCGCCGGCCACGCTGTCCTTTCACCTGGCGCATTTGACCAGGGTCGGGCTGATTGCCGGCGAACGCGAAAGCCGCTTCATCCACTATTCGGCCAACTTCGGGGCGATGGATGAATTGATTGCCTTCCTGACGAGCAATTGCTGTCAGGGCGAGACCTGCCTGCCGAAAGCCACCTGCTGCGACACCACGGAGAAGCGTCGCGCCAAAATCCGAAAGACCACCTGATGTCGAATCTCAAGACTGTTCTCGTGCTGTGCACCGGCAACTCCTGTCGCTCGCAGATGGGTGAAGCGATCATCAACTACGACCTGGCCGGCCTCGTGCGCGGTATTTCCGCGGGGACTAGGCCGCAGCCCAAGGTGGCCGATGGCGCGATTGAGGCCTTGAACCTGGCCGGGTTGCCGACCGAGGGGCTCTACCCGAAGGATGTCGAAGCCGTGATGAGCCAGGACATCGACCTTGTGGTCAGTGTTTGCGACAACGCCAAGGAAACCTGCCCGGTATTCCCGCGCCCGGTGCCGCGCATTCATCTGCCGTTCCACGACCCGCACGGTGAGCCGCTGGAAAGCTTCATCACAGTCCGCGACGATATCCGCGCCCGCCTGATCCCCGCCGTGCGCGCCGCACTGGGCCAGTAAGGAGCCGCCATGTCAGTCCAATGTGAAATCACCTCCAAGGCCGCCGCTGGCGTGCCGATGAGTTTCTTCGAGCGTTACCTGACCATCTGGGTCTTCCTCTGCATCGTCACCGGCATCGTTTTCGGCCAGTTCGCACCGACCCTGTTTCAGGCCATCGGCCGCATGGAAGTCGCCCAGGTCAATCTGCCGGTCGGTCTGCTCATCTGGGTCATGATCATCCCGATGTTGGTCAAGGTTGATTTCGGCGCCATGGCCGAAATGAAGCAGCACGTGCGTGGCATTGGTGTCACGCTGTTCGTGAACTGGCTGGTCAAGCCGTTCTCGATGGCCTTCCTCGGCTGGCTGTTCATCCGCCAGCTGTTCGCCCCGATCCTGCCGCCCGATCAGCTCGACAGCTACATTGCCGGCCTCATCCTGCTCGCTACGGCGCCGTGCACGGCCATGGTCTTTGTCTGGAGTCGCCTGACCAACGGTCATCCGCTGTTCACGTTGTCGCAGGTGGCGCTCAACGACACCATCATGGTCTTCGCCTTCGCCCCGCTCGTCGCCTTCCTGCTCGGCATCTCGGCGATTATCGTGCCGTGGGACACCTTGGTGACCTCGGTCGTGCTCTACATCGTCATTCCGGTCGTGATCGCCCAACTCTGGCGCAAAGCCTTGCTCGCCAAGGGGCAGGCAGCCTTCGACGCCGCCATGGAGAAAATCGGCCCGTGGTCGATTACCGCCTTGCTTGCCACGCTCGTGCTGCTCTTCGCCTTCCAGGGCGAAGCCATCCTGCGCCAGCCACTGATCATCGGCCTGCTTGCCGTGCCCATTCTGATCCAGGTTTTCTTCAATTCGGCGCTGGCCTACTGGCTCAACCGCAAGGTCGGCGAGAAACACAACGTCGCCTGCCCGTCGGCGCTGATCGGCGCCAGCAATTTCTTCGAATTGGCCGTCGCGGCCGCCATCAGCCTGTTCGGCTTCGAGTCGGGGGCGGCGCTGGCTACCGTGGTCGGTGTTCTGATCGAAGTGCCGGCCATGCTGCTCGTGGTCAAGGTCGTCAACTCGTCGAAGGGGTGGTACGAAGCAGGGTAGGGAGCTTTTGGCGCCAGGCTACGCACGAAAAGGTCTGACAAAGAGGTGCACAAAATGGAATGGATGATCACCGCATTGCAAGGTGGATTGGCCAGTCTGGCCTCCTATCTCGCTGCCCACGTCCTGCTCTGCCTGGTACCGGCTTTCTTCATCGCTGGCGCGCTGTCCGCACTGGTGCCGCAGCAATCCATCGTTCGCTTTCTCGGGCCGAATACCTCGAAATGGGTGTCCTACCCGGCCGCAGCCGGGGCAGGCAGCCTGCTCGCCGTCTGTTCGTGCACCATCCAGCCGCTGTTCGCCGGCATCTACAAAAAAGGCGCCGGGCTCGGGCCGGCCATCACCTTCCTTTTCTTCGCGCCGGCCGCCAACATCCTTGCTCTGGCTTACACCGGCGTGGCGCTTGGCGCCGATTTCGCCATTGCCCGCATCGTGCTTGCGCTGTCCTTCGGCATCGGCATCGGGATGATCATGGCCGCGCTGTTTCGCGAGGGCGATGTGGCCCGGGCTGCCGACGTGGAAACCTTCGCTGCTGGCGGCGGCATTCCAGGCCGGACGCTGCTTTTCCTCGGCGCCCTCGTTGCCTTGCTGATTGCCGGCACGCTCAAACTCGATTTTCTGACGGCTGGCCTGCTGCACGTCGAAATGCCCTGGGCCGGCGCTTCCGCCATCCAGACTGGGCTCGATCAGCTGGTTCCGATCAACGAGGCAGCCGGTGCTGAAGGGCTGAGCCTGCAAGGCCTTATCCTGATCGGCCTGCTCGGCACCATCGGCACCTTTGCCTGGAAAGGGCTGGGCCAGGTCGACAACGGCTTCAACCGCCTGACCCCGGTCGCCCTGGCGCTCACGGCGCTGACCCTGGCCTTCGCCGCGCTTGGCATGCGGGTCACAGAAGCCGGCGTGCTGCTCATCGTGACGGGCAGAACGCTCGCCGTGTCCGCACTCTGTCTCGCCATCTGGCCGCTGGCCCGGCGTTTCGACGGCTGGGACGTGCAGCAATGGCTGTGGGAAACCTGGCGCTTCGTGAAACAGATCTTCCCGCTGCTCGTCGTTGGCGTCTTCCTCGTCGGCATCATCCGGGTCTTCATCCAGCCCGAGTGGATACGCAGCATCGCCGGCGCCAATACCGTTCTCGCCAATCTGGCAGGTGTCGTCTTCGGTGTCTTCATGTACTTCCCGACCCTAGTTGAAGTGCCCATCGCCAAGATGTTCCTGTCGCTCGGCATGCACCCGGGGCCGCTCATCGCCTACCTGATGGCCGACCCCGAGCTGTCGCTGCAGAGCATCCTGATTACCACCGCCATCATCGGCAAGCTCAAGGCCTGGACCTACGTTGGCCTCGTCGCGGTGTTTTCGACACTGGCCGGCCTGACCTACGGCGCCTGGGTCGATGGCACATCCTTGCTCATCCTGGCGCCGGGCGTCATAGGCTTCGTCGGGCTGATCGTCACCTCGCTGCACCTGATCGAACGTGGCCGCAAGGCCAAACTGAGGAGTTAACCATGCTGATCAAGATTCTCGGCAGCGGCTGCGCCAAGTGCAATCGCCTCGAACAACTGACCCGTGAAGCCGTGGCCGAACTCGGCCTCGACGCCACCTTCGAACACGTCAAGGACATGGACAAGATCATGGCCTACCCGATCATGACCACGCCGGCGCTGGTCGTTGATGAAGCGGTCAAGGTCTCCGGCCGCATGCCGAGCAAGGACGAACTGCTCGGCTGGCTGTCCGCCGGCTGATCAGTCCGGAATGTTCGGCTCGACCAGCCTTGCCAACTGTTCGAGCGATTCCTGCCAGCCGAGGTAGCACATCTCGGTCGGAATGACCGCCGGGATGCCTTCCTGCACGATGCTCAACTCGGTGCCGCAGGAGACGGCTTGCAGGCTTACCGTCGTCTGCATTTCGCCGGGCAGGTTCGGGTCGTCGAATTTGTCCGTGTAGCGGATTTTCTCGTTGGGCAGCAGTTCAAGATAATCACCGCCAAACGAATGGCCGTTGCCCGTCGTAAAGTTGGTGAACGACATCCGGAAAGAGCCGCCGACCCTGGCGTCCAGATGCTGAACCCGGCACGTAAACCCATAGGGCGGCAGCCATTTGGCCATCGCATCGGCATCCAGAAAAGCCCGATAAATGCGTTCCGGGTCTGCCCGCAGTACGCGGTGAAGCTTGACCGTTCCTGTGCTCACTGTTCCTTCTCCTTTTTATTGGCGATCTGGCATGGACCGCGGTTAGTTCAGAAGGTTGCCGCCAAAGCCGGTTTCAAAATTGGCCGATTTTTCCAGTTGACCGTGGAAATGATGTCAGCGGCGTAAATTCACTGTCCGCCCGACATTGAAACGACAGCCAATAAAAAACCCGGCTCGAAGCCGGGTTTGATGGTCTTGAACGGGGTCAGCCCTTGACGTGCAGTCCACATTCCTTGGTTTCCGGATTCTCCCACCACCACCGGCCGGCGCGGACGTCTTCGCCCGGCGAGATGGCCCGGGTGCAGGGGGCGCAGCCGATGCTGGGGTAGAACTTGTCGTGCAGGGCGTTGTAGGGCACGTCGTTGAGCTTGATGTAGGCCCAGACTTCCTTCTCGGTCCAGTCCGACAGCGGGTTGAATTTTTCCAGGCCGTTGCCTTCATCGTATTCGCGGAAGGGCAGGCCGGTGCGCGTGGTGGCTTGCTGGGCGCGCAGGCCGGTGATCCAGGCGCGTTTGCCGGCCAGGGCACGTTTGAGCGGCTCGACCTTGCGGGCGTAGCAGCAGGCTTTGCGCAGCGTGACGGAGTCGTAGAAGCCGTTGATGCCGTGGTTGCGGACGAAACCTTCGACCTCTTCGGCCTGCGGGAAGTAGATTTTCAGCTTGAGGCCATAATGTTTGCGCAGGGCGTCCATCAGGTCATAGGTTTCAAGCGGCAGCCGGCCGGTGTCGAGGCTGAAAATTTCGATGGGCAGCTTGGCCTTGACGATGAGGTCGGTCAGCACCATGTCCTCGGCGCCCAGGCTGTTGGCGAAGGCGGCCGAGGCCCAGTTGGCGGCAATGCCTGCGAGCAGGGTTTGCACGGCCTTGGACTTGGCGGTGACGCTGGCGGTCAGTTCGGACGTGATGTTGATCAGGCTGGGGGGCATGGCGGCGTATTCCGAAAGATCAGGCGCGGCGGCGGAAGTAGGGTTGCGGCTGGGTGGTCGAGGCCTGGTAAGCATCGCTGAACGGGCTGAAGCCGGCTTCGACGGCGACTGCAACATTCTTGCCGTCCTTCAGCGCGTAGCTGTTGAAACCGACGCGGCGCATGTAAAAAAGCTGGTCATGCAGGACGTCGCCGACGGCGCGCAATTCACCCTGATACTTGTAGCGCTGGCGGAGCAGGCTGGCGGTCGAGTAACCGCGGCCATCGACAAATTTCGGGAAGCTGATGGCGATAACGACGAAGTAGTCGAGATCTGCTGCAACATCCTCGACGCGCTCATCGGGCTGAATCAGCAGGCCGATGCGCTTGTGGCAGGAGATGATCTCGGCCTTGCGCGCCTGCCAGACGGCGAGCGGGAAGATGACGTCGCCCGTCGGCAGCGCCACTGATTCCGGCGTCTCGCCCTCGGCGATTTCGAGCGTTTTCCAGGTGTCGACCGTAGCGGTTCCGTGTTTGATCAGTTGTGCCATTATGCGGCCTCCTTTTGTGCTGCCTTGGCCTTGCCGTGGGCGCGGCCTTCGTACACGCGGTTCTTGAACGGGTCGATGCCGATGCGATCGAAAGTGTCGAGGAAGCGCTCGTCGGGGTGACGGCTCTCGATGTAAACCTTGATGATCTTGTCGACGACATCAGGCATTTCATCGGCGGCAAACGACGGGCCGATGACCTTGCCGAGCTTGGCGTCATTGCCTTGGCGGCCGCCCAGCGTGACCTGGTAGAACTCGGAGTCGTTCTTGTCGACGCCGAGCACGCCGATGTGGCCGACGTGGTGGTGGCCGCAGGCATTCATGCAGCCGGAGATGTTGAGGTCGATCTCACCGATGTCGAACAGGTAGTCGAGGTTGTCGAAACGGGCCTGGATGGCATTGGCGATGGGGATGGATTTGGCGTTGGCCAGATCGCAGAAATCACCGCCCGGGCAGCAGATGATGCCGGTAAGCAGGCCGGTGTTCGGCGTGGCGAGGCCGGCTGCCTTGGCTTTTTGCCAGAGGGCGTAAAGGTCGGAGAGCTTGACGTCGGCCAGGATGATGTTCTGTTCGTGGCTGATGCGCAGTTCGCCGAAGCTGTACTGGTCGGCGAGGTCGGCGACGATGCCCATCTGGTCGGACGTGATGTCCCCCGGCGCGATGCCGTGCTTCTTGAGCGACAGCGTGACGGCGGTGTAGCCCGGCACCTTGTGCGGGTGCGTGCTGCGGTCGACCCAGTTTTTGAACGATTTTTCAGTTGCCAGTTTTTCCGCCAGGCCAGCATCGCTGGTGCTGGGTTTTTCGTAGGCGGGTGCCGTGAAGTGAGCAGCAACGCGGTCGAATTCGGCTTGCGTCAGAGTGGCCGGGCCGTCCTTGCCGTGGGCCCATTCATCCTCGACCAGCTGCGCAAAAGCTTCGACGCCGAGGGCTTGCACGAGAATCTTGATACGCGCCTTGTAGGCGTTGTCGCGGCGGCCCTGACGGTTGTAGACGCGCAGGATGGCTTCGCAATAGGTCAGGATGTGCTGCCATGGCAGGAACTCGCGGACAATTTGGCCGCGAATCGGCGTCCGGCCGAGGCCGCCGCCGACGATGACACGGAAACCGGTTTCACCGTTCTGCTCCTGCAACTGCAGGCCGATATCGTGGAACCACGTCACGGCGCGGTCGTCCCTGGTGCCGGAGATGGCGATCTTGAATTTGCGCGGCAGGAAGGCGAATTCCGGGTGGAAGGTCGTCCACTGGCGGAGAATCTCGGCCAGCGGGCGCGGGTCGATCACTTCATCGGCAGCAACGCCGGCGAACTGGTCGGTGGTGATGTTGCGCATGCAGTTGCCCGAGGTCTGGATGGCATGCATCTCAACTTCGGCCAGCTCGGCCAGAATCTCGGGCACGTCCTCGACCTTCGGCCAGTTGAGCTGCAGATTGTGGCGCGTCGTGAAGTGGCCGTAGCCGCGGTCGTACTTGCGGGCGACATGGGCCAGCGTACGCATCTGGGCCGAATTCATCATGGCGTAGGGAACGGCAATGCGGAACATCGGCGCGTGGCGCTGGATGTAAAGGCCGTTCTGCAGGCGCAGCGGGCGGAACTCGTCATCGGTCAGTTCGCCGGCTTTCCAGCGGCGGACCTGATCGCGGAACTGGGCGACGCGCTCGTTAATGAGCTGGCGGTCGATGGCATCGTATTTATACATGGCGTACTCGTGGGGGAAATCAGGAGAAGACCAGCTTGGTGCCGATCAGCACCAGCATGGAGGCCAGGATGCGGCGCAGGATGTGTTCCGGCACCTTGGCGGAGAGATGGCTGCCTATCCAGATGCCTGGCAGTGAGCCGAGCAGGAGCGCGCCGAGCAGCGCCCAGTCGACGCCACCAAGCAGCCAGTGGCCGAGGCCGGCCACCAGCGTCAGCGGCACGGCGTGGGCGACGTCGGAGCCGACGATGCGGACCGGCGAAAGTTTCGGATAGAGGAAAAACAGGGCGGCGACGCCGAGGGCGCCGGCACCCACCGAGGAAATGGTGACCAGGACGCCGAGAATGGCGCCAACCACCACGGTGATCTTGCCGAGGCAGCATTGGCGAAGCGCCGAGTCTTCGTGCTGGCTGGCGTAGTCGCGCAGCTTGCGGCCAAAAAGGATGGCGATGGCCGTCAACATCAGGGCAAAGCCGAGGCCGTGCGAAATGATCTCGCCGACAACATTGCTGCCCTTGGGCAACTGGGACAGGATGTACACCGTAATGGCTGCCGCCGGTATGCTGCCTGCCGCTAGCCGTCCCGTGATGGCCCAGTCGATATGGCCTTTCCTGCCATGGGCGACGGTACCGCCTGCCTTGGTCAGCGCTGCGTAGAGCAGGTCGGTGCCAACGGCTGTCGCGGGCGGGACGCCGAAAAGCAGCACCAGCAGCGGCGTCATCAGCGAGCCGCCGCCTACGCCGGTCAGGCCAACAATGGCACCGACGGCAAAGCCGGAAAGGGTGTAGAGGTAATCCATGCGAGGCATGTTAACAGCGCTCAATTGAATCAAAAAGAATATTGAGTTAGATTGTTATATCGTTCGGTTATTAAGCGCCAGCATGAAGCTTCAGCAACTACGTTACATCGTCGAAATCCAGCGCCAGGGACTGAACGTCTCCGAAGCGGCGGAGACGCTTTATACCTCGCAACCCGGTATCTCCAAGCAGGTCAAGCTGCTGGAGGACGAACTCGGCATCGCCATCTTCGAGCGCAGCGGCAAGCGATTTACCGGCATTACCGAGCCCGGCAAGGCAGTGCTGGCCATCGCTGAACGCATCCTGCGCGAGGCGGAAAACCTCAAGCGGGCGAGCAGTGAATTCGCCACCGGCGACACGGGCCGTCTGGTTCTGGCGGCCACACATACGCAAGCTCGCTACGCCCTGCCGGTTGTCGTCCGTGACTTTGTCGCGCAGCATCCTCACGTCAAACTCGAGATGCATCAGGGCAGCCCGGTCCAGATTGCCGAATGGGTCGTTGCCGGCGACGCCGACATCGGCATCGCCACCGAGTCGCTCGATCAGTATCCTCAGCTGATCACCTTGCCAGTTCGCCAATGGACGCATTGCGTCATAGCGCCGGAAGATCATCCCATTCTGAAGTCGCAGCCGTTGTCGCTCAACGAACTGGCACGCTGGCCGCTGATTACCTACGACACGGCTTTTACCGGCCGGTCACGTATCAACCGCGCGTTCGAGCGTATAGGCGCCCAGCCCAATGTCGCGCTGACGGCCCTCGATGCCGACGTGATCAAGACCTACGTCAGCCTCGGCCTCGGCTTGGGCATCATTTCGGCGCTGGCATTCGACGCACAGCGCGATACCGGCCTCGTTGCCATCGATGCGGCGCACCTGTTCGAATCGAACACGACCCGACTGGCCTTGCGTCGTGGCAGCTATCTCCGCCGCTATGACTACGATCTGATTTCGCTATTCGCGCCGCACCTGTCGAAGCGGGTTGTCGAAATGGCCATGCTGGGTGGTGGCGACGAATATCAGTTGTAGGCTTTGGCCGGCTGCATGCGCGGCGCCGTGTCACGCAGGATTAGAGTTGGCGCCGAAAAGGGCGCTAACCGCTCGAGAAAATCGAGCAGTTCGAGCACTGGCGAGCTCCGGAAAAAGCTCGCTTTCGGCGTCTCCAGCCAGATCCGGTCGGCGTAGGCGTGCAATTCGTGCGGCCGGTCACCAAAGCCGTCGCCATCGAGATCGAACCCCTCGTAGGTATCCCAGGTGTTGCCCCACCAGGTATCGTTCATAGGGTCGCCATCGCCGATGATGGTCACCGGCCAAAGGTTGCTCCTGAAGGTGTTGTTGATGGCAATGTGGCCGCCCTTGGCGCCGTAAAAATAGATCCCGGTGATGTTATGGGCGATCACGTTGTTGATGAAAACGATGCGGTTGATCGCGTCCATCGGCGAATCGGCCATGATGCCGTGGGCGCAGTGCACGATTTCGTTGTCCACGATCAGCGCCGCCGAGGTTTCCTTGAGCGCAATGCCGGCACCGGAAGCATCCATCGCATGCAGGATGCGGTTGCCACGGATGATCAGGCCATTCGAATTGAGCGCGATGATGCCGGTCGAGTTCTTATCCAGAATGTTGCGGTCGACCAGGCTTCTGTGGGCAAAAAGAAAATTGAAGGCACGCCGGCTGTCGCGGATGGTGTTGCCCGTATAGCGGTTGTGCGGCGAATTGCTCACGGTGATGTCGCGAATCTGGGCGATGTCATTGTTCTCGATGCGGTTGCCCGTGCTGTACCACAGACGCATGCCGTCGCCGCGGTCGGCAGAATCAACCGGACGCGAGCGAATGCGGTTGTTACGGACCACGCTGTCGTTCGTCCGATGCAACGAAATGCCGAACAGTACGTCCTCGATCACGTTATTCTCGATGAGCAGCCCTTTGCCTTGCGTCACCATGATGGCGCCATCGATGGCGTCATGCGATTCGCCGCTGCCGCGCAGGGTCAGGCCACGAATGGTGACCTGATCGGCGCTGATCGTCAGCACGGTTCCCTTGCCACCGCCATCGACGATGACCTTGCCGTTGCCTTCCAGGGTCAGGGGTTTGGTGATGCTGGCCGGGCCATGGTAGATGCCGGGCGGCAGGCGCAGGACGGTGCCTGGCAGCGCCGTGTCGATCCAGGTTTGCAGGGGCTGGTCGGCGTGGGCGGGCAGCAGCAGGCTGAGGCAGAGGGAAGCGAAAAGGAGACGAATGACCATTGCAGCGGATTTAGCCACCACCGGTGCATTGCGGCATCAACCTGTATCAAGTTTTCAGGCGAAAATCGCCCGACCGGCCTATTCCCAGTACGCTGTCACTTCGCTGGCCCAGGCCGTAGCGGCAAGCAGCGCGGCGTTGACCGCTTCCGGCGCGACGCCCGCCGCCCGCGCCGTCTCCTGCATGCGCGGCAGATCGAACGCCTCGCTCGCCTCGGCGACCGCCAGCAGTGGGGCGTAGGGCCCGCTGCGCTCGAGCAGCGCGTTCTTGATGTCGTCCGCCAGCAGCATTTCGTTCAGAGTCTCTGCCAATGGCCGATGCAGCAGTTCGCCAAGGCAGGAAAAGATACCGGTTAGGAACAGCGGGTCATGCGCTACGCCTGGCATCGACTGTTCGCCGAGCACTTCCATCAGGCGGCCACGGCTGAGGGCATTTTCGACCAGCAGCCAGTCACCGAAGTGCGGCTCACGCACCGAAAAAAGCAGTACCGCAAGCCAGCGGGTCAGCCGTTGGCGGCCGAGAATGACCAACGCCTGCGCCAGCGAGTCGATGCGATTGCTCAGGCCGAGGGCTGGCGAATTCAGGTAGCGCAGTATGCGGAAGCTGAGCAACGGGTCTTGCTTCATGGCAGCGGCGATCTCGGCAGTCTCTGCATCGCCCTGGACCAGACGCATGATATTGAGCAGCAGGGCCTTGTGCGGGTCGCTGCTGTTGTCGGCCCGAGGTGCCAGATCCGAGCTGGCGAATTTTCCGTGGAAATTGTCGAAATGCCACTGCTGGCAGAAGCGCAGGTCGTCGATAGTCTCGACGTTGCAGGCCAGCAGCTTGATGGGGCGCCCGAGTGAGCTGGCGCGCACTGCAGCAGAGAAATCGCGGGCCGTATCGGCCTCGTTGGCGCCGATGTCAATGGCTGCATAGTCAGCCAGGTGGATAACCTTGGCAAAAGCTGGATTCTTCGGTTGGCGGAAAACCCCGATCTGGATGCCGCGCTCACGTAGCCGGTCGATCGCTTCGCAAACGATGTCCGCTTCGGCATCGGCGGCCAACTGGAGGATGAGCACGATATTCGACGTTTTCAGGCGGTCGACCGCAGGAAGGTCGAGGCTGGCGGAACTGAGCGGGATGAAGGCATGGCTGGTGTTCCAGGCATCGGCACTGGTATTCAGCGTGGCGAGCAGGGTTTCGTCCAGGCTGCGCTGGCGGGCGTCGTCAGCGTCAGCCAGCAGCGTCGATTCGTGCAGCGTGAAAAGGTGGCCGGATAGTCGGTTGTTGCGGTCGAAAACGGCTTCGCGGCGAAGAAACTGGGCGTTTTCCGCAGTGGGCTGGCGTGCCTTTGGCGCGGGCGTGTCAGCTTGCTCAGGTTTGCCGCTGAACAGTTTTTTCAGGCTGTCGAACACACTCGTCTCCCACAAACAAAAATGCCCACCGCAGGGTGGGCATTCTCGCATTTCGGCAAAGGTTTAGTCGACCTTTGCTTTGCCGCGCAGTTCCTTGACCAGGGTTTCAACCTGCTGCTGGCTGGCACGCTGCTGCAGTTGTGGCTTGACCTGGTCGAACGGGGGCGGGGTCATCGGACGCGAGTCATCTAGCTGGATGACGTGATAGCCAAAGTCGGACTTGACCGGCGCCTTCGTGTACTCGCCCTTCTTGAGCTTGCCCAGCGCCTCGCCAAACGGCTTGACGTAGGCATTCGGTGAGCTCCAGCCCAGTTCGCCGCCCTTGTCCTTGGAGCCGGGATCCTTCGAGGCCTTGGCCAGTTCGGAGAACTTCTCGCCCTTTTCAAGTTTGGCGATGATGGCCTTGGCGTCCTCTTCCTTCTCGACCAGCACGTGGCGGGCCTTGTATTCGGTGGAACCGAGGTTGTTCTTGATCAGTTCGTACTCGGCCTTGAGCTGGGCCTCGCTGATCGGGTTGGCTTTGACGTAGTCCGACAGGTAAGCGCGGATCAGCACGGCCTGCTTGGCCAGTTCGATCTGGCCCTGGATGTTGGTGCTCTTGTCGAGGCCCTTTTTCTTGGCTTCCTGAGCAAGGATCTCGCGGCGGATCAGCTCTTCCTTGACGGCGTTTTGCAGTTCCGGGGAATCTGGTGTGCCCTGAGCCTTTTGTTCGGCGACGAAGGCGTTGTAAACGGATTGCGAAATCGGCTGGCCGTTTACGGTAGCGAAAGCCTTGCCCTTTTCGGCAGCGAAAGCCGGGGCAGAAACGATGGCGCCGGCGATAAGCAGAGCGGCCAGACGGGAGAGCTTGAGCATGTATCTATCCTTGGAGGAGGGAGTGTCAAAAAAATTAGGGGGTGCCGGGTACCGTGGCGTGGATGCTGAGTGCATGAATTTTGCCACGCATCAAATCACCTGCGGCATCATAAATCATGCGATGACGGGCAATGGTACTTTTACCGGCGAAGGCCTGTGCAACAATTTGTAACTGGTAGTGGCCGCCATCGCGGGCACCGGCATGGCCGGCATGGCGATGCGAGTCATCGACGATATCAATGGAGACCGGCTGCAGTGCGGCAAGTCGCTCGCGCAGCAATTCGATGGTATCGGTGCTCACGCCGGCAATACCTTCTTGAAAGGCTTGATGACCACCTTGTCATAAACGCCGGCGGTAACGTAGGGGTCGGCGTCAGCCCAGTTCCGGGCCGCTTCGATCGAGGCGAACTCGGCAACGATGATGCTACCCGTGAAGCCGGCCGGACCGGGGTCGGGCGAATCGATGGCAGGGCAGGGGCCAGCCAGGATCAGGCGGCCTTCGGCCTGCAGCGCCTGCAGGCGCTCGACGTGGGCGGGGCGGGCAGCCAGGCGCTTGTCCAGGGTACCGGCCTTGTCTTCCGCGATGATGGCGTAGAGCATTATTTTTCTTCCTCAACATATTTTGAAAGCAGCATGCCTTGGCCGAGCACGAAAACGAGCATCAGGCCCATGCCGCCGAACAGTTTGAAATTGACCCAGGTGTCGGTCGAAAAATTGAAGGCGATGAGCAGGTTCAGTGCGCCCATGACCAGGAAAAAGGCGATCCACGACAGGTTGACCTTGGTCCAGACCGGCTCCGGCAAGCTCAGCTGCTCGCCGAGCATGGCCTTGATTGCATTTTTCTTGAATACGTAGGCGCTGAACGCCATGCTGCCGGCGAAAACCCAGTACAGGATCGTCGGTTTCCACTTGATGAAGGCTTCGTTCTGAAAGGCCAGTGTCATGCCACCGAAAACGACAACGAGCACCAGGCTGACCCATAGCATCTTGTCGACCTTGCCGTGACGGAAATGAACCCAGATGATCTGGGCGACGGTGGCGACGATGACGACAACGGTGGCGAGCAGGATCGGCGCCATCTTGGCGTCGTCGGGCACAAAGCCAAGCAGCGAGCCCATCCAGCTGGCTGCGAGTTCAGGGCTCTTTTCCGCATATTTGAAGGTGGCGAAAAAGAGGATGACGGGGAAGAGGTCGAAGAGCAGTTTCATGGCGGGGCATTATATACTGCGTCAAACAACTAACCCGCAAGCAAGGGAGTTCATGCATAACGTCCTGATTATTGATGACAGCGAGATCAATCTGACGCTGATCAAGGCGTTGGTGGTCAAGCTGGGCGATTGCAGTCCGACCTTGTTCGATAATCCCCTTAAGGCCCTCGAGTGGTGCCGCAGCAATGTACCGGATCTGGTTATCGTCGATTACATGATGCCGGACATGGATGGTTTGAAGTTCATCAGCGCCTTCCGCGCCTTGCACGGTCGCAATGAAATTCCGGTGCTTATGATTACCGCCAACGACCAAAAGGACGTTCGTTACGATGCATTGCTCGGTGGCGCCAACGATTTTCTGACCAAGCCGATCGATCGCGTCGAGTTTTCGGCACGCGCCCGAAACATGCTGTCGCTTCGTACCGGGCAGAAATTTCTGGCCGACCGCGCCGAGCATTTATCGGCGCTTGTCGAAGAGCGTACAACGGAAATCCGCGATCGCGAGAAGGAACTGATTTTCCGCATCTCGCGGGCAGCCGAGTTCCGCGATCCGGAAACCGGCGCTCACATCCAGCGCATGGCGCATTACTCACAGGTCATCGCACTGGGCCTCGGTCTCAGCATCGCGCAACAGAAGTTGATCCTCGAAGCGGCGCCGATGCACGATGTGGGCAAGATCGGCATTCCCGACTACATCCTGCTCAAGCCGGGCAAGCTGACACATGAAGAGTTCGAGGTGATGAAGGGGCATGCGAAGATCGGCCATGAACTTCTCAAGGATAGTCGTTCGGAAATCATGAAGGCCGGTGCCGAGGTGGCGATTTCTCACCATGAAAAATATGATGGAACCGGCTACCCGCACGGACTCAAAGGTCACCAGATTCCGCTCTTCGGCCGAATCGTCGCGGTGGCCGATGTCTTCGACGCCCTGACTTCCGAGCGTCCCTACAAGCGGGCATGGGATCTGGACGCTGCCTGCAAGTTTCTTGAGGATGGACGAGGCAAGCATTTCGACCCGATGTGCGTCGAGGCGTTTCTTGCCGGTTGGGAGCATGTGCTGGATATTCGTCAGCGTTTCCGCGACGAAGAGATGCCGCAGATATGAACATGATTCGACTCAGCCGAGCGAATTGGTATTCGTGGGGCTGATTGGAGAAAACTATGGCAGCAGGTTTCGTGTTGGACAAGGCCTCAATCCTTGATCGCCTGGGTGGCGACGAGGAGATTTTCACCATGATCGTCGACATGTTCGTGCAGGATGTGGACAACAGCTGCGATGCGCTGGCTGCTGCCCTGAATTCCGGCGATGCAACGGTCCTCCAGCGCGAAGCACACACGGTAAAGGGCTTGCTGGCGACCTTTTCGGATGATGCAGGCGTGGCTGAAGCGAGCGTTGTCGAGCAACAAGCCGGTCAGGGGCTAGCCTCGCAGGCCGAAGCTGTCGCCGGCCTGCAGCGACGTTTGCGGGAAGTTGCAGCGGTATTAAGCGCCGGGTAGCCTCACGTAGGCAGCGGCGCCTGCCACGCCGCCCTCGGGAGCATGCGGCACGACGCCGAGAAGTGGGGCCGGCAAAATGGCCTGCAGGGTTTTCAGGTTTTCATCAAAGCGTGACATCGCCGGGTCGATGCGGTTGGCAATCCAGCCTGCCAGCGTCAGACCGCGTGCGGCGATGGCTTCGGCCGTGAGCAGTGCGTGGTTTATGCAGCCGAGGCGCATGCCGACCACCAGTATCACCGGCAGGCCAAGTTCGACGGCCAGGTCGGCCGTGCTGCGGTTGTTGCCCAGCGGCACGAAAAATCCGCCAACGCCCTCCAGAATCACGAGATCGGCCTGCTTGCGGGCCTCGTTGCAACATGCCGCTATTTGTCCCAAGTCGATGCTGACGCCTGCTTCGGCTGCCGCAATGTGCGGCGCGATGGCGGGTGCGAAGCAGTAGGGGTTAATGATCCTGCGGGGCAATTCGATATTGCTGGCCGCCCGGATAGCCTCGACGTCGTCGTTGAGCCCGGCGGCGTCGGTGCCCGCCGCAATGGGCTTGAGCCCGACTGCGCTCAGGCCGTCGAGTCTGGCGCGGTGAAGCAGGGCGCAGGTAACGAAGGTCTTGCCGATTTCGGTGTCGGTACCGGTCAGGAAGTAGGCGGTTTTCATACGCTGGTTGCTCACTTTGTGGCGTAGAGATAGATCACGTCGTAGCTTAGCGGCAAGCCGGCCGAGGTGCGCAATTGTTCGTAGGCGGCTTCGGCATGCTGGAAGGTGGTTCGGCTCATCAGGCTGGTGCGGCGACCGTCGCCGAGCTGGTTGGCGCCGATGGCCTTGACGGCGCGGAGCAGCGTTTTGAAGTCGGCGTAATGCGCGGTTTTCGTGCTTTTCAGCGTGTTGACCGCAGCAAACCCTTGGTTGACAGCAATGTTTCGCATTTCATTTTCGCTGTGAAAACTCAGGGTGTGGCGGTAATCATCGACGTTGGCAAAGGCGTGGCGAAGTTCGTGAAAGGTGGCCGGACCAAGGCTGGCCAGCGCAACCAGCCCACCCGGGCGCAGGGCCCGGTGGGCCTCGCTCAGCGCTATGGCGAGGTTGCACCACTGGACGGCGAGGCTGGACCAGTAGAGGTCGAGGCTGGCGTCGGCCAGCGGCAGATGTTCGAGATCGCCGGAGACGCGGCAGCAGGGTGCTGCGACCCGGTCAAGCATGGCGGGCGACAGGTCGAGGGCGACGCTGTGCGCGTTGGGAAAGCGCGCCTGAAGCTCGGCCTGGGCGAAACCCGTGCCACACCCGGCATCGAGCAGGCGTGCGGGAACTATCTCGGGCAAGCCGGCGGCGAGCTGGGCGCAGATGCGGCGCTGGATGTCGGCTGCCCCGTCGTAGGTCGGCGCGGCGCGCTCGAACGATTCGCGGATGCGCGATTTCGATGGCCGGTGGGCGGCCGTCGGGTTGATGCCTTTACGCATGCAGGAACTGGCGCACTGTCGCGACGAAATCGTTCGGCCGTGACAAGAAGGGCGCGTGGGCGCAGTCGTCGAAAACGGCCAGTTCTGCCCCGGGAATCACGGCAGCAAGGGCTTCGGCGGCGCCCAGCGGCATGAGCGGATCGGCTGCGCCGTGGATGAGGAGCGTCGGCGCCATGAACAGCGGTGCGATGTCGCGCAGATCGATGTCGCGCAGCCAGTCGAGCCCGGTCGCCAGCACTTTGCCGGACGGGCGCGGGTCGGCGATGTCGAGCAGTTCGAGCGTCACGGCCTTGGCGCGGGCGTCGCCACGGTTGAAGCCGCCGACGAAGCGGGGCAGCATGGCTTCGACATCGGCCGCGATGCCGGCGGCGAAATCGGCCAGCATGGCCGGAGCCATGGCGTGCGGCCAGCCGTCGCGCTGGACGAAGGAGGTTGTGCCGGCAACGAGAATCAGCTTGCCGACCTTGTCCGGATGGCGGGCAGCGACAGCCAGCGCCAGCTGGGCGCCGAGCGACCAGCCGGCCAGTGTCGTGCCGGTTTGCAGGCGGGCGGCGACGTCGTCGGCCGCGGCGTAGAAGTCAGTGATCAATGGTGCACTGCCATAGCCAGGCAGATCGAAAAACTGGCCGTTCAGGGCGTTGACCGCAGCATTCAGCGGGCCTCGGCCGACGCACCAGCCGGGCAGGAAAACAAGCGGGGTATTCATGAGAGTTCTTTCAATGCGTTGATCAGGGCGGTCACATCGGCTTCGGTATGGGCGGCGGACATCGAAATCCGTAGTCGTGCCGTGCCTTTCGGCACTGTCGGCGGGCGTATTGCGGGCGCCCACAGATTGCGCTCCCACAGCGCTTTCGAGAGGGCAAGGGCAGTGTCATTTTCGCCGACGATGAGCGGCTGGATGGCGGTCAGTGAAGGCAGCAGCTTGAGCGGCAGGCTGGCCAGCCCGTCGCGCAACTGAGCGATGCGCGCCACCAGGTTGGCGCGCAGGGCGTCGCCGTTCCTGATCAATTGCAGGCTTTTCGACAGCGCGCAGGCGATAGCGGGCGGCTGGGCCGTCGTGAAGATGTAGCTGCGGCCTTTTTGCAGCAGGTATTCGATGGCCGTGTCCGAACCGGCGACAAAGGCGCCGCCGACACCGGCCGCCTTGCCCAGCGTGCCCATGAGCAGGATGCGTGGCGCGGCCGGCAGGTTGAAGTGGGCCAGGCTACCCTTGCCGTGCGGCCCGAGGACGCCGAAACCGTGCGCGTCGTCGATGACCAGCCAGGCGTCGTAACGCTCGGCCAGCGCAAAGATCAGCGGCAGCGGCGCGAGGTCGCCGTCCATGCTGAACACGGCGTCGGTGACGATGACCTTGCGCGCTGCCGTGCTGGCTGCCAGCATTTTCTCCAGCACCCCGACGTCGTTGTGCGCGTAACGCTGGATGTCGGCGCCATTGGCCTTGGCCAGCTGCATGGCGTCGATCAGCGAGGCGTGGTTGAGCTTGTCGGCAAAGACAGCGTCGCCACGGCCGGCCAGCGTTGGCGTTACGGCGAGGTTGGCGAGATAGCCGGTGGAAAACGTCAGGGCGCGCGGAAAGCCGGTGAAGGCGGCGATTTCGTTTTCAAGCGCCTCGTGCGGTGCGAGATGGCCGCTGACCAGATGCGACGCGCCGGCGCCGGCGCCCCAGTGCAGCGCGCCATCGGCCAGCGCCCGGGCGATCTCGGTATTGCCGGCCAGCCCGAGGTAATCGTTGGCTGCGAAATTGAGCACATTTTTGCCGTCGACCGTGGAAACCCGCCCGCAGGGGCTTTCCAGCACGCGACGACGGCGGGTCAGGCCAGCGGTGGCGAGCTCCTTCAATTGGGCGGCAAGTTCTGCGCTCAGGCGATCTTCAATCAGATGGGACGTCATAGGGCGCTATTTTCCCGCAGCCAGCCGGGAAAGTCGCGTTTTGAATTGGACCCACGCCTGAGATTGACTGCTGCATCGTCCTCCCAAGGCGAGCACGCAAGGGCGCTGGACTTTTGACAACAGCCGGTTTGGCCGATCCTGCTGTTCTGCGAATTGGCCAGCGCTGGGCGCGCCGAAGCGCTAGCGCGTCGCGAGCGATTGTCGGGCGGCGGCCAGTGTGGGGAATGCCTCAAGCGGAAAAGCGGACAGCTTCTTGTAAGCCTGAATAAGGCCAACAATGCTTGGGTCGGTTGTCACAAAGCAGACACGCAGGGTCGGATTGGAGAAATGCGGCCCCAGGCTATAGGTGGCCATGTATTCAGCCTCTGCAGGCGTCATCACAAAGCGATCTATATCCGAGAAATCGTTGATGACGTAATGCGCGTTGTCAAATTTCTCGTGGCTGGTGAATTGAATCTGGCTGCGATGGTACTCATCAGCGGTCACAACACCGGAAAACTGCTTGTAAACCCCTTTTGCTTCCCACGAAATCGTGTAGGGCATGGCTGCTCCAATACAGCTGGTAAATGGGTTATTACGTTTAGCCTACTAGTTTTAGCCCAGCGATGCCAGTTTGGGGCGGTTACGGGAGTATTTGGCAGATAGGCGCACGGGCTATCCGGGAAGTGCATCTGACAAGGCACCGCTGATCGCGTTGCCAAGATGCCCAATTTCCTCATCACTGACGATGTACGGCGGCATCAGATAGACCGTGTTGCCGATTGGCCGGATCAGGGCTTCCCGCTCCAGCGCGGCGCGATAGAACTTGCGGGAGAAGTGAGGGTCGTCGGTTTCGACGTCGAAGGCGGCGATCATGCCGCGCTGGCGCAGGTGTTTGACCTGCGGATGGTCGGCTAGCGGGGCGAGGGCGGATTCGATTTTTTTGGCTTTTTTCCGGTTGACCGTGAGAACGTCGTCGGACTGGAAAATATCGAGCGTGGCGAGCGCGGCGCGGCAGGCCAGCGGGTTGCCGGTGTAGGAATGCGAGTGCAGGAAGGCGCGGGCGACCGAATCGTCGAGGAACGCGTTGTAGATGGTGTCGCTGGTCAGCACGATGGAGAGCGGCAGGTAGCCGCCGGAGATGCCTTTCGACAGGCACATGAGGTCGGGGCGGATGGGGTTGCCATCATTCGCGGCTTGTTCGTGCGCGAAGAAGGTGCCGGTGCGGCCGCAGCCGACGGCGATTTCGTCGCAGATCAGGTGCACTTCGTAGCGGTCGCAGAGCTGGCGGGCGAGGCGCAGGTATTCCGGGTCGTAAATCGCCATGCCGGCGGCGCCTTGCACCAGCGGTTCGACGATGAGGGCGGCGATGTTTTCGCCGTGCTTGTCGAGATGGCTTTCGAGCGCGGCGGCGGCGCGGCGGGCGACGTCGGCGGGCGACTCTCCCGCCTCGGCCTGGCGGAAGTCCGGCGAGGGAATGACTGTCGCCGCACGAACCAGCGGCGCGTAGGCATCCTTGAAGATGGCGACGTCGGTGACGGCCAGCGCACCGATTGTTTCGCCGTGGTAACTGCCTTGCAGGCAGAGGAATTCAGCTTTCTCCGGCCGGCCGATGTTGCGCCAGTAGTGGAAGCTCATTTTCAGCGCGATCTCGGTGGCCGAGGCGCCGTCCGAGGCGTAGAAGGCGTGGCCGAGGGCGCCGCCGGTCAGGGCGCTGAGCCGTTCGGAAAGTTCGACCACGGGTTGATGCGTGAAGCCGGCCAGCATGACGTGTTCGAGGGTGTCGAGCTGGTCGCGCAAAGCCGCGTTGATGCGCGGGTTGGCGTGGCCGAACAGGTTGGTCCACCACGAGCTGATGCCGTCGAGGTAACGCTTGCCGTCGAAATCGTAGAGCCAGGCGCCTTGGCCACGGGCGATGGGGACCAGCGGCAAGTGGCCGGGCGTGCCGGGCTGCGCGTGGTGCTGCATCTGCGTGCACGGGTGCCAGACGGCTGCCTGGCTGCGGGCGAGCCAGTCGGCGTTCGACGGTTTTTCCATCAATGCAGGACTTGTGACGTCGCCGCCGGCTGTTCCGGCATTTCGGCGTGCACCAGTTCGGCTTCGCGGTTGGGGAAGAGCGGGGCGCCGCAGTCGTCGCAGAATTCCATCGGGAAGTGATGGTCGAGGAAGAGCACGTCCTTGACGCCGGCTTCACGCAGCACGGCTTCTATTTCGCCGGCGGCATCGGTGGCTTCGTCTTCGGCGCCGAGCAGCGGCCAGACGATGCCGTGATAGACCTCGTCACCGGTCGTCGGGCCGAGGCCGACGCGGTATTCTTCCATGCGGCGGTCGTAGCAAGGGCCGACAACGGCGCGGATGTCGGCTGGCATGAGGCCGAGCATGCTTTGCAGGAAAGCGACCGACGCCTTGAGCGAATACGGCCGCGACAGGCGGTCGGCGTTGCGGCAGGAGGCGTGGTAGGAGTCCGGTAGCAGCGGTTGCCAGGCGCAGCCGGTGAGCAGCGGCTCGATATTCGGGCTGCCCTGCTTGATCCATTCCTTGAGCGCGGTTTCCTTGTTGCCGTCCTTTTCGTTCCAGCGGAACAGCGGCTTGCCGCGTGGCACAACAACGGTGCCGACGATGTAGCGGACGTCGGACAGGAAACGGTTGGTTTCGGCCATACCGGCGGTGTCCACGACCAGATGCTTGCCGGCCAACGCCGCTTCGCCGAGCAGTTTGGTCAGTTGCCAGGTGTCGCAGAAGCTGCGCGGCAACTGGTCCGGGCTGAACAGGAAATCGGCCAGCGCGACGCGGGCGTCGCCGCCAAAGACATGGGCGCCGAGATGGACATGCAGCGCCTGCAGCGTGCTCTTGGGCAGCGGACTGGCGGGAATCGAAAAGCGCGACCAGGCGAGGACGGGGGCGGCGAAGAGCTGGATGTCGTATTCCTGGCCCTGAGCTTCGACGCGGTTGGTTTCGGCCCGTGATTCGACCATGTCGGCCAATTCGTCGTGGGCGCGCGGGTTGGCTTCGAACAGACGGTCGAGCGCGGTGTTGATGTCGTCTTCGGCACCGTTTTTCAGGAGGCTGTCGACGACGTCGGCGAGTTGCGCTTCCCAGTAGGCGTCTTCCAGCTTGCCGCCGGATTCGGAAAGGCCGGTGGCCAGACGTTGCAGTTCGGCCGCGTCGCGGGAAAGACGGTCGCGAGAGCCAAAGCGGGTGCGTTTCATCGAGTGTCCAGAAAATTCAAAGATGTAATTTTACCAGCCGGTAAAATGCCGCACAGCACAAACCTTCGACCCGAACCATGCTTATCTTCCTGTCACCCGCCAAATCGCTCGATTACAAGACGCCGCCGCACGTCGCCACCTTCACCCAGCCGGCCTGGCTGAAAGACTCGGAAAAGCTGATCAAGCAGCTGCGCAAGCTGTCGCCGGCCGACATCGCCAATCTGATGGACCTTTCCGACCCGCTGGCGCTGCTCAACTTCAACCGCTACGCCGACTGGTCGCTGCCGTTCTCAACGGACAACGCCAAGCAGGCTGTGCTGGCATTTGATGGTGACGTTTACGATGGTCTCGCCGCGAAGACGCTTTCAGCCGACGACCTCGACTTCGCCCAGCAACAGGTGCGTATCCTGTCGGGCCTGTACGGCATCCTCAAGCCGCTCGACCTCATGCAGCCCTACCGGCTCGAAATGGGCACCAAATTTGCCAACAAGGCCGGCAAGGATCTCTACGCCTTCTGGGGCGAGCGCCTGCTTGATGCGATCAATGCTGAATTGGCAGAAATGCCGCGGCCGGTTGCGGTCAACCTCGCTTCCGAGGAGTATTTCAAGGCTGCCGTTGGTCGCAAGATCAACGGAACCGTGATCCAGCCCATCTTCGAGGACTGGAAGAACGGCAAGTACAAGATCATCAGCTTCTACGCCAAGCGGGCGCGCGGGCTCATGACGCGCTACGCCGTGGTCAATCGGCTGACCGGGCCGGAAGAGCTCAAGGATTTCGACAGCGACGGCTATGCCTTCGCGCCCGATGCGTCGGACGCCACGACCTGGGTTTTCCGGCGCCGGGCGAACTGAACCGGCATTTCGATTTTGGCCGTTTTTTCCCGTTCACCGTGGGAGTGCGGCATCAGCTCCACAAGCAGCTCAGGACAAGCGTGATGGCATTGAGGAGCGCATGCCGTCTTTGCGTTTTGTCGCTTGTTTCCTGATCGGTGGCGGTCAGCCCGGCCTGCTGCCAGTGCCGAGCGTAGGCCAGGAAGCCAGTCAGAACGCCGGCAATCAATGGCCAGACAGAGTTGAGCAGGGCGGCGCCAAGGCCGCTGGCGATCAGCCAGATCGTCGCCGCGAGCAGGATATCGGTCGAGCGGCTGGCAGCGACATAACTAAGGCCGCCACAGCACCGGCAGCGGGCCGGCATGGCGGGTGACGACAGCCATTTCATGGCAAAGCCGACACCCGCTTGTTGGCAATGCGGGCAGTCGGCCACGTTTATTCTCAGCCCGCCAGCAAGGCGCTGGCCGCCGCCGGCTTCATGATCTGGAAGCCGAGTTTGGTCCGCCCGCGCAGTTTCAGTAGCGCCTTGTCCTTGCTGACCAGGATGTCGGCACCGCAACGCGCGGCGAGTTCGAGAAATTTCTGGTCGTCGCGGTCCTTGCAGCGCGGCAGCGGCGGCGCCTCGCCTTCGGGAACGAGCTGGATCAGGCCGCTGTAGCGGGCGTAGCGCTCGGCGATCATGTCCGGTGTCAGCTTGAGCTGCGGGTAGGTCAGGACACGGCGCAACTCGTCGAGAGTGCGTTCGTCGACAAAGCAATCGATCCGCCCGGCCTCCAGCGCCGCCATGATCGGCACGGCGTCGATGTTGCCCCAGTGGAAGAGGTCGAGGACGACATTGGTATCGAGAACGAAGCGCAGCATGGGGCGGGATTATAATGCGCGCCTCCTCAACGCCTTGCCCGGAATTCCCGATGTCCCGCATTCTTCTCGCCCCCATGGAAGGGCTCGCCGACGACCTGCTGCGCGGCGTGCTGACGGCCATTGGCGGCTACGACTGGGGTATCTGCGAATTTGTCCGTGTCTCGGCCAACGTGCTGCCGGCCAAGACCTACGAGCGGATTTGTCCGGAACTGCTCAACGGCAGCAAGACTGCAGCGGGTACGCCGATGCGCGTCCAGCTCCTCGGCTCCGACCCCGAACTCATGGCTGCCAACGCGGCACGGCTCGTGACCTTGAACCCGGCCGGCATCGACCTCAATTTCGGCTGCCCGGCGCCGACCGTGAATCGTCATCGCGGTGGCGCCGCCCTGCTTGGCGAGCCGGAATTGCTGCACGAGATCACCCGTGCCGTGCGCGCCGTGGTCCCGGCGCACATTCCCTTTACCGCCAAGATGCGTCTTGGCATCGATGACACAAGCCGGGCAGTGGAAAACGCCCGGGCGCTGGCCAGTGCCGGCATCGACGAACTGATCGTGCACGGCCGGACCAAGACCGACGGCTACCGCCCACCGGCGCGCTGGGAGTGGATCGACCGGGTGCGCGCCGCCATCGATATCCCGCTCATCGCCAACGGCGAGGTGTGGACGGTCGAGGATTTCCGGAACTGCCAGGTGGCGACCGGTTGCGCCGACATCATGGTCGGCCGCGGTGCGGTGTCCGACCCGCTGCTGGCGCGGCGCGTGCGTGGCGAGGAATGCGGCGGCTGGGATGAAATCCGGCCGGCTGTCGGCGACTACTGGCTCGGTGTGCGCAGGAAAGTGGTGGCCGTACATGCCGGTGGCCGCCTCAAGCAATGGCTGGCCATGCTGCGGCGCAATTACCCCGAGGCCGGCGAACTATACAACTGCCTGCGGCCGATCAAGGGCGCCGCCGAGATCGATACGGCGCTCATCGCCGACGGCCTGCTGACGACGGAAAGGCTGGCAGCGTGATGTCAGGCCCACCGTCCGGCAACTCCCGCTTCATCTCCAGCGCCCAGGATGGCCCGCACGCCGATCTCGAAACGCTTGTCCGCCGGCACATGGCGCACCCGTTCCGCAAGCCGGTGGCCGACTACAACCGCGAGGCCTTCGCCGCGGCCATGGCGGCGCGCGCCGCCTGGAACCCGCAGGCGCCGCTCATCCTCGATGCCGGCTGTGGCGTTGGCTGGAGCACGCAGCGCATCGCCGAAAGCTATCCCGATCATTTCGTGCTCGGTGTCGATCAGTCGCTCGACCGCATCAGCCGCGGGAGGCCCTTGCCGATGCCGGCCAATGCCGCGCTGATCCGCGCCGATCTCGTCGATTTCTGGCGCCTGCTGGCTGACAACGGCGTCCGTCTGGCCCGCCATTACAACCTCTACCCGAACCCGTGGCCGAAGATCGGCCATCTGGCCCGGCGCTGGCAGGGGCACGCGGTGTTTCCGGTGTGGCGCGAACTGGGCGGCGAAGTCGAGTGCCGCAGCAACTGGCGCATCTACATCGAGGAAATGGCGCAGGCGATGAGCCTGCTCAGCGGCCACACGGTGGGCGCTGAGCCGTGGAAAACCGCCGACCCGATGACGCCTTTCGAAAAGAAATACCTCGCCTCCGGCCACGCGCTGTGGCGCTGCCGGGTCAGTCTGCCATGAGCGTCTGCCAGACCTGCGGCGCCTGCTGCGCCAGCTTCCGTGTCGATTTCCATCCGGCTGAACTGGCCGGCGGGGCCTTTGTCTGGGGTGAGGGCGTACCGGTAGCCATGAGTCTGCCGGTTACAGCCGGCATTGTCCGCCTGTGTGGTACTGATGACGCCGAACCTCGATGCGTTGCGCTGGTCGGGGAAATCGGAAATTCGGTTCGGTGCATGATCTACGACGCTCGGCCCTCGCCGTGCCGGGAATTCGATACCGAACACGCCGCCTGCAACAGGGCGCGCCAGCGACATGGGCTGGCACCGTTGCCATGAGCGTTTCAAGCAGCTTGCCGCGGTCAACCCGAAAAATAGCCCAAAAATGAAATCTGCTACCGCCAAACCCGCTCGCCTCGAAGCGTGCTGACGCTACATCGTATCGGGTAGTTCCCAGGGCGGCACGGGCTTGAACAGCTGTTCAAGCTCGTCGAGAAAGACCCGCACCTTGGGCACACGAACCCGGTTCGGGGTGTAGCAGGCGTAGAGGTGGCGCGCGATGCTGCTCACCGGTTCGTAGTCGTTCAAGGTGGTGACCAGGCGGCCGCTCGCCAGTTCCGATCCGCACAGGTAGGTCGGCAACATGCCCAGCCCGTGCCCGGCGAGCACGGCATCCATGATGCAGTCGGCATTGTTGAAATGGAATTTGTTGCTGACCGGCACGCGGAATTCTTCGCCGCGCTGGTCGAGCAGCCGCCAGATCCGGTTTTCATTGGCCACCAGGTAGCTGAAGCAGGGATGATCAACGAGATCGAGCGGCGTGCGCGGTTCGCCGTGCTCGGCAAAATAGGCCGGTGTGGCGCAAATCACGCGTTTCATGTGGACCAGCCGGCGTGCTACCGCGTCGTCGGGCGGCGCATTGGTCAGGCGCAGCGCCAAATCGATGTTTTCCTCGACGAGATCGACAAGATGGTCGGTCAGCACCAGTTCGCAATTCAGATTGGGGTATTTGGCGACGACTTTCGGCAGCAGCGGGGCGATGTACAGGCGTCCGAAAGTGATCGAGGCGCTGATGCGCAGTACGCCGTAGGGTGCCTCGCCCATGTTGCGGACGGCGACCTCGGTGCTTTGGATGGCGTCCAGCGCGCGCAGCGCGTGCTGATGAAATATCTCGCCGGAAGGCGTCAGCGACAGTTTGCGGGTCGAGCGTTCGAAAAGGCGGACACCGAATGCCCGTTCCAGATCGGCAATCTGCTTGCTGATGTGCGCCCGGGTGCAATCCAGCCGCCGCGCCGCCGCAGCCATGCTGCCCGCTTCGACCGTCTTGACGAAGCTTTCCCAACTGTTGAGCCATTGCATTTTGTCAATGATCCGTTGACGTAACAGCAAGAATTATGGGCTTTTTGCCAACGGTCTTGGTGGCTATAGTGACGACACAAAAATGAAGTATGGGAAAGCATCATGTTGCGTTCATTGAATCGACCAGACGTTCTGGTTGTGACACTCGCTGCCGCCGGCATCCTGATGGTCACCATGGGCGCCCGTCAGTCGCTCGGGCTGTTCATTGCGCCGATCGATGCCTCGACCGGCCTGGGTGTCGCCACCATCAGTCTGGCGCTGGCCATCGGCCAATTCACATGGGGCGCCATCCAGCCCGTTGCCGGCGCGTTTGCCGACCGCTACGGCCCGCGTGCCGTGCTGATCGGCGGGTTGCTGCTGCTTGCGATTGGTTCGGCAGTCACGCCGTTCATGGGTAGCGGTTTTGGCCTGATCGTCTCGCTCGGCCTGTTTTCGGCCATTGGCTCCGGGGCGGGCAGCTTTTCAGTGCTGATTGGCGCCGCTGCCCAGCGCCTGCCGCTCGAATCGCGCGGTTCGGCCTCCGGCGTCATCAATGCCGGCGGTTCTTTCGGCCAGTTCGTCTTTGCCCCCGTTCTGCAAAAACTGATACAGGCTTTTGGCTGGATGGGCGCCATGTGGGCCATGGCCGTCATGACCCTGGCGGCGCTGCCGCTGGTCGGCCGGCTGACCCGGCCGGTCGAGGGTGAAATCCGCCACGAGCACGTCGAAGGCGGCCTCAAGCAGGCTGTCAAAACGGCCATGAAGGATCGCAGCTACCTGCTGCTGCATGCCGGCTTCTTTACCTGCGGCTTCCACATCGCCTTCCTCGTCACGCACCTGCCGGGCGAGGTCAATCTGTGCGGCCTGCCGCCGTCCGTCGCCAGCTGGTCGCTGGCCATCATCGGGCTGGCCAACATCGCCGGCAGCCTGTACGCCGGCGCCTGCGTCGCCAAGTACCGCAGCAAGTACGTGCTGGCCGCGATGTATGCTTCGCGCGCCGTGCTGGTTGCCCTGTATCTGATGGCGCCGCGTACCGAACTGACCTTCTATCTTTTTGCTGCCGGCCTGGGTTTCACCTGGCTGGCCACCGTGCCACCGACGGCGGCCATCGTCGGCAAGCTGTTCGGTATCCGCTATCTGGCCACGCTGTTCGGGCTGACGCTGCTCAGCCATCAGATCGGCGGCTTTCTCGGTGCCTATCTGGGCGGGCTGACCATCAGCCGCTTCGGCGACTTCGGCTGGATGTGGTATGCCGACATGGTCCTCGCCCTGCTGGCTGCCATCCTGAATCTGCCGATACGCGAGGCGCCGGTTACGCCCAAGCTGGCCACCGCCTGATCGGGTGGCTGACCACCTCCGCGCATTGGGCGGGTGGGGCAGCCCGGGTGGCCACCTGCCCGGGCCTGCGCAACAAAGAATATTTATCCCCGAAAGAACGGGACAAACCTGTGGATAAGCTCGGGACAAGGTCCGCAACGCGCTGAGCAACAAGGCTTTTGCCTGTTCTGCCTGTTTTTTGGGCAGTGTGTGGCCTGGCCTGCCATTTGCCAATGCCGGTCTGGCGTACAAGTGTTCTAACATATAAAATATATAAGACCCGCAAGTCACGGTGACGAGCCGGTATTTTCCGAACCAACAAGCCGTCGCCGTTGTCGTAAAATATTCGTTTCCCAGAGCAACCCTTTACGAAAGGAAGTCGCCGTGCTTGAAGCCTATCGCGCCCACGTTGCAGAGCGTGCAGCCCTCGGTATCCCCCCGCTGCCCCTGTCCAAGCAACAGACCACCGA
>JAEUOG010000005.1 GCA_016790815.1 Dechloromonas sp.
ACATCCTTGTAGTCGATCTGTTCGACCTTTTCAGCCGTGAAGCGGCAGAACTTGCGACGCTTGAACAGGCCGCCACCGCGCTTCTTTTTCTTGTCGTCATCCTTCTTCTTGAAGAATCGAGCCATTTTCGTTTCCTTCCAAAAATTCGAGTGTATTCACGTGCAATACAGGAGCCTTGCTGTTGCGACTCTTGGCAGCCAGAAATCCAGTCAGTATGACCGCCCCTCCGAGGGGAGCTGCCTCCAGCCAGCGGGCAGTTTCGCCCAGGGCCACGACAGCTATTTCCACTTCCACCAAACGCTCAGCACCACTTTCAGTTTGCGAGGAGCTGTGTTGCAGCCATACTTCGCTAACCGGGACACCGGCCGGTGTGTAACGCAATGCTTTGCGCTCGACCAGTTTTCCCGAGAGTGTGATGCAGTTCAGCCGTTAACTCCCGTACAGAGTCTTAGGCAGCAGCCGCTTCAACCGGAGCAGCAGGAGCTGCGTCGCCAGGCATCATCGACTTGGACTTCTCTTCCTTCATCATCGGGGAAGGAGTCGTCACAGCCGCTTTCATCTTGACGGTCAGGTGGCGCAGCACAGCGTCATTGAACTTGAACGAATGTTCGAGTTCGTTCAGCGTTTCGCCGTCGCACTCGATGTTCATCAGAACGTAGTGGGCCTTGTGGATCTTCTGGATCGGGTAGGCCAGCTGGCGGCGGCCCCAGTCTTCCAGACGATGAATGGTACCGTTCTTGGCGGCAACAATGGCGCGATAGCGCTCGACCATGCCGGGCACCTGTTCGCTTTGGTCCGGATGGACGATAAAGCAGATTTCGTAATGGCGCATGCAATCTCCTTTTGGGATAAACCCTCCGCCATGCGGGTGCGGTAGGGCAAGGTTGAAAAGCCCACGACTATACCAGCAATCGTGGGTTTTTGGGGGAAAACTGGAAGCTGAATGTCAGAAACTGTCGTCGGCCAGTTCCATTGCGCCGGCAGCGCCTGCAACCACGGACTCAGCTAGACCCGATGCCTGAGTCAGGAAATGGTCGGCAAAAAACCGTGTCGTTGCCAGTTTTGCCGCCCAGAACGGATCGGTTTCTCCGGCGGCAATCTTGCTGCGTGCGATCACCGCGGCACGCCCCATCTGCCAGCCACCGGCGACGATACCGAACAGGTGGAGAAACGGCACGGCCCCGGCATGCGCCGCCTTGGGATCCGTCGAGAAATTGGCAACGATCCAGGATACCGCCGTTTCCAGCGCGTCGACCGCAGCACTCTGACGAGCGCCGATGGCCGCCAGATCGGCATCAAGCTGCGTTGAAGCAACCCGCATGTCGGCGATAACCGCCAGAATCGTCGCCCCTTTTTCGCGTGCGATCTTGCGGCCAATCAGGTCGTTGGCCTGGATGGCCGTCGTTCCTTCGTAGATGGCGGTGATGCGTGCATCACGCAAATGCTGGGCGGCACCTGTTTCCTCGATATACCCCATGCCACCATGGACTTGCACGCCCAGCGAGGCGATGTCGATGGCACTCTCGGTACTCCAGCCTTTGACCACCGGGATAAGCAAATCGGCAAAAGCCCTCGCCTTTTCCCTCGCCACGGCGTCCTGATTGGCATGCGCATTATCCAGTGCAGCAGCCGTAACGTATGCCAGCGCACGCATGGCTTCAATACGTGCACGCATCGACAACAACATGCGCCGCACATCCGGATGTTTGATGATCGGCACCTTCGGGCCACCCCGAACACCAACCTCAGCCCCCTGAACGCGCTCCCTTGCATACACAACGGCGCGCTGATATGCGCGCTCGGCGTCGCCCAGCCCTTCGAGGCCAACGTTAAAACGGGCGGCGTTCATCATGATGAACATGTATTCGAGCCCGCGATTTTCTTCGCCCACCAGCGTCCCGATCGCTCCACCATGATCGCCAAAAGCCAGCACTGCGGTGGGGCTACCGTGTATGCCCAGCTTGTGCTCAATCGACACACAATAGACATCATTCCTTTCACCCGGCGTACCGTCAGCCTTCAAGATGAACTTGGGAACAACGAACAGAGAAATGCCTTTGACGCCTTCTGGCGCATTCGGCGTTCGCGCAAGCACAAGATGGACGATGTTGTCCGTCATGTCATGCTCGCCGTATGTGATAAAAATTTTCTGGCCAAAAACCTTGTATGTTCCATCACCAACCGGATCTGCACGCGAACGAACCGCCGCCAGATCCGAACCGGCTGACGGTTCGGTCAGGTTCATCGTTCCCGTCCACTCTCCTGAAACCAGCTTCGGCAGATAAGCTGCCTTCTGCTCATCGGTACCGGCAATTACAAGTGCCTCAATAGCTCCCTGCGTCAACATCGGGCAAAGCGAGAAAGCATGATTGGCTGCTTTCCACATTTCGCTGACCGCTGTCGACAGAAGCTTGGGCAAACCCTGCCCACCAAATTCGGGGTCACAACCCAAACCGTTCCAGCCGTTGTCAACGAATTGGCGATAAGCCTCCTTGAATCCAGGAGAGGTCGTTACAACGGTATCCTTCCAACGGGCGCCTTCCCTGTCACCTACCCTGTTCAGCGGTGACAGTACCTCACGCGAAAAACGACCGGCCTCTTCCAGAATGGCATCAACTACATCAGGAGATGCCTCCTCACATCCTGGCAGCGAAACAACCTGGTCAAGCCCAGCCAGTTCCTGCATCACGAAACGCATTTCTGTTAGCGGTGCGTTGTACTCACTCATCAGACGATTCCATTCTGTTTGCTGTTTCTTTTAACTCAATCAGGAACAATACATCCTCAACGACCGGCAAGGCAAAACCAGTGCGCTGGCCACCACGATTGTCGCGCAACAACTGGTACAGATAGCCCACGACATCTCCGGAATCCCAGAGCTCGATAACGGTATTCACCAGCCGAGGCATGTCTTCCAGAGACTGGGGGCGAGGAGAGACCGGACGTTCGCCATCCAAAGAAGCCCCAACCTGCCCGCGAGCTTCATCCCAAGTCTGGACCTCAACATTGAATTGAGTATTGAGGTTGCGAGCAACATTCTCAAACTCCGCGCGCATGCCGGCCATCCGATAAACGTCCATCAAGCGAATCCACGGCTGCAAGGCTTCCTGCGGATTCTGATCGATATACTCCTGCAATGCTTGAGCAGCGCCCTTGACACGACCGAATGAAAGCATGATTTCGGCCAGTTCCATCACTGGATTGACTTCGAAATGCTCATCCAGTGTCGTCGCGCTGATCGACATCAGGGAGTCGTTGCCACGTGGAGGCTCTTTCACGGCCAGTTCCGAGCGACCCGGTTCGCTATCACTCGCCGCATCAAGCTCAACGTCCACCAGCATAGGGCCACCCATCGCGACCGGCTCGAAAGGTAGATCCACGCCTCCAAGCTCTTCGCGCTCATCAGCACGTTTCGGGTCAACCTTCACCGTCGGAATATCGATCGGTGGCTCGCCATCAGCCTCTTCCCAGCGCCTGGAGCGATATTGCCTCCACCCCAGCCAGCCCGCGATCCCCAGCACCGAACCAAGCAATACGCCGTACAGGCTCCATTCGGACAGGCCGGATGACTCCTCAACAACGAGCGACTTCGCCACTGGCTTTGCTGGTTCGCCCATGGTCGCTGACGGCAATGAGGGCAGCGGCGTCGGGCTCTTTTGCGAATCCGGCGACGCCGGGGAAGTAGCCGCAGCGGATTCCTTCGTCTCAACGCGATGCGCCGCTTCAGTAGCACGGAGCTGGAGTTCGCCCAGCATGCCTTCCATGTTCCGCAATTTTTCTGCAGTTGCCAACTGAGTCGTAGCCTGCTCGTGCATGGCTACCAGCATCCGATATTCAAGACGTAATATCTCGCGCTGTGCTTCCTTGACTGCCGCATTGCCCAAAATGAGCTCCGTCGCCAGGCGCAATGACGGCTCGGCGAGCAGTCCGCCATCTGACAACATCAGACGATCGGGTGTCGCCGCGGCTGCACGACTACGTTCGGCTCGTCTGGCAGGCAACTTGGGAGGTGCTTCGACAACTGCAGGCGCAACAGAGCGCGCCCGGACAGGCTGACGAATTTGCAGCCTATCAGGAGGCAAAGCCGATTCAGGCAGGCGACGTTCCGCTACCACGAGCGGATCACTCCTTTGCGGCGATGCCATAAGGATATAACTACGAGAGACTTCATGCCCACAGCCCATCTGTACCGACAGTTGCATGATCGGCTCACGCAACGGCGACTCCGAGCGAACCTCAAGTACCGGCCGGGCCCCTTTGCGGACGCTCAAAACCGCACTCTTGATCCACGGCAGGTCACTCTCGCCGGATGGCTGAACTAGCCGAAAGCAATTTGAATCCAGCTTTAGTTTCTCCGCACCCAGCAGTTCAATTTCCAACTGCAGGCGCTCGCCCAACACAGGCTGACCGCGCAATTCGCCAAGGCCTGCAGCTGAGACACCGCCCGACAAGGCAAGTATCAAGACAGGCAACGAACAGCGCAGTGCAAAGCGATTCAAAGACACAGCTCCAAATGACATAAAATTTTGGGAATTGTAGCCGTTATTTTCCGACCAGATAACTGGAATCATCGAAGCTGACGACCCATTCCGGCCTGTAAACAACAAACAAGGTCATTAGCATCCCGGAAAGCCACGCCTCTGAGAATGCCAGCAGCAGAAAGTAAGGAAAATATTCGCTGATCAGATAACCCCACTCGTAAGCGCCGACTATTGCCAGCAGCGCTGTAGCACCAAAACCGACACCGATAACAGTCAGCGCTGCACCCAAGAAGCCGTTTACGAAGATGTAGACAAAAAAATGCTTGGGCAACAGGTCGCGCAGCATGCAAAAGAATATTTGGCTAAGCGCGACACTCAGTCCCGCCAAAAGCAGGGCGTTCGCCGCGTACGCAAAAGGCCCGGCGTCGCCATTTACGGTGATGCCAAGCGTCACCAGCGAAAGCCCGATAAATGCGAGATGAGGGCCAAAACTCAGCGTAAAGACCGTCGTTCCAAGGAGATGAAAAGACAGACCTGGCTTGACGCCGGCCTTGAGGCTCCAGACAAGGGTCAGCAGAACAATCATGCCGAGCCAGACATTCAACAGTTCGCCATCCTTGAGTCTCGCCCAAGGGGCCTGCCAAAAACTACGGGCGAAGAGCAATAACCAAGCGATCCAAGCCGCCCAGTACCACCCCTCGCCCATCAAGGTATCTGTCAGATTCACATGGCTATTCTAGCCGACAGCTCCGACCAATTGCGGCACCACCTCGAACAGATCACCGACCAGCCCGTAATCCGCCACCTGAAAGATCGGCGCATCGGGATCCTTGTTGATCGCGACGATGACCTTCGACTCCTTCATCCCGGCCAGATGCTGGATCGCACCCGAGATGCCGACCGCGATGTAAAGCTGCGGCGCGACGATCTTGCCGGTCTGACCGACCTGGTAGTCGTTCGGCACGAAGCCGGCATCGACGGCGGCACGGCTTGCACCAAGGGCCGCACCGAGCTTG
>JAEUOG010000037.1 GCA_016790815.1 Dechloromonas sp.
CGCCAGCCACTCGGCCGCCGTCTCGCCCTGCGTCGTATCCATACGCATGTCGAGCGGCGCGTCGTAGCGAAAGCTGAAGCCGCGCTCCCCGTCGTCGATTTGCGGCGACGACACCCCTACATCAAACAAAATCCCATCAACATCACTTACACCAGCCTCGTCCGCCGCCTCGGCCAGTTCGCCAAAAGCGCGGTGCACGAGCAAAAACCGGGAATCAGCGATTGCCGCACCCGCGGCAATTGCCTGCGGGTCACGGTCGACCGCCACCAAGCGGCCTTTTTCATTCAGTGCGGAAAGAATTCGGCGGCTATGGCCACCACGCCCGAAGGTGGCGTCAACGTAGAAGCCGTCGGCTTTGATCGCCAGCGCATCCACCGCCTCTTCGAGCAGTACCGTCACATGGGCGGCACCGCGGGTCACAGGACAAGGTCCCCGAAGCCCGGCGGCAGATCGCCGGACAACGCTTCAGCAGCCAGATCGTTTTGCTGTTTCCAACCCGCCTCGCTCCAGATTTCAAAGTGCGACCCCATGCCAACCAGATAGACAGTCTTCTCAAACTTGGCGTAGTCGCGTAGTTCAGGCGCAACCAGGATGCGTCCAGCGGAATCCAGCTCCTCAGTGCGGGCATTACCGACCAGCACGCGCTTGATCGAGGCTGAACGCGGATCGAGGCTCGATGCCTTGAGTATCTGCTCACGAATCGGCTGCCAGGCCGGCGACGGATAAAGCAACAGGCAGCGATGCGGATGCGCCGTCAGAACGAGCGCACCCTCACTGGCGGCGAGCAGGGACTCACGGTGCCTTGCCGGTATGGCAAGCCGCCCCTTCGCATCCAGATTCAGTGCCGCTGCCCCTTCGAACATCCCTCGTCTCGCTCCCCGTTTACCCACTTTTCAACACGTTTTCCCACTTTAGAGCAACAATACTGCTCAGTCAAGCGAGGAATTGGGATTTTTTCTTACGCAACAAGGACTTACGAAGGTTTGCCGAGGTGATTTTTGCAAAAAATTAGCCTTAAAAATCAATGCAAGAACATTGACACTTAAAGTGACTTATCAGGAGTAGAGGAAAATCAAAGCGATTCCAGGAGCGCTCATGCCGGCGTGGTAAAAAGTGGAATGCGGACGGTAGCTACGCCACCCTTGCGGCCGACAGGCGGCCGCTGGCGAATCAGTCAGTAAAGACTGCCACCTGATTGCGGCCTTCGTGCTTGGCCCGATACAGCGCCTGATCGGCGCAGCGGGTCAGATCATCCGGCGTCTTTCCATGCTCGGGGTAGGCCGCCACCCCGAGGGAAATGGTGAAGGAAACACGAAAATTTCCGAGGACGATTGACAATCCTTCGATCGCCTCCCGCCAAGCCTCGGCACGCAGGATAGCTGACTCCAGTGGCATGTTGGGCAGCAAGATCAGGAACTCCTCACCACCATATCGGCAAGCCACGTCTTCCGTTCGGACATCCGCCAGCAAAGTCGTCGCCAGCATGCGTAAGGCCTCGTCTCCAACCTGATGCCCGTAGGTGTCGTTAACGCGCTTGAAGTAGTCAATATCGAGCATCACCAGCGACAGCGGACTCCCCTCTCGGCGAGCGCGCGAAACCTCGCGCTCCAGCGTTTCATCAAGATAGCGCCGGTTGTACAAGCCCGTGAGGCTGTCACGCACAGCCAGTTCTTGTAGCGCAACCTGCAAGCGCCCGATTTCCTCGATCCGTGCATGGAGTTGCCGATTCGTTTCGCGCAGCGCAAGTTCAGCTGCCTTGCGCTCACTCACGTTGCGCGTAATACCCAGAATCGTGTGTGCCACACCATCAGCATCCTGCAGGTAACTCGACACAACCTCTGTAGAAACAACCTCGCCATCCTTGCAAATCTGCTCCAATTCGCTCACCACAACACTTGCCGATTTGTCACCCGCAGCAATACGCCGCAAGCGCTGGTCAATTTCCTTTGCCAGCCGCGAAGCAGACTCCGATGTAAGGCGGGCATCAATGGACTGACCGACAATCTCCTCTGGCAAATAGCCGCACATGTCGGTAATCGACGGACTGACGTAGGTGTAACACCGCGATGGAATATCGAGCGTCCAAATCACGTCGTGGCTGTTCTCAGCCAACATGCGATAACGAGCCTCGCTCTGTGACAGTTTGCGGGCAATTCCCTCCTCCTCGTTCTCCGCACGCAACAAGCGAATCAGGACCAAGGAAAGAACAAGAAACAGCAATATCGCCGCCACCGTGGCGACCCACTGTGTCCGACGCCACTCAGCCAGGTAGTCGTCGACTGCAAGCCCTCCGGAAACGTAGAACGGATATTCCGCAAGACGCTGAAAGGCATACACTCGCTCAACGCCATCATGCGTTGCCGGCAGGCGCGCACTTCCCTGACGTTCGCCAGACTCGATCAGTCTTTGCAGATGATGGCCAGCATAAACTTGGTCAGCCAGCCCTACAACAGCGGGAAACTGCATAATCAGACGCCCGTCATCAGCCCGCCAGAGCGCAACAACGCTTTTTGAGTCGGAACTTGCCACCTCGAACGCTTTTGACAACGCGTCCAGATCAAGCTGCGCTACCACGACACCAAGCAACCCGCCCTGAGCATCGCGCACAGGCTGAAAGGCGAACAAGAACGAACGACCGGACTGGCTGTCCGCAACTACGCTTGAAAAATACAGCCCTGAGCCAGACTGCGATGCCGGCACACCCAAAAAAACACGCTCCGCCCCCCCCAGGGGATGCGGAGCGACACCCGAGGCATATAGGAAGGCCCCCGAGGAATCCAGAACGCAAAAGCCACCAAGCTCGGGAAACTGCCTGGAAAGATACCCAAGCTCACTGACAATAGTATCCCGATAGCGCCCAAGGGTGGCGGGTTTGAAAGCCTCCTGAGGAAGGGAGGCGGCTATGTGCTCAAGGTTGCCGCGAAGACGCCGCATCGTCGCGGAAAGGCGTACCTCCAGAAGAGAAGTGAGCTTGAGCGCATCGACGGGAATCTTTCGCTCAGCCTCGCGCCGCCCTTCGCTCAACAAAAAAACCAACAGAAGGGCAAAACCCAACCAAGTAACAGCAAAAAAAAAGACAAGCCGAACACGCGGTCCGAACGCACGAGCAATCTTCTGTCCGGGGGAGGAAATGTCCATTCCGGGATCATGCCTTCTGAATGGACGAATCACAATAGGCGCCAGGTATGCGCCCCTATTTCAGGGTTGCTTAGCTACTTGACCTGACCTAGCTTCTGTTCGATGCGGGTTAACGGTATCGCGCCGGGAATCCGCTCACCATCCGCAAAGAACATGGTCGGTGTGCCAGTAATATTGAGCTTGCGCCCAAACTCCTGATTTTTGGTGACCGCTGCCGTATCACAATCATCCCTACCAGACGGAGCCTTGCCTTCTACCATCCAGTCATTCCATGCCTTGGCACGGTCACTGGAACACCAGATCTGCTTGGACTTGCGAACAGAGTCTTCGGAAAGGATGGGCAGCAGAAAGGTGTAGACCGTAACATTGTCGAGTTTGAGTAGATCCTTTGCCAGGCGCTTGCAATAACCGCAATTCGGGTCTTCGAACGTAGCCAGCACGCGCTTGCCGTCACCACGCACCTGCTTGATGGCGCGATCCAGTGGCAAATCGCCAAACCGGATAGCCGTAAGTTTTCTCATGCGCTCTTCCGTCACGTTCCTCATCGTTTTTGCATCGATCAACTGACCGTTAACCATGATGGCCGACATCTTTTCGTCGGTATAGAAAATATTGCCATCTGCATAGACTTCGTAGAGGCCCAGGTAGCCCGATTTAGTAACGCTCTCCACTTTGGCGCCAAGCTTGGCCTCCATCAGCTTTCGAATATCAGCCTCATCAGCCGTGGCCGGAGCGCTAAGACAAAATGCCATCGTAAAGGCCACCGGCAACAATTTCTTCAACATGCAATTCTCCTATAGGGTGCCGAGAGCATACCGCACCATGGCGTTCTTGATTAACGGCAGGCGGTTAACCAGATCCATCCCGAAGTTGCGCAGCGGGCGCAGGCCTGGTGGTGAATCCTTAAACAAACGACGCAAACTGTCCGTCGTTGTCTGCATCAATACTGTTTCCTCGCGCCGCGCACGCTGATATCGCTGAAGAAAACGCTCCTCGCCAATATCGTGCCACGGCTGCGCTACGGCCAGTTGACCGGCAAGCGCCATGGCATCCTGAAAACCCAGGTTGATTCCATGGCCGGACAAGGGATGGATGCCATGAGCAGCATCACCCACCAGAGCCAGTCGGGGCGCGACCGTTTGCGGTACACGCATCAGACGCAAAGGGAAAGCTGCAGGCGCAGTCAGCAACTCTAAACTCCCCAGCACGCAGGCCCCAGCCTCTGCCACTTTTGTGCACAACGACTCTGAAGGCAAGGCACAAAGTTCATCGGCTTGATCATCAGGCGTGGACCACACGATGGAAACGCGGTTCCCCGGCAGGGGAAGATAGGCCAACACACCGTCGTCGCGAAACCACTGGAATGCAGTGCCGTTGTGCGATTTCTCGGTAGCGAAGTTGGCCACCAAGCCCTTCTCACCATACGGCGTATTGACCTCAGCCAACCCCGCAGCGCGCCGCACCCAGGAATCACGCCCATCAGCACCAACCAGCAGATCTGCCGACAGCACAGAGCCATCTCCAAGGCGAAGTACGGCAGCGTCCTGGCGAAACTCTAGGCTACTCGGCCGTGCCGGACAAAAAAGGGTTAGATTTCCTTGTCGCTTGGCACTCTCCCAGAATTCGCAAGCCATCTGCGACGACTCGATAATCCAGCCCAACTCGGAAACACCCGTCTCGAAGGCTGAAAAATCCAGCCTGCCACTGCCATCGCCATGGATCTGCATCGCGCGAATGGGGGCCATTCGTGAGGAATCAAGATGGCGCCAAGCACCGATAGAGTCCAGAAACGCCACGTTGGCCGGACTTATCGCGTAGATGCGTGCGTCCCAGCCTTCGGGGAGGCGAGGTGGCTGATTCTCGACAAGAGCGATCCGCAAGCGAGTGTCACGCAAGGCCAAGGCCAAACTGGTGCCAGCCAGCCCACCGCCGACGATGATCAGATCAAAATGCTGCATGACGGCGATTATGCCGTTTCAGGAGAATGAAACAAGCAGGTTAGGCGGGGGTGCCGCCACCGCCGCCGGTTTGCGGTTTGTTCTGGCGCGGGCGACGATTGTTGTTGGTGCGCGGCCGGTGCTTTTTTTGCTGTTGCCCTGGCACTCCAGCGGCATTGCCGCCTGGCTTGCCATGCTGCATGTTGCCGCGACCGGGATTGCCGCCTTGCGACTCATTGCCTGAAACCCTGTTACCAGGAGCGAGCTGGATTTCCAACTCGATAATTTCATCCCACTGCTCGTCGGTGCGATCACGCTCCGGAATCGACAACAGTTCACGCAAACGGCGACGCGTATCTGGCGGCGGCGCTACTGCGATGGGGGCTTCGGGCGGGTTTTCTGGATTCGGATTGTTCATTGCAACTTAAAAAAAGCGGAGCCCGCCAAAGACGAACCCCGCATTTCTGGACACCGGATTACTTCTTCTTGGCGGCGGTTTTTTTAGCAGCAACCGAGGCCTTGAAAGCCGTACCAGCAGTAAACTTCGGAACCGTGGTAGCGGGAATTTTCAGCGTAGCGCCGGTTTTTGGATTCTTGCCGGTGCGCGCTGCGCGCTTGGCGGACTTGAAAGTACCGAAGCCAACGAGTGTAACAGACTCTCCCTTGGTCACGGTCTTGACCACCGCGCCGATGATGGCCGACAGCGCCTTGTCAGCAGCAGCCTTGGTTATACCAGCTTCTTTTGCAGCAACTTCGACCAGCTCGGATTTATTCATCTAAGTGCCTCCTAGTTACCCATCAATGTTTAAGAAAACTGGCCGTCGGAACGGCAGCACGATAAAAGTAGCATACCTTTTTGAATAAGTCTCGGCCCAAAACCGCCTATTTGCCGGGGAATGCGTGAATATTTGTAATATTCATACGCAATGAAGGCCGTTTCGCCAAAAAGCAACAAACCCGGCGCACGGCCGGGTTTGTCCTGATGCCACGGGCAACCGATTATTTGCCCGCTGCCTTCCCTTCTTCCTTGGCTGGCTCGGCCGGTTTTTCGCCGTGCGAGATAGCTACAGCACCGTCGTTCTGCTTACCGATATGCTGGTCAATGGCCGGCAACTGGTGGGCGATACCCTTGTGGCAGTCGATGCAGGTCTTGCCCTCAGTAAAGGCTATCGGATGCTGCTTTGCCGCACGGTTGCCCTGCTCGGTGTAGTCCATGTAGTCGTAGCGGTGACAGTTGCGGCACTCCTGTGAGTCATTTGCCTTCATGCGATTCCACTCGTTCTGTGCGAGTTGTCCGCGCTTGGCATTGAATTTCTCAGGTGTATCGATCGTACCCAGAACCTTGTGCAGCACTTCGTTGGACGCCTGGATCTTGCGGATCATCTTCGGGCCCCATTCCTTGGGCACGTGACAATCCGGACAGGTAGCGCGCACCCCCGTGCGATTGGTGTAGTGGACCGTGTTCTGGTATTCTCGGAAGACGTTTTCTTCCATTTCGTGACAGGAGATACAGAATGATTCCTTGTTGGTCGCCTCAAGCGCCCAGTTGAATCCGCCCCAGAAAGCAACACCGGCAACAAACAGGGCAAATACGGTGACCAGCCCGATGCGCTTGGCCCATGCGGGCGTGAATTTATCGAGACTCATCATTCCCCCTTCTTGGCAGCCGGCTTATAGGTATTGGCGACGAGCGGCTTGGCGTCGAACTGTGACACGTGACACTGCATGCAGAAATAGCGGCGCGGAGAAATATTCGATTGCTTCTTGTCTTCGCGGTCCAGGTAGTGCGACTTGGCCACCTTCGTTGCACCGGTTTCCTCGGCACGCTCTTTCGAGTGGCAGTCCATGCACTTGTTGAAATTCTGAGTGATGTTGTAGCCCTTGATGCTGTGCGGAATCAGCGGCGGCTGCTTTTGGAAATTGCGCGGGATGGTAGCTTGGTCTTTCTCGGGCCGGAACATATCGACCTTGGAATTCCCCTCGATCGACTCGATGCCGATCTCATTCACTCGCAGTTCCTGGGCGCTGACGCCGGCAACTCCCCCCAGGAGCATGCCGGTAGCCAAAGCCAGTGCAGTGATCAATCTCATATTCATTCCCTCCGATGAACGACCGGTCTTTTTCACACCGGTCGCTTTTTCGCTCATTTTTTCGGGTTGACCGTGGAATCAGCCAACCGTCGTATCTATCGTTCCATCAAGCCCGAGTTACCTTGACGGCGCATTTCTTGTAGTCGGTTTCCTTGGAAATCGGACAAGTCGCATCCAACGTCAACTTGTTGATCAGGCGACCGGCGTCGAAGAAGGGCACAAAAACCAGCCCACGCGGCGGCTTGTTGCGACCACGAGTCTCGACGCGCAACTGGATTTCACCGCGCCGCGAGGCAATCTTGACCTCCATGCCACGCTGCAGGCCACGCGCCTTGGCATCGTCCGGATGCATGAAGAGCACGGCATCCGGGAAGGACTTGTACAACTCGGGCACACGACGAGTCATCGTACCGGTGTGCCAATGCTCCAGGACGCGACCGGTTGATAGCCAGAGGTCGAATTCCTTATCCGGCGACTCGGCAGGCGGCTGGTACGGCAGTGCGAAGATGACTGCCTTGCCGTCCTTGTGGCCGTAGAACTTCACGCCCTCACCCTTCTTGACGTACGGATCGTAGCCCTCGCGGAAGCGCCACAGCGTTTCCTTGCCACCAACCACCGGCCAGCGCAGGCCGCGGGCCTGGTGGTAGGTTTCGAACGGGGCCAGGTCGTGGCCATGACCACGACCGAACGCGGCATATTCTTCGAACAAGCCTTTCTGGATGTAGAAACCGAGCAACTTGGAGTCTTCGTTGTCGAAGCCAGGGGCGGTTTCACTCAGCTTGTATTTGTTCACCACGCCATTAGCGTAGAGCACGTCGAACAGTGTCTTGCCCTTGAGCTTCGGTGCCTTGGCAACCAATTCGGCAGGCCAGACTTCCTCAACCTTGAAGCGCTTGGAAAACTCCATAACCTGCCACAGGTCAGAGCGAGCCTCACCCGGTGCCTTGACTTGCTGACGCCAGAACTGGGTACGACGCTCGGCATTGCCGTAGGCGCCTTCCTTCTCGACCCACATGGCAGTCGGCAGGATGAGGTCGGCGGCCATGGCCGAGACCGTCGGATACGGGTCGGAAACGACGATGAAGTTCTCCGGCTTGCGCCAGCCCGGATACAGCTCTTCATTGATGTTCGGACCAGCTTGCATGTTGTTGTTGCACTGCTGCCAGTAGAAATTGACCTTGCCATCCTTGAGGGCACGCGCCATGGCCACAGCATGCAAACCTACCTTGTCGGGAATCGTGCCTTCCGGCAGTTGCCACAGCTCTTCGGTGTGCTTGCGATGCTCAGGATTGGTGACGACCATGTCGGCCGGCAGGCGATGCGAAAAGGTACCGACTTCACGCGCCGTACCACAGGCGGACGGCTGACCGGTCAGCGAGAACGGGCTGTTGCCCGGCTCGGAAATCTTGCCGGTCAGCAGGTGGATGTTGTAGCAAAGATTGTTTGCCCAGGTGCCACGGGTATGCTGGTTGAAGCCCATGGTCCAGAAGGAAATGATCTTAACCTTGGGGTCGGCATACAACTCGGCCAGCGCCTTGAGATCCTTCTCGGCGACGCCGGACAGCTTGGAAACCTTCTCGGCGGTGTATTCGGAGACGAACTTCTTGAACTCGTCGAACGTGATGGCCTCGGACTTGCCGGTGTCGCCCTTCGGCTTTCCGTCAGCGCCGGGATAACCATTGCTCGTCGCATCCTTTTCCAGCGCGTGCGTCGGACGCAGGCCGTAGCCGATGTCGGTAGCGCTCTTCTTGAAATTGATGTTCTTGTCGACGAAGGCCTGATTCACCTTGCCGGTCTGGATGATGTAGTTGGCGATGTAGTTGAGGATCGCCAAGTCCGTCTGCGGCTTGAAGATCATCGGGATGTCGGCCAGCTCGTAGGAGCGGTGCTCAAAAGTGGAGAGCACGGCGACCTTGACGCCCTTGTTCGACAGCTTGCGGTCGGTGATGCGCGTCCACAGGATGGGGTGCATCTCGGCCATGTTCGAGCCCCACAGCACGAAGGCGTCGGCATGCTCGATGTCGTCGTAGCAGCCCATCGGCTCGTCGATGCCAAAGGTGCGCATGAAGCCGGCAACGGCCGAAGCCATGCAGTGGCGGGCGTTGGGGTCGAGGTTATTGGTGCGGAAGCCGGCCTTCATCAACTTGGCGGCGGCGTAGCCTTCCCACACCGTCCACTGGCCCGAGCCGAACATGGCAAGGCCGTTCGGCCCCTTGGCCTTCAGCGTCGCCTTGGCCTTTTCTTCCATGATGTCGAAGGCCTGTTTCCAGGAGACCGGTGCGAAATCGCCATTCTTGTCGTACTTGCCGTCCTTCATGCGCAGCAAAGGGGTCTTCAGGCGGTCGGAGCCGTACATGATCTTGGACAGGAAATAGCCCTTGATGCAGTTGAGGCCACGATTGACCGGTGCATCCGGATCACCCTGAGTGGCGACGACGCGCCCCTCCTGCGTCCCGACCAGCACGCCGCAACCTGTGCCGCAGAAGCGGCAGGCTGCCTTGTCCCAACGAATATCTTCCTTGCCTTGGGCTACGGCCGCGCCCGGCGCGGACAAGCCTGCTGCAGAAATTGCCGCCGCTGCCGCGTTGGCCTTGATGAAATCCCGTCGATTGAGCTTCACGCCTCTACCTCCTCGGTATCTTTTGATTCGTCGTCGCTGTATTGATAGACCATGGCAACCGATGCGACGCCGGGTACACCATGCAAGGCTACGTACTTATCGGCAGCCGAGTTTGTATCGTCATCTTCCAGCGTGACGACAACCTTTCCTTCCGGGCTCCGGGCATGGATTTCCACCCCTGACAACTGGAGCAACGCCGCACACGCCTCATCGAGACGCTCTGGCGCAATATACACAATGGCGCTGGAAATATTCACCCGGTGAATCTCCTAGAACTTCGGCAGCACAACGCTGCCAAGGGTCGTAATCTCACCGATCAGCCCCGTTATTCAATTGATTTGCATCAACTTCATACCCTCGTACAGTTTAGCCTAGCACCAACGCAAGATGTTTTTTAGTACTTTATGACTACAACCGAAAAAACAAGCCGGATGACACCATCCAGAAAAACTATCGCTTGCATTGAAGCAATCAATTGGCCCAATGAATTTTCGTTGCATAGTATTCACCCCGTGTTCATAACCCAACCCGCTCAGGAGAAATCAATGTCGCTCATCAACACCCAGGTTCAACCGTTCAAGGCCCAGGCTTTCCACAATGGCAAGTTCGTTGAAGTCACCGAAGCCAGCCTGAAGGGCAAGTGGTCGGTCGTCATCTTCATGCCGGCTGCCTTCACCTTCAACTGCCCCACCGAGATCGAAGACGCTGCCAACAACTACGCCGAATTCCAGAAGGCCGGCGCCGAGGTATACATTGTCACCACCGACACCCACTTCTCGCACAAGGTCTGGCACGAAACCTCGCCGGCTGTGGGCAAGGCCCAGTTCCCGCTCGTCGGCGACCCGACGCACGCCCTGACCCGCGCCTTCGACGTGCATATCGACGAAGCCGGCCTCGCCCTGCGCGGCACCTTCGTAATCAATCCGGACGGCGTCATCAAGACCATGGAAGTCCACGACAACGCCATCGCCCGTGACGTCGCCGAAACCCTGCGCAAGCTGAAGGCTGCCCAGTACGTCGCCGCCCACCCGAGCGAAGTCTGCCCGGCCAAGTGGAAGGAAGGCGAGAAGACCCTGGCTCCGTCGCTGGAACTGGTCGGCAAGATCTAAGCAGCACCAGCCACACCCGCTCCCCGGCCCGGGGAGCGGTTCTTGAGTCATTTGGATTTCAGCGTTTTTTTCCGGTTCACCGTAGGAACCGCAAAAAACCAGTGAGATTCAGCACAGGGAGAACAAAAAATGCTCGACGCCAACATCAAGGGCCAACTGCAGGCCTACCTCGAAAAACTTCAGCGCCCCATCGAAATCGTCGCCACGCTCGACGACAGCCCCAAGGGCGAAGAAATGCGCCAGCTGCTGCTGGACATCGCCCCTCTTTCCGCCAAAATCAGCCTGCGCACCGATGGCCAGTCCAGCCGCCGTCCGTCCTTCGCCATCGGCCTGCCCGGCGAAACACCACGCATCCACTTTGCTGGCCTGCCCATGGGCCACGAATTCACCTCGCTGGTGCTCGCCCTGCTGCAGACCGGCGGCCATCCGCCCAAGGTCGAGCAGTCGGTCATTGACCAGATCAAGGCCCTGCCCGGCAGCTTCGAATTCGAGACCTACATCTCGCTGTCCTGCCACAACTGCCCGGATGTCGTTCAGGCGCTGAACCTGATGGCCGTGCTCAACCCCGGCGTGACGAGCACGATGATCGACGGCGCCATGTTCCAGGACGAGGTTAACGCCCGCCAGATCATGGCTGTGCCGACCACCTACCTGAACGGTGCCGAATTCGGAGCCGGCCGCATGCTCATCGAGGAAATCCTCTCCAAGGTCGATACCGGCGCCGCCGCCCGCGCCGCCGAGGAACTCGGCAAGAAAGAAATCTTCGACGTGCTCGTCGTCGGTGGCGGCCCTGCCGGCGCAGCTGCATCCATCTACGCCGCCCGCAAGGGCATTCGCACCGGCATCGTCGCCGAGCGCTTCGGCGGCCAAGTCATGGACACGCTGGGCATCGAGAACTTCATCTCGGTCAGCCACACCGAAGGCCCGAAACTGGTTGCCTCGCTGGAGCAACACGTCAAGGAATACGACGTCGATGTGATGAACCTGCAACGCGCCAACAAACTGATCCCGGCGAGCGAGAATCGCGGCCTGATCGCCGTCGAACTTGAAAACGGCGCCCGCCTGCAAGCCAAGGCGGTCATTCTCTCCACCGGCGCCCGCTGGCGTGAAATGAACGTCCCCGGCGAGAAGGAATACAAGGCCAAGGGCGTCTGCTTCTGCCCGCACTGCGACGGCCCGCTGTTCAAAGGCAAGCGCGTCGCCGTGATAGGCGGCGGCAACTCCGGCGTCGAAGCCGCCATCGACCTCGCCGGCATCGTCGCCCATGTCACGCTGCTCGAATTCGCTGACACGCTGCGCGCCGACGCCGTGCTCCAAAGCAAACTCTACAGCCTGCCCAACGTCACCGTCATCAAGTCGGCGCAAACCACTGAAGTTACCGGTGACGGCCAGAAAGTTAACGGCATCACGTTCAAGGATCGCCTGACGGAAGAGATCAAGCACGTCGAGGTCGAAGGCATCTTCGTCCAGATCGGCCTGCTACCCAACACCGACTGGTTGAAAGGCAAGCTCAACCTGAGCCGCTTCGGCGAGATCGAGATCGACGCCAAGGGCCACACCAGCCTACCCGGCGTTTTTGCCGCCGGCGACTGCACGACAGTGCCCTACAAGCAGATCATCATCGCCATGGGCGCCGGAGCCACAGCCTCGCTGAGCGCCTTCGACCACCTGATCCGTACATCGGCCCCGGCTTGAGCAATTAGACCGGCGGCCACACCAAGGCCCAATGCACCACACGAGTGCAATGGGCCTTTCTGTTTGGCTCTGTTCGCGAACCCCGTAGGTTTTAACCCACTGCATGCCTGAGAAATATTTCTGGCGTGAATTTTCCGGCACAGCGCTCGATCAAGCGGCGCCATCCCAAGTAGTTGGGGAGATAGTGGGTGGCGACGCCGTTGAAG
>JAEUOG010000054.1 GCA_016790815.1 Dechloromonas sp.
TCGGCGGTGCCGACGTGCATACCCGCATCTCCGGCGTCGTCGACCATCTGGCCGAAAACGACGCCCACGCGCTGGCCATCGCCCGCCGCATCATCAAGGATCTGAACTGGAAAAAGGCCCCTTCGGTAGCGTTGACCGCAACCGTCGCGCCACTCTTCGCGGCGGAAGAGCTGTACGGTGTCATCCCGACTGATTCGAAAAAGCCCTTCGACGTGCGCGAAATCATCGCCCGTATCGTCGACGGCTCCGATTTCGACGAATTCAAGGCGCGCTACGGCACGACGCTGGTCTGCGGCTTCGCGCGTATCTACGGCTACCCAGTCGGCATCGTCGCCAACAACGGCATCCTGTTCTCCGAATCGGCGCTGAAAGGCGCCCATTTCATCGAACTCTGCGCCCAGCGCGGCATCCCGCTCGTCTTTTTGCAGAACATCACCGGCTTCATGGTCGGCCGCAAATACGAAAACGGCGGCATCGCCCGCGACGGCGCCAAGATGGTCACCGCCGTCGCCACCGCCAAAGTGCCGAAATTCACCGTCGTCATCGGTGGCAGCTTCGGCGCCGGCAACTACGGCATGTGCGGCCGCGCCTACTCGCCACGCTTCCTGTGGATGTGGCCTAACGCGCGCATTTCGGTCATGGGCGGCGAACAGGCGGCCGGCGTGCTGGCCACCGTCAAGCGCGATGGCATCGAGGCGGCCGGCAAGACCTGGAGCGCCGAGGAGGAAGCAGCCTTCAAAGCACCGATTCGCGAGCAGTACGAGACACAAGGGCACCCGTACTACGCCTCAGCGCGGCTCTGGGATGACGGCATTATCGATCCGGCGGATACGCGGCGGGTGCTGGGCTTGGGGCTTTCGGCGTCGATGAATGCGCCGGCTGAAGAAACGAAGTTTGGCATTTTCCGGATGTAAGGAGCAGAGATTCAAAATGACCATTTACAGCGTAAACAACGATGCATTGACTCCCTTAAAGAAAACCACGTTCTCGGAACAAGGTGTAAGAGAACGGCAGAATCTTCAACAATGGATCAAAAAGAACATTTCTGTCTTAGGCGAAGACTTGCTAGTTATTGCGGAGGAATTTAGTCAGTGGGACTCCAGCAAACGCCTTGACCTGCTTGCTGTTGATCAAACGGGAAATCTTGTCATTATCGAATTGAAACGAGATGAAAGTGGGGCACACGCCGAGCTTCAAGCGCTCAGGTATGCGGCCATGGCATCAACCATGCGTTTCTCCCAAGCCGTTCAAACCTTTACTGATTATCTGCAACGGAACGGAGCGGATTCATCCGACGCAAAGTCCACGCTGCTTAAATTTATCAACGCTGAAGACGACGAGCCGGAGAACTTTGCTGGAGATACGAGAATTATCTTGGTCGCCGCTGAGTTTTCGAAAGAGCTTAGTACGACAGTCATGTTTCTCAACGAACGTAACATCGATATCCGTTGTATTCGGATGGTTCCGCACAGTCTTCCAGATGGCACTTTGCTATTGGATGCTCAACAAACCATCCCGCTTCCTGAATCAAAAGACTACCAAATTCAAGTCTGGGCCAAGGCAGAAGAGCGTCGCAAAGCAATCGAAAGCAGTACCAGAGACAATTCAAAATACCTTTTTAAAAATGCCGAATATGGGAAAGGTCGTTTGGTGCAAGCAGTTGTCGCGGCTTATTTGAATGAGCATCCAGAAATTTCTTATGAGGTACTGTCCAACGTCTTTCCAGGCACTTTACAAGGAAGTAACGGTGTATTTACTACCTTGCTCGAACATACGCAACGCCTTCAGCGTGACCATCGCAGTCGATATTTCGGCAATGAGACAGAGATTCTTAAAACCGCCGATAACCAACAAATCGTTGTTTGTTCGCAGTGGGGAGCAGGAAATATTGATAGCTTTATAAGGCATGCAGAAGAATTGGGATTTCAGATAACAAAAAGGGATCGGCAATGAATCTCTTATCCCACGAAATCAGCATCTTCCGGATGTAAAGGTATGTACCTGCCCAAGCATTTCGCCGAGACCGATATTACTGCCATGCACGCTTTGATGCGCAAACGCCCGCTGGCGACGCTGGTCTGTCATGGGTCGGCGGGTTTGAATGCCAATCACATTCCATTTTTGCTGGCTGATGAGCCAGCGCCTTACGGCCAGTTACAAGGCCATATCGCCCGTGCTAATCCCCTTTCTAAAGCGGGTGAAACGTCGGACGAAGTGTTGGTAGTTTTTCAGGGTACCGAGAGCTACATCAGCCCCTCCTACTACGCGACCAAGTCAGAGCACGGCAAAGTGGTGCCAACCTGGAATTACACAGCGGTTCATGCTTATGGCCGCTTGCGCCTGATTGATGATGCGGCATGGATTTTTTCCCAAATTTCGGCGTTGACCGCAACACATGAGTCCAGTTTTCCCCAGCCTTGGGCGGTAAGTGAAGCGCCAGCCGATTACATAGAGAAAATGCTGGGAGCCATCGTCGGTATCGAAATCACTATCGAACGCTTGATTGGCAAGTGGAAAGTCAGCCAAAACCAGCCGGCGGTTAATCAAGCCAGCCTGATTGTGGCGTTAGGTGATAAGCCGATGGCGGACTTGATTCTGGGGAAGGTCGGGGAATGAACTTTCCTTCGAATTGGCCTGGGGTTCCGCCCTTCGGGGCGTCTTACTTTCTTTTGCTTCGCCAAAAGAAAGTAAGCAAAGAAAAGGCGACCCCGGGTTACGCGGTTGGCTACACCAACTCCCTTGCGCTACTCGAAACCGGCGGGGGCTGCGGAACTCGGGCTACGCCCTCAGACAGTCCTCGCCCTTTTTCCGCCGTTTTCTCCGTTGCTCAGCGCTCCACACGGGGACCCCGAAAACCGTCAACGTTCGACGAGTGCGCCAAAAATTTAATTCGTTACGGTCAACCCGAAAAACACCCCAAAAAAGCAAGACCATCGTCGGCCATAGATGCCTTTCAAATCCCCCTGAGAGGCGCTGAGCAACGCAGGCGGGCCGGGGGCTTTCTGCTTGCGTTGTCTGAGCCGCAGGCGAGTTTAGCAAGCAGCCCGGCCTGCCGAGTAGCGCAAGGAACCGGCATCGCCGGCGCCGACCCGGGGGTCGCCTTTTCTTTGGCTACTTTCTTTTGGCGAAGCAAAAGAAAGTACGCTCGCCCGCAAGGCGAAACCCCCGCTAATTAGAAAAACCAACCAGAGACAAACCATGCCCTACCAATCCCTACAAATCGAGCTAACCGGCCCGGTCGCCACGATCTGGATGAACCGCCCCGACCTCCACAACGCCTTCGACGAAGTCCTGATCACCGAACTAACCGCCGCCTGCATGGAGCTGGATGACGACCCCAAGATCCGCGTCGTCATCCTCGCCGGCCACGGCAAGAGCTTTTCCGCCGGCGCCGACCTCAACTGGATGAAGCGCGCCGCCAACAACAGCATCGACGACAATCTCAACGACGCCCGCGCCCTCGCCACCATGCTGCGCACGCTGGCCGAAATGAAAAAGCCGACCATCGCCCGCATCCAGGGCGCCGCGCTCGGCGGCGGCATGGGGCTGGCCTCGGCCTGCGATATTGCGGTGGCGTCGAGCAAAGCCTTTTTCGCGACCTCGGAAGTCAAGTTCGGGATCATCCCGTCGGCCATCAGCCCTTACGTTTTGCGCGCCATCGGCGCTCGGCAGGCGACCCGCTACTTCCAGTCAGCCGAGCGGATCAGCGCCGAGCGTGCCCGTGAAATCGGGCTGGTGCACGAAGCGGTGGAGCCGGAACAACTTGATGCCAAGGTGCAGGAAATCATCCTGGCCTTGCTGCAAGGCGGCCCGCTCGCACAGGCCGCAGCCAAGGATCTGATCCGTGCTGTCGATCACCAGCCGGTCAACGACATTCTGGTCGAAGACACCGCCCACCGCATCGCCCATCTACGCGCCACGCCGGAAGCCCGCGAAGGTATCGCCGCCTTCCTCGATAAACGTCAGCCCAACTGGATTGAGGAATAAATCATGTTCAACAAAATCCTGATTGCCAATCGTGGCGAAATCGCCTGCCGCGTGATCAAGACCGCCCGCCGCATGGGCATCCGCACCGTCGCCGTCTATTCCGAAGCCGATGCCAACACCCGCCATGTACGCCTCGCCGACGAAGCCGTGCTGCTCGGCCCGGCCGCTGCCCGCGAATCCTATCTGGTCGCCGACAAGATTCTTGATGCTGCCAAGCGGACGGGGGCGCAGGCGGTGCACCCAGGCTATGGTTTCCTCTCCGAGAACGCCGATTTTTCTGAAGCCTGTGCCGCCAACGGCATCACTTTCATTGGCCCGCCGGCCTCGGCAATTCGCGCCATGGGCTCGAAGTCGGAAGCCAAGAAGCTGATGGGCGCGGCCGCTGTACCGCTCACCCCGGGCTATCACGGTGATGATCAAGACCCCGCCCTGCTGCACCGTGAAGCCGAGCAGATCGGTTACCCGGTACTGATCAAGGCCGCAGCTGGCGGTGGCGGCAAAGGCATGCGCCTGGTCGAAAAAAGCGAGGACTTTCTCGATTTGCTCGCCTCATGCAAACGTGAAGCGGCCTCCAGTTTCGGCAACGAGCATGTGCTGATCGAGAAATACATCACCAAGCCGCGCCACATCGAAATCCAGGTCTTCGCCGATACGCAGGGCAACTGCGTTTACCTGTTTGAGCGCGACTGTTCGGTGCAGCGCCGCCATCAGAAAGTGCTCGAAGAAGCCCCCGCCCCCGGCATGACACTGGAGCGCCGCCGCCAGATGGGCGAAGCCGCCGTCGCCGCGGCCAAGGCGGTCGGCTACGTGGGCGCCGGCACCGTCGAGTTCATCGCCAATCAGGACGGCTCGTTTTACTTCATGGAAATGAACACCCGACTACAGGTCGAACACCCGGTCACCGAAATGATCAGCGGGCAAGATCTGGTCGAATGGCAACTGCGCGTCGCTGCCGGCCAGCCGTTACCACTGGCGCAGGAACAATTGCAGATTCGCGGCCATGCCCTTGAAGCACGGATTTACGCCGAGGATGCCAACAAGGGCTTCCTGCCCTCGACCGGCAAGTTGATCCGCCTCGCGCCGCCGGCTGAAAGCATCAACGTTCGCGTCGATACCGGCGTCGAGGAAGACGACGAGATCACGCCCTACTACGACCCGATGATCGCCAAACTGATCGTCTGGGACGAACACCGCGACGCTGCGCTGGCCCGTATGCGCAAGGCGCTGGCTGATTATCAGGTGGCTGGCGTGACGACCAACATCGACTTCCTCTCCCGCCTCGTCGCCTGTCCGGCCTTTGCCGGCGCCGACCTCGATACTGGCCTGATCGAACGTCAGAAAGACTTTCTTTTCCCTGCAGCGCAAGCTGTGCCACGTGACGCTTTGCTCGTCGCAACCGTCGGTGAACTGCTCTGGGAGCAGCACGAAGCGAAGCAGGCCGCCAGGACCAGCGGCGATCCGAGTTCACCGTGGCACGCCCGTGACGGCTGGCGCATGAACCTGTCTGCGGCCCGCATGGTCGGTTTCCGCGATGCCGACAGTCTCATCGAAGCCATCGTTCGCTATCAGGGCGACAAATGGCAGATCACCATCAACGGCCAGACCACCCTTGCACGCGGCAAGAAGCTTGACGGCGACCGCTTTGCTGTTGAACTCGACGACCGTCGGCTGATGGCCAGCGTCGTCGCCGTCGACGAAAAACGCAGCATCTTCCTCAATGGAAGCACGTACTCACTTCTGCGTGACGATCCACTGCACCTTGTCGAAGCCGGTGGAACCCAGGGAGGCGGCCTGACCGCCCCGATGCCTGGCAAGGTCGTCGCCCTGCTCGCCCAGCCTGGCCAGAAGGTCGAGAAAGGCGTCCCGCTGCTCATCCTCGAAGCCATGAAAATGGAACACACCATCACCGCTCCAGCTACGGGTATCGTCAAGACATTCTGCTACGCAGCCGGTGAACAAGTTACCGATGGCGCAGCCCTGGTCGAGTTCGAGGGGGCTGAGTGATAGTTGCCATTCTTCGCGCTATCATGCTTAACGCATCCAAGGTGAAAACGCCAGTTGAACACCTCTTTTCCCCAATAACCGGCAAGAGCTCAAGAGCAGTCACCGAGCGGCTGGATACGGTGGAAAAGTAGCAGCGATCATGACAATTGGACTCAAATTTCCTCAGGACAAAAAATGAATGAAGTATTTGATGGCGTAGCGGGGAAATTTACCCGAGACATAGATCAGGCGATAAGCGAAGGCAACTATGTGCGCGGCAATCTGTTTATTGGATTGGCGACAGCGGCAATTCCAGCTGGTGGTTATGTCCTTGATTACGGATGTGGCCCCGGTAGATTGAGCATGTTGCTGGCCCACGCCGGTTTTCGTATACTAGGGTGCGATCCGTCGGAAGGCATGCTTTCACAAGCACGCGCCCTGAAAAGCACGGGGCTGAACATGGAATTCAAAGTTATCCGCGAATCCGGTGAAACACTGCCGCAAAATACGTTCGATGCAATCGTCTGCTCCAGCGTCATCGAGTACGTTCCTGACCCCGATGCCTTGCTGCAGGAGTTTCGCAAGGCACTGGTAGAAAAAGGCACCTTGATTATCAGTTTCGCAAACAAATCGAGCCTCTGGAGAAAATACTGGCAGCGAAATATCTCATCCCACCCAATGGGCGGTGTTTCTCGGCACCATAAATGGAGCAAACAGGAGTTCGAGGTATTGCTCAACAGAAACGGTTTTCGGCTTGCCACACAACCGAAATATTTTGAATCGCCTTGGGACCATCGGACGTGGGGTGCATTGGTGCGTAGGCTGCCCTATTTTGGCACCTTGGGCGTTGTGTCAGTTCAAGTTGCATCAACTTAGTCAGGTGGCATCGGCCGATTTTCCGGCAATGAAATGGCCTTTGCTTGCCTCGCAATGATGAACATTGTCTAGCCAGATATTTGGAGCAATCTGCTTATTCAGACGGGGGCCATGACTTGGCCTTGGAAGCCAAACAAACTCGAGCAAGTCACCGCAAACCAACACAACGATTTGCGTCTTGTATCGTCGGTAAATCTTCCGGGGTTTTCTGATGACACGGTGTAACCAGTGTCCAGTCCGCGCAAGTGCCGAGCCACTGACTCACCCACACTATCGTTTCCTTCAACCGATTTTTCCTGCAATATCATTGAGCATTCGCCATGATCCATCCTGCCAAAGCAAAAATTGTCGAAGTTGGGCCGCGTGACGGCCTGCAAAACGAAAAGGGGGTCGTTTCGACCGAAATCAAGATCGATCTTATCAACCGGCTGGCCGATGCCGGCGTCCGGGTCATTGAGGCCACCTCTTTCGTTTCGCCAAAATGGGTGCCGCAGATGGGCGACAACAGTGCGGTAATGGCCGGCATTACCCGCCACCCTGCTGCGGTCTACCCGGTTCTGACGCCAAATTTGCAGGGCTTTGACTCGGCTGTGCAGGCCGGAGCAACGGAAGTCGCCATTTTTGGCGCCGCTTCCGAGAGTTTTTCGCGAAAAAACATCAATTGCTCCATCTCCGAGAGCCTGAAACGCTTCGAATCGGTCGTTTCTGCTGCGTCAGCGCTGGAGATCAAGGTTCGCGGCTATGTTTCCTGCGTCGTTGGCTGCCCCTATGAAGGTGCCATTGATCCGAACAAGGCCGCCGACGTGGCAAAAACCCTGTTCGAGATGGGGTGCTACGAAGTCTCTCTAGGCGACACCATCGGGGTCGGCAACCCGGCCACAATCAGCCGGATGATCGAAGCCTGCGCGAAACGGGTGCCGGTTCAAAAACTGGCAGGTCACTACCACGACACCTACGGCATGGCCATTGCCAACATCTACGCCTCGCTTCAGATGGGCATGGCCACTTTTGACAGCTCGATCGCCGGACTTGGCGGCTGCCCCTACGCCAAGGGAGCCTCCGGCAACGTCGCAACCGAGGATGTCGTGTATTTATTACAGGGTCTGGGCATTGAAACCGGCATCGATCTGGCTAAACTGGCGGTTGTCGGCGACTGGATTTCCAGCGCCATCAACCGCCCGAACGGCGCCAAGGCTGGCCGGGCCCTTTGCACCAGGAACGAGTGAGCCTACTTTCCGCTGTTGCCGATTTTCTGAAACCTGCGCCACCGATTGATCGGTCACTGCGCAAGGCGCTGGATCGGGTAGCCGACTTGGTGGACCCGATGCTCCGGGTCGCACCCGGTTTCGAGCAGCGCCTGAGCGGCCCCCTACAGCATGCGCAGGCATATTGCGAAGGGCTGGTCGCCGGGCTTCCTGGCCCGGTCGACATCAACCGCAAGGCTTTCGCCAATGACCCGCTCGTGCACGCGCTGTTCGCCACCGCTGACGACATAGTACAAATGCTGGGTCGCAGCGAGGCCGTACGCGACTTTCTCGCCGATGCACACAGTGGGGAAAGCGATCATTTCTACGCCATGTTGGCCGCCCGCCGGCAGCATAAAACTCAGCTCGGCATGAAGCAGCAAGGGGAGGTCATTCGCACCGACGTCCCGCAGACCGTGCTCTATTTCTCGGGCCAAACCCTGATCGAACCGGACATCGAACTCGAAAGCACCCTTCGCGGCCTGCGCTGCAAGGCCTTGGAAAGTCTGCTTCACACCTTTCATGCCCACGTGAAGGGTTTGCGCGACGAGCGGGAAGGCCTGCGTGCCAACGTGTCTTCCGAACGCGCCCACCTGGCCGTTCTGCGGAATACATCCGGTGACCGTGAACGCTCGGTTGGCACCCGCCACCTTAAAGAACTCGATGCCAGACTGCGCCAGACCGCCGAGTCCTTGATGCCGGAACACCTGCTCGGTGCGCTGGCCGAATACCTTCGGTCGCCCGAATCTGCACTCCATCTCTCCCCGGTCAGCATTACCGTGGATCGGCTGGGAATCGTCTCCGATGAGGGCGACGACGGTATCAACATCCATACGCTCAATTTTCCGGAACTTACTGCGCGAGACCGCCGTCTTCATCTAGCCATGCTGGTGAGAATCAATCGCGACGAAGCCCTCGAGGCCGTTGAACTGGTTCGTGACCAGCAACACCGTTTCATGCTGATTTAAATGATCACATCGCCCTGCACCAATATCTGCAAGATGGACGCCAGCACCGGCCTTTGCCTGGGCTGTTTCCGCACGATTGACGAAATCACTGCCTGGTCGCGCATAGACGATTCTGCGCGTGCCCGGATTCTGGCCGATATCCACAAACGACGTGGCGCTCCGGTCCAAAATTTCCGCCCGCCAACCACTAACAAAGATGACTGAGCAACAAGAGGAACTCTACCAGTGCGTCGGCATCTGCATGGCCGACCCTGATTCCGGCTATTGCCTGGGTTGCGGCCGACCGCCGATGAGCGCGCCGGACGTTATTGCCGAACTGGTAGTACCCACTGCAACCCATGCAACCAATCGTGACGGCAGCCCGGAAAAACCGGAATGAGCATTGATCTCCCGGCCAGCATGCTCGTCCTCGAACGCGGCTGGCTGTCGGCCAACAACATCCTGTTCTTTGACGGCGACCAGGCAACGCTGGTCGATAGCGGCTACGTCACCCACGCCGCCCAAACCGTCGATCTTGTTTATCACGCTCTTGCCGGCCGCCCGCTGACCCGGCTGTTCAACACCCACTCGCACTCCGACCACATCGGTGGCAACGCCGCGCTCAAGGAAGCCTTCGACTGTGAGATTGTCGTCCCGGCCGGGCTGCACGCGGCGATTGCAGAGTGGGACAAGGACGCCCTGCTGCTATCGCCGCTCGGCCAGCAGAACGCACGTTTCCAGCACGACCGCCTGGTAAGCGAGGGCGATCAGGTCGAAATGGGTGGCTTGAACTGGCAGGCGCTCGCCGTGCCCGGTCACGACATGGAGGCGCTGGCCTATTACAACCCGGAAAAACGCATCCTGATCTCAGGGGATGCGTTGTGGGAAAATGGCTTTGGCGTCATCTTTCCCGAACTGCTCGGCGAAGCCGATGGTCTGACGAGTACCCAGGAAACACTGGAAATGCTGTCCCGGTTGCCTATCGACATCGTCATTCCCGGCCACGGCCGACCATTTTCCACGGTCGACGCAGCTTTTGAGCGCGCTTTCAGGCGCCTTGGCAATTTCCGAAACAACATCGACCAACTCGCCTGGCATGCCATCAAGGGCATTGTTTCATTCGCCATGATTGAGCGGCAACGGCTGCCGAAGGGTGATTTTCCCGCCTTTGTGCTCGGGCTTCCCTTCGCGGTGGACGTCAATGCCCGGTTCCTGAATCTCTCCGCCGAAGCGCTGGTCAGCGGCGTGGAGCGCCAGTTGCTGCTGGTCAACGCGCTACGCCGCGAGGACGGATTTCTGATTGCCACTTGATAGATCCGACGTGCGTTCATCGCACGCCGCATGCGAGTTTCCACGACATCGGCTGACTTCTGCGCATCACCCGCATGGGCCAGGCTGCCTGGTTTGAGGTTGAATCAGGCCTTCGGCAGGTAACGTTGGACGAGGCGTACCCAGTAGCTGGCGCCGAGCGTCAGCAGTTCGTCGTTGAAGTCGTAATGCGGGTTGTGCAACGTGCAGCCGCCCGTTCCCGGGCCGTTGCCGAGCCAGACGTAGCAGCCGGGCTTTTCGTTGAGCATGTAGGCGAAATCCTCGGCACCCATCGAAGGCAGGATATCGGTCAGCACGCGTTCCGGCTTGAAGACCTCGGCGGCGACCTCGCGGCAGAAATTGGCCTCATTCACGCTGTTGACCGTAGGCGGATAGCGGTGGTCGAACTGGACGCTGATCTGCGCTCCATTCGCCGCGGCAATGCCGCTGCACAGCCGTTCGACGGCACGCTCGACGGCTTCCTGGACTTCGCGCTTGAAGGTACGGATGGTGCCGCGCAGGACAACTTCTTCGGGAATGATGTTCCACGCTTCGCCGGCGTGGAACTGGGTGACGCTGACGACGGCCGATTCGCACGGATGCAGCGTGCGGCTGACCACGGTTTGCAGCGCCTGCACGAGTTGTGCCCCGGCGACGATGGAATCGACACCCTGATGCGGCATGGCGGCGTGACAGCCATGGCCGCGCACGGTGATTTCGAAGGCGCAGGTGCCAGCCATCACCGGCCCCGGCATGACTGCCATTTCACCGACCGGGATGCCCGGCCAGTTGTGCAGGCCGAAAACAGCTTCGACGGGAAAGCGCTCGAACAGCCCCTCCTCGATCATCACCGCTGCCCCGCCCTCTGATTCCTCGGCAGGCTGGAAGATGAATACGGCAATACCGTCAAAATCCGGGTACTGCGCCAGATGACGGGCGGCGCCAAGCAACATGGCGGTGTGGCCGTCATGGCCGCAGGCGTGCATTTTTCCCTGGTGTCTGGAGTGATGCGGAAATTCGTTGAGCTCGGCCAGCGGCAGCGCATCCATGTCGGCACGCAGGCCGACCATTTTCTGCGAACTGCCGGCTCGCAACACGCCGACAACGCCAGTCTTGGCAATGCCACGATGGACTTCCAGACCGTAGCGCTCGAGTTCGCGGGCCACGATGTCGGCTGTCCGGTTCTCGTTGAAGGCCAGTTCGGGGTGGGCGTGAATATCGCGGCGCAGCGCGGTCAGTTCAGCCAGAAATGGCAGGTCGAGCAAGGGAAAGGCCGGTGGCATGATCATCTCCTGTTTTTTATATTATGCCGCGGGTTGATACGGCGCGCCGCCTTGATTATGCTCTGCCTTCATGGAACTCATACTGATCAGCGGCCTGTCCGGGTCCGGCAAGTCCGTCGCCCTCAACCTCTTGGAAGACGCAGGCTACTACTGCGTCGACAACCTGCCAGTGATCATGCTGACCGTGCTCATGAGCATGCTCAATGAAGAGGAAGTCAGCAAAGTCGCCGTGGCCATCGACGCGCGCTCCGGGCAAGGGATCGATCTGCTGCCGGGCAAACTGGACAAACTGAAGGAAAGTGGCATCGATGTCACCTTCCTTTTTCTGTTTTCCAACGAAGAAACGCTGCTCAAGCGCTATTCGGAATCCCGTCGGCGGCACCCGCTCGGGGTCACCGGGCAAACGCTGGATGAAGCCATCCGCGCTGAGAGCAAACTGTTGGAGCCGATCTCCACCCTCGGCCACCGCATTGACACCAGCGGAATGAAAACAAGCGGCCTGCGCGAATGGGTCCGCCAGTTCATCGAAGCCGAGCCCGGGCTGGGCCTGACACTGATGTTCGAATCTTTCGGTTTCAAGCACGGCATTCCGCTCGACGCCGATCTGGTATTCGACGTTCGCTGCCTGCCCAACCCGCACTACGATCCCGATCTGCGCAACCTGACCGGCAGGGACCAGCCTGTCATCGATTTTCTCGACGCACAGGGCGAAGTCGCCCTGATGCGCGAGGACATCCACCGCTTTGTCGCCACCTGGCTGCCCAGCTTCATCCGCGACAACCGCAACTACCTGACGGTGGCGATTGGCTGCACCGGCGGCCAGCATCGCTCCGTGTACATCGCAGAGTGGCTGGCCAAGCAGTTCTCCGACCGGGTCCGCGTGCTCGTTCGGCACCGCACGCTGGCCGGCGACTGAGCGTGAGCGATGGCCCGGTGTCCATTCCACGGTCAACCGGAAGAAATGGCCAAAACTGAAACGCCACCCAACCGCCACGGCGGCGGTCATTGACCCCATGTCCTGGCTGTATCTGACCCGCCCCGGCGACTGGCTGATTCTGCTCATCGGGGCCGTAGCCGTCGGCGTCAGCGTTCCGGTTTTCTGGCAGGGCGGGCTGGCCGACCGCGCCATCATCCGCCAGGAAGGCAAAGTCTTCGCCGAAGTCGACCTCAAGGCGCGCAAACAGTTTGCGGTCGCCGGGCCGCTCGGCACCACGCTGATCGCCGTTGAACCTGGCCGTGCCCGCGTCGTCTCCGACCCCAGCCCACGCCAGTACTGCGTAAAGCAAGGCTGGCTCATGCGCCCCGGCGAAATCGCCATCTGCGCCCCCAACCGCGTCAGCGTCCAGATCGCGGGGCGGACGAAGGTCTATGACTCCATCAGTTATTGAGCTCACCGTCACCGCCGAAGACCGCCGCGTCGCCTGGCTGGCCACGGCGGCGGTCGGCCTTTCGCTGGTCGACGCCGCCATCCCGTCGCCACTGCCCGGCGTCAAGCCGGGGCTGGCCAACATCGTCACCCTCGTCGTGCTGGCCCGCTACGGCTGGGGCACGGCGGTCTGGGTCAGCGCCCTGCGCGTGCTGGCCGGCAGCCTGCTGCTCGGCTATTTCCTCGCCCCCGGCTTCTTCCTGTCGCTCACCGGGACGACGCTCAGCCTGCTCACCCTCGGCCTCGCCCGCCATCTGCCGACACGCTGGTTCGGCCCGGTCAGCCTGTCCATCCTCGCCGCCTTCGCCCACATCGGTGGCCAGTTGCTGCTCGCCCGCGTCTGGCTCATCCCGCACGACGGCGTCTTTCTGCTCACCCCGGTTTTCGCGGCGGCGGCGCTGGTTTTCGGCACCATCAACGGCCTGATCGCGGCTAAACTGCTGGCTGAACCCGCCCCCACGGAAGCTACCGAGCTCGTAAGGAGATAAATTGGATATTTGGCCGCTGGATTGGGATGCGATGCGAGGCGTGGAGCGCGCCGTGTGGCGAGCCACACAAGTGATTCGCAACGAACCAGCGCGCCCAACTCCGGCGAGCCAAATGTTCAATTTATTGACGAGCGAGCCCTAAATGCCCATGAAAATCTGCCTCGCCCTGACCGGCGCCTCCGGCATGCCCTACGGCCTGCGCCTGCTCGAATGCCTGCTCGAAGCCGGCTGCACGGTGCAGCTTCTGTATTCTCAAGCCTCGCAGGTCGTCGCCAAGCAGGAACTCGATTTCGAA
>JAEUOG010000069.1 GCA_016790815.1 Dechloromonas sp.
ATCTGCCTCGCCCTGACCGGCGCCTCCGGCATGCCCTACGGCCTGCGCCTGCTCGAATGCCTGCTCGAAGCCGGCTGCACGGTGCAGCTTCTGTATTCTCAAGCCTCGCAGGTCGTCGCCAAGCAGGAACTCGATTTCGAACTGCCATCGCGCCCGAGCGACGCCAAAGCCGCCCTGCTCGCCCGCTTTCCTGCGGTCGACCCGCAAAAACTGGCCGTTTTCGGCCGCGAAGAATGGTTCGCCGCGGTCGCCTCCGGCTCCAACCCACCCGATGCCATGATCGTCTGCCCGTGCAGCATGGGTACGCTGGCCGCCATTGCCCAGGGCCTGGCCGACAACCTCATCGAGCGCGCCGCCGACGTCGTCATGAAAGAAGGCCGCAAGCTCGTGCTGGTGCCGCGTGAGACGCCATTCTCGGCCATCCACCTCGAAAACATGCTGCGCCTGAGCCGCGCCGGCGCCGTCATCCTGCCGCCCAGCCCCGGCTTTTACCACCACCCGCAAAGCGTCCAGGACATCGTCGATTTCGTCGTCGCCCGCGTCATGGATCAGGTCGGCGTACCCCACACGCTCATGCAACGCTGGGGCGAGGACCGCTGAAATGGGCTGGTTCGACTTCACCCGCTCCCCCACGGGCAGCGCCGTTGAAACCCTGCGCATTCCGCTCTTCCCGCTCAACACCGTGCTCTTCCCGGGCAGCGTCCTGCCGCTCAAAATTTTCGAGCAACGCTACCTCGATATGGCCGCCGCCTGCATGAAGGCCAGCACACCCTTCGGCGTCTGCCTCATCGAAAAAGGCAGCGAAGTCGGCGCCACCGCGGAACCACACGCTGTCGGCACGCTCGCCACCATCGGCAACTGGGAGATGGAACAGCTCGGCATCCTGATGATCACCGCCCACGGCGGTCGCCGCTTCCGCATCATCGAAACCAGCATCGGCGCCAACAACCAGCTTGAAGCAAATGTCGAACTGCTGGCCGAAACCGGCCCGACGCCGCTCCCCCCCGAACGCCAGCGCCTGCTCCCCCTGCTCCGCCGCGTCGCCGCCGACCTCGGCAGCGAGCGCCTGCCCGAACCCCATCGCTACGACGAAGCCGAATGGGTCGGCTACCGCATCACCGAAGTCCTGCCCATCCAGAACCTCGCCAAGCAAAAACTGCTCGAACTCGACGACCCACTAGCGCGGCTGGAAATCCTCGAAAAATACCTCGACCAGCGGAAACTGCTCGGCTGAAGACTGATTGCTACGGTCAACCGAAAAAAATAGCCCGAAATGCAAAAGGCCAACCTGTGCCGTTAGTCATTAAGTGACCGGATAATAAAGCATAACCTGTCCGAGGCATCAGGCTTTCCGACGTTTCCTCCGCACACCGATAAAGCATATCCCGTCCCATCGGTAAAAAATAAAGCATAAGCTGTCCAAAAAATAATTCCCTTAAAAACAAGGTGATTTTGGCTTTTCGAGCAGCTCAAGTTCGGCGTATGTCGCCTTACGCGTCATCGCACCACGTCAATCAGTTGCGAACTCCTGTGCACGCAGGAAAGCGCGAACAGCCCCAAAATTGGTTACCGGCATTGCCACCCTTCTTGGCCGTCCGGCGCACCATCTCATTTCCACACTTCGGACACGCCGGCACGGTCTGTTCCTCCACCGGTGCGGCAGTGGGGACATGGCCAATCATCGAGCGCAATTTTTTGGCATCGAATAGCTGAATGGCCCGACCATCTGCGAAGTTCTTCGCCTCTTCGGTAAAGGCTCCCGATGCCACGACGAAGGCGCCAACAGCACGTTCTGCGGCCATCACGCCATACAGCTCCCTGACGATAGCCACGCCGACCTTCTGCGACTTCCATTGCTTACATTGCACCAGATATTTGTCGCTACCCATATGGAGCTCGAGGTCGACACCGCCATCCGGGCCATCTCCTCCACGCTCTACGATGCGATAACCCTGGCGACGGAAGGCTTCGGCCACCAAGCCTTCGAACTCCCGCCAACTCATCTTTTCCAGGGCATCCGCTGCCGGGTCACTGGCCACCTGGGCATGTAGTTCTGACTGACGGCGCCGACGCGAGTACGAAATGAATGCGCCGGCCAGAAAAGCGAGTGGGACGATGTACTGAAATACGCTGGCCAGCATAGTGCCTAGCCCGTGAGTCATCGAGTCCCCCACGGTTTTGCCCAGCGCTTTCAACTCCGCCGGATTCATGGTGAGCGGCGCCCGGGTCGCAAAGTAGTGCAGGATGAAATAAGCGATAACAGCTAATCCGACGCCGACCTTCCAAGGAAGCTGGGCAGCAATATCGACCAGGTCATCGAGGACGGATGATTTTTTACGAGCCATACTATTTGTCATTTTCTGATGAAGTATGGATTTTGCATCCTGTATATCACCAGCGACAAGCGACGTAACCCGACATTTGCTCGAAACCAAGGCTAGTAGTGCATTGCAGCCTCCTTATTATTCGGAGAAAGCAATGACATCCAGACGATGCAAGGCCTGCGGTAATTCATTCACGCCGTGGCCTCAGGCAAAAAATCAGCAATTCTGCTCAAACCCGACCTGCCAAAACGAGCGGCGCCGGCGCAAGCAGGCCAAGCGACGCCAGGAGAGCCCGGCCATGCGCGAAAACGATGCCCTGTATCTCAAGGACTGGGCGGCCAAGAATCCCGGCTACTGGCAAAAGTACCGCGCCGAGCATGCCATCTACACCGAACGTAATCGGACACAGCAACAAACGCGAAATCAGGCGCGAATTGCAAAAGATGCGCCGTTCTTCCCGAATGCCTTGCCCTCTGGGCTTTACCAGCTAATTCCGGCGACGGCCGAAATGATTGCAAAGGATACGGCGTGGCTCGTCGAAATCACGGTGCTGCAAGGACCTTCGGTCGTCGACGGGCTGAATTGCAAATGAGCCCGTGATGTTCGAGACGTAAATTCCTTGTTAGCGTCCCCGTCACCAGCAACCAGTGGCGGGGCCTTCTGCACGGGACGGCAATTGCGCACTCGACACGAGGAAGGGAGCAACACCGTATGCCATCCCCAGTAGACCAGACCAACGGAACAGGTCAGTTCTCCCTGTTCCGGGCGGCGGAGTATGTCCGTATGTCGACCGAGCATCAGCAATACTCCACCGAGAATCAGGCTGACCGCATCCGGGAGTACGCCACCCGCCACGGCATCCAGATAGTTCGCACCTATGCCGACGCGGGCAAGAGCGGCTTACGCATCGATGGCCGGGAAGCACTGCAACGGCTGATTCACGACGTGGAAACCGGTCAGGCAGATTTTCAGCTCATCCTGGTGTACGACGTCAGCCGCTGGGGACGTTTTCAGGATGCAGATGAGAGCGCCTACTACGAATACATCTGCAAGCGTAAAGGCATCACCGTCACCTACGTCGCCGAGCAATTCGACAACGATGGTTCGCCGGTGTCGACCATCGTCAAAGGGGTCAAACGTGCCATGGCCGGCGAATACAGTCGTGAGCTGTCGGCCAAGGTGTTTGCAGGCCAATGCCGACTCATCGAACTCGGCTATCGGCAAGGTGGTCCGGCGGGCTATGGCCTTCGCCGGGTGCTCATCGACCAGCATGGCTTGGTGAAGAGCATGCTGACACGTGGCGAGCACAAAAGCCTGCAAACCGACCGGGTCATCTTAGTCCCCGGCCCTCCCGAAGAGGTGGCGGTGGTCAACCGTATCTACCGTTGGTTCATCGATGACAATCTCTCGGAATCGCAGATTGCGGGACGCCTCAACGCCGAAGGCATCCGTACCGACCTGGACCGGGCCTGGACACGGGGGACGATAAACGAGGTGCTGAGCAACGAAAAATACATTGGCAACAACGTCTACAACCGCATCTCCTTCAAGCTCAAGAAAACCCGGGTGACCAATCCTGGCGAGATGTGGGTGCGCAAGGAAGGTGCATTTGAGGCCATCGTCTCGCCGGAGTTGTTCTTCACGACCCAGGGCATCCTGCGGGCGCGAGCACGACGCTACAGTGACGACGAATTGCTTGAGCGTCTGCGTCAGCTGTATGAGACGCGCGGTCTGCTCTCCGGGCTCATCATCAACGAAACCGAGGGGATGCCATCGGCCGCAGCCTATGCCCATCGGTTTGGCAGCTTGATACGCGCCTACGAGAAGGTAGGCTTCATGCCTGACCGTGACTATCGCTTCCTCGAAACCAACCGTTTCTTGCGCCAGTTGCACCCGACCATTGTGGGCGAGACCGAAGCAGCCATCCAAGCCATCGGTGGCGAGGTGCACCGGGACCCGGCCACCGACCTGCTGACCGTCAATCGCGAATTCACGGTGTCGCTGGTGCTGGCCCGCTGCCTGACAACCAGTACCGGCAGTCGCCGTTGGAAAATACGGCTGGATACCAGCCTCTGCCCCGATGTCACCGTCGCCGTGCGCCTGACCCCGGACAATGACGCCGCCTACGACTACTACCTGTTGCCGCGACTCGACTTTGGCGAAACGAATCTGCGACTGGCCGAGGTCAATGCGGTGGAGTTCGATTGCTATCGCTTCGATACCCTGGATTACCTGGTCGGGATGGCTGAACGCCGGCGGATTCGGAGGGCAGCATGACCTCACCCCTGAAAAAGCGTCCCCTCAAAACCATCGCCATAGACCGCATCGAGGTTATCAATCCTCGCGAACGGAATAAACGTGTCTATGAGGACATCGTCGGCAACATCCAGAAGGTTGGCCTCAAAAAGCCGGTGACGGTTACGCCCCGAACCGGCGAAGACGGTACCGAGCGATACCTGCTGGTTTGTGGCGAAGGGCGACTGAACGCCTTCCGTGCGCTGGGCCATACGGAAATTCCAGCCTTAGTCGTGGAGGTCGATGACGAGGCGGCGTACATCATCAGCTTGGCGGAAAACATGGCCCGCCGACAGTACCGACCGCTAGAAATCCTGTCGAGCATCAAGCGCCTCGGTGACCTTGGCTATGCTGCCAAGGACATTGCGACTAAGACCGGACTGACGCAGACCTATGTGTCTGGCGTTCTGAAACTACTCGACCACGGCGAGGAACGCCTTTTGGTAGCCGTAGAAACCGGCCGGGTGCCGCTGAATACGGCGCTGGACATCGTCGGCGCAGGGGACGATGACAAGGCATTACAGGGCGCCATGCAGGAGGCCTACGAATCCGGGCGCTTGCGGGGCAAACAACTTCTGGAAACGCGCAAGGTCATCGAACGCCGTCAAACCTTGGGACGTAGTGGCGCCAAACGAGCTCCCAGCGGAAAAACGGATGTCACTGCCTCGAGTCTGGTGCGCACCTATCAGCGTGAGGTCGAACGACAAAAGCTCGTCGTGAAGAAGGCTGAGCTAACCCAGCAACGGCTGCTGTTTGTGGTCAGCGCACTGCGCCAACTCCTCGCCGACGAGAACTTCGTCACCCTGTTGCGTGCCGAGCACCTGGACACCATGCCCAATTACCTGGCGAACCGTGTCTGGCCGAACGGAGGTCCTGCGTGAATGGCCCCCTGTTGGGATTTATCCCCGAAACCTGCCTGGTCCCGCTCGACAAGCTGCTGCCTTCCAAAAAAATCCCGGCTGGCCTGGTTGCCTCGGTCAAGTACAAACAAATCGTCAGTTCTCTCGAGGAGGTGGGGCTCATCGAACCGCTGTCGATTTCGACGATGCAGGCCGACGGTAGTCATCTGGTGCTCGATGGCCATGCGCGACTGCTGGCCTTACGAGAACTCGGATACGAAGAAGCGCTTTGCCTGGTGGCCACCGATGACGAGACCTACACCTACAACACCAAAATCAACCGCCTGGCGACCATTGGCGAGCATCGCATGTTGCGCAAGGCCGTTCAGCGCGGTGTTCCAGCGGCGCGACTGGCCCGTGCCCTCAATGTCGATGTCTCGCAAATCCTCAAGAAGGTGAAATTGCTCGACGGTATTTGCCCCGAGGCGGTCGAGCTGCTGAAGGATAGGCAGTTTTCTGCGGAGATTTCCCGGCTACTGCGAAAGATGAAACCAACAAGGCAAGTCGAATGCGTTGACCTCATGCTGCTGGCCAATAACCTGACCATTCCCTATGCCGAGGCGCTGTTGGCGGCGACGCCGGCCGAGCAACTCTACGATGGGCAGAAAGCCAAGAAATTGGCCGGCGTGTCAGCCGAGCAAATGCTGCGAATGGAGCGAGAAATGGCCAAGCTGCAAGGACAGTACGAACTGATTGAACGAAATTACGCTGACGATGTGCTGAATCTGGTGCTGGCGCGCGGGTACGTCGCCAAGCTGCTCGAGAACGAAGCCGTGGACCGATTTATCCAGCAACGACACCCGGAACTGCTGGACCAACTCAAGCACATCGTTTCGGTAGCATCGCTCGACCAGTAGGCGTTTTGCTCGCTCATTAACAATTCGGAACTATTGTCGCGGGGAGAGGTGCAGGACATTGCGGCCGTCCTTGTTGATTCCTCTCTCCGCTGGCATTGGATACCGAAAACCCGGCTGATGGGACCAGCAGGCATCCTCTCCGGGCATGGCTTAACCAAGGCAGTGAGATGTTGCTACTGCGAACCCATCGGTTAAGCCTGCAACGCTCAAGTAAAGCGACGCGCAACGACACTCATGTCAGCATCGCTCCTAACGCGTTGCGCAGCGTATTTGGTTTGCGTGCCACCCTTGGCGGTAGGAAATTTATCGTCATCGGCGTTGGCTACCTTCTACTTGGCCTATGGCCGTAATCGAGCGAACTGGCGTAGCGCTCCACAGGCTGCATGAGGGCTGCCAGGGCTGTTATGTGATGGCATACCAATCCGCCTTGCCGGTCCGGGTAGACGCTGCTCACTGACGAGCCACCTCACCAGCCACCTGGTTGCCAGAAGCAGGCTGCCCACCGGAAAGACGTTGAACCCATTTTCAGGCTCCTGACGTTCAAGCTGCTTTGCGACGTAGAGAGGCGCACACCCAGAGAGATGCAGGCGGGGGGGGGTGATTAAAGGATTAAGGATTACGGGCGTGGATACCCATGAAAATGCCTTGCCCGGTGGGGAGATTTTGTCGGCAGGGGTGCCATGGCGTGTTTTGAGGCCAAGCGAAATGTGGGGCCACGACAAGCAGCATGTGTTTCGACGCCAAGTAAAACGTGTTTTCAGGCAGCGTTGAACCCATTCTGGGTACCGTCTGTCGTTCGTCATGCTCCTCCAGCGCGCTATACCGATTCATGTGGGGCCCCATTGGGCCCAGGTGGAGAAGAGACATGAAAACCAAAATCGAAAAACCTGGCGACCGGCATCGTGCCGGCTCGGTCCAGATGAAAGTCTGGGTTCCGGATGACCTGAAGAACGAATTTGCCTCGTTGTGCGCGCTGCAAGGCCTCTGTGCATCGGTCGTTCTTCGCGGTCTCCTGGCCGCGTACGTTGAACGCGCATCAGGAGCCAGACATGGCCAAGCGGCGCAGCGCTGAGCAGATTGCCGCACTTCAGGCCCAGGCTGCGGCTACGCGGTGCGCGGCGGAGTCGGCAGCGGACGTCCTTACCCAAGACCTTATCTGCGCGGCCGCCGCAACGCTCGAGTCTGTTGCACGCAGCCAGCTACGGCAGATAGCTGCCGAGGAGGAGCCCGTCCTGGTGCTACCCGACAACGCTTCAATAACGGAGGTGCGACAGGCCCGGCAGCGTCGGGCAGTTCGGCGCGGCGATGATGTATACCTGCCCACCTGGCGGGAGGCGACAGTAGGTATCCCGAACACCCTGCTA
>JAEUOG010000004.1 GCA_016790815.1 Dechloromonas sp.
GAATTCCGGCTCCTGAACCTTCTCGACGTAGGCAGACATGCCGCGGGCGGCGTAGTCCTGGGCCAGATCGAACATGTTGTACCACATGGAGTGGATGCCAGCCAGGGTGATGAACTGGTACTTGTAGCCCATGGCGCCCAGTTCCTTCTGGAACTTGGCGATGGTGGCATCGTCCAGGTTCTTCTTCCAGTTGAAGGAGGGGGAGCAGTTGTAGGCCAGCATCTTGCCCGGGTGAACCTTATGCACGGCTTCGGCGAACTTGCGGGCAAATTCCAGATCCGGCGTGCCGGTTTCGCACCACACCAGGTCGGCGTAGTCAGCGTAAGCGATGGCGCGGGAGATGGCCTGGTCCAGACCCTTCTTGGTCTTGTAGAAGCCTTCGGCAGTGCGCTCGCCAGTCAGGAACGGCTTGTCGTTCTCGTCGTAGTCGGAGGTCAGCAGGTCAGCTGCTTCCGCGTCGGTACGGGCGATAACCAGGGTCGGCACGCCATAAACGTCAGCAGCCATACGAGCAGCGATCAGCTTCTGGATGGCTTCGGTGGTCGGAACCAGAACCTTGCCGCCCATGTGGCCGCACTTCTTGACGGAAGCCAGCTGATCTTCCCAATGCACGCCGGCAGCGCCGGAACGGATCATGGCCTTCATCAGTTCGTAGGCGTTGAGCACGCCGCCGAAACCGGCTTCAGCGTCAGCAACGATCGGCAGGTGGTATTCAACGTGGCCAGCATCGCCCTTGTTGATGTTCTTGGACCACTGGATTTCGTCAGCGCGGTTGAAGGCATTGTTGATGCGCTCGACAACCTTCGGCACGGAGTCCACCGGGTACAGCGACTGATCCGGGTACATGGCGGCGTATTCGTTGTTGTCAGCAGCAACTTGCCAGCCGGACAGGTAGATGGCCTTGATGCCGGCCTTGGCTTGCTGAACGGCTTGACCGCCGGTCAGGGCGCCCAGGCAGTTGACGTAGGGGGTGTTGTTGACCAGATCCCACAGCTTCTCGGCGCCGCGACGGGCCAGGGTGTGCTCGACCTGGAAAGAACCGCGCAGGCGGACGACGTCAGCAGCGGAGTAGCCGCGCTTGATGCCCTTCCAGCGGGGGTTTTCAGCCCAGTCTTTTTCGAGGGCGGCGATTTGCTGTTCGCGAGTGCTCATGTGAATTCCTCAGGTAAATTGGTTTGGGGGTTTCGGCAAAAAACCGAGTCGCTATGGTGCAGTGGCGATGGAACAAAGTATAGTGATTTTTTTGCGGGGCAGCAACAGTCTTATATAAGACATAAGACATTTTTATTTTTAATAAAAACAGCGAGTTGCATCCAGTGTTTCACGATGCAAAACGCTGTTTGTTTTTGTGAAATGGAGTTGCGCTGCGTCAGCACAAAATTTTGCTGCTGACCAGAACGCCATCCTCGTCGGCGTAGAGATATTCGCCTGGGTGGAAGGTGACGCCACCGAAGGTGACCGCGATATCCCTGTCGCCAACCCCTTTTTTGATGCTCTTCTGCGGATGCGTATTGAGTGCCCGGACACCGATGTCGATGCCGTTGATGTCACCCGAATCCCGAATGCACCCGTACACGACAACACCGGCCCACCCGTTCTTGGCTGCCAGAATGGCGAGTTGGTCGCCGACCAAGGCGCAGCGAAGCGAGCCGCCACCGTCGATCACGAGAACCTTTCCCTTGCCATCTTCGGCAAAAGCCTCTCGGACCAGCGAGTTGTCCTCGAAAATCTTCAGGGTAACGATCTCGCCGGAAAAGCTTGCACGGCCGCCGAAACGCTGGAACATCGGGGCGACGACACGTACGGTTTTGCCCAGTTCGGCTTCAAATTGATCGCAAAGGTCAGGGGTCTTGAAGGTCATGCGGGAATCCTCGAAATAAAAAAGCCGTGCAATCTTGCACGGCTTTCGGGGTGGATGGCAATCGTCAGACGGTGGCTTCTGCTTTTTCTTCCTCGAAATCGAGTTTGATTTTGCCGTCCTTGTCGAGGTCGACCGTAACACGCCCACCGCTGGACAGCTTGCCAAACAACAACTCGTCGGCCAGCGCTGAGCGGATGGTGTCCTGAATCAAGCGAGCCATCGGACGGGCGCCCATGAGCGGATCGAAGCCTTTCTCGGCGAGCAGTTCCTTGACCGCATCGGTGAAATGGGCTTCCACCTTTTTCTCGTGGAGCTGTTCCTCGAGTTGCATCAGGAACTTGTCGACGACCCGCAAGATGACCTCGTGGTCGAGGGGGGCGAAGGAAATTGTCGAATCGAGTCGATTCCGGAACTCCGGGGTAAACAGACGCTTGATTTCAACCATCTCGTCGCCGGTCTGACGCGAATTGGTGAATCCCATGTTCGACTTCTGCAGATCGGCAGCGCCAGCGTTCGTGGTCATGATGATCACCACGTTGCGGAAATCCGACTTGCGCCCGTTGTTGTCGGTCAGCGTGCCGTGGTCCATGACCTGCAGCAGGATGTTGAAGATATCCGGATGAGCCTTCTCGATTTCGTCGAGAAGCAGCACGCAATACGGCTTCTTGGTTACCGCCTCGGTGAGCAGGCCGCCCTGTTCGAAGCCGACATAACCCGGTGGCGCGCCGATAAGGCGGGACACCGCGTGGCGTTCCATGTACTCGCTCATGTCGAAGCGGAGCAATTCAACGCCCAGGCAGTAGGCCAGTTGCTTGGCTACTTCCGTCTTGCCGACGCCAGTCGGGCCACTGAACAGGAATGAGCCGATCGGCTTGCCGGGGTTGCCTAGCCCCGAACGGGCCATCTTGATGGCCTTGGCCAATGCATCGATGGCTTTGTCCTGGCCGAAGACGACAGCCTTGAGGTCGCGATCGAGATTTTTCAGTGCGCCGCGGTCGTCAAGCGTGACATGCTGCGACGGAATGCGGGCGATCTTGGCAACGATCTCCTCGATATCCGTTTTGTTGATGACTTTTTTCTGCTTCGATTTCGGCAGGATACGCTGCGCTGCACCAGCCTCATCGATAACATCAATGGCCTTGTCAGGCAGGTGGCGATCAGTGATGTAGCGTGCCGAGAGTTCGGCAGCCGACGAAATCGCCGTGGCGGAATATTTGATGCCGTGATGGGCCTCGAAACGCGCTTTCAGGCCCTTGAGGATTTCTACCGTTTCGGCGACGGAAGGCTCGGTGACATCGATTTTTTGGAAGCGGCGGGAAAGCGCGCTGTCCTTCTCAAAAATGCCGCGGAATTCGGTGTAGGTCGTCGCCCCGATGCACTTGAGCTGCCCGGACGACAATGCAGGCTTGAGCAGGTTGGAGGCATCGAGCGTTCCGCCGGACGCCGAGCCGGCACCAATCAGGGTGTGGATTTCGTCAATGAACAGGATGGCGTGCGGGTTATCCTGCAACGCCTTGAGGACGCCTTTCAGGCGCTGCTCGAAGTCGCCACGATACTTGGTGCCGGCCAGCAGGGAACCCATGTCCAGCGAATAGACATTGGCCTTGGCCAGGATTTCCGGTACCTCGCCTTCGACAACCTTGCGCGCCAGACCTTCGGCGATAGCCGTCTTGCCGACACCGGCTTCGCCAACCAGCAGCGGATTGTTCTTGCGGCGGCGGCAGAGCGTCTGGATTACGCGTTCCAGTTCCTTGTCGCGACCAATCAGCGGGTCGATCTTGCCCTGCAATGCCAGTGCATTGAGGTTGATCGTGTATTGCTCCAGCGGCCCGGCTTCGCCCTTTTCGCCGTCGGTTTCAACTTCACCCTCGGGAGCCGCCTTGGCTTGTTGTGGCACCTTGCTGATGCCGTGCGAGATGTAATTCACCACGTCCAGGCGTGTCACTCCCTGCTTTTGCAGGAAATAGACGGCATGCGAATCCTTTTCACCGTAGATGGCAACCAGAACGTTGGCACCGTTGACTTCCTTCTTGCCCGAAGACTGGACGTGCAGGATTGCCCGCTGGATGACGCGCTGAAAACCGAGCGTCGGTTGCGTGTCGATGTCGTCGTCTCCGGACACCGTTGGTGTGTGCTCGTCGATGAAATTGGTCAGATCCTTGCGCAGGGTGTCGGTCTTGGCGCCACAGGAGCGCAGCGCCTCGGCTGCCGAGGGGTTGTCGATCAGCGCCAGCAGCAGATGTTCGACAGTAATGAACTCGTGGCGTTTTTGACGCGCCTCGACAAAGGCCATGTGCAGGCTGACTTCGAGTTCCTGGGCAATCATCAGTTTTCCTCCATGATGCAGGCAAGCGGGTGTTGGTGCTGGCGTGCGAATGCAATGACCTGTTCAACCTTGGTTGCAGCAATGTCCCGCGGAAAAATCCCGCAGACGCCACGACCCTCGTTGTGAACTTTGAGCATGATTTGCGTTGCTTGTTCAGTATCCAGAGAAAAAAACCGCTGCAGAACGGTAATCACGAATTCCATTGGCGTGTAATCGTCGTTCAGCAGCAGAACCTTGAACATCTTCGGCGGGCCCAGCTTGCTGCGCTGTGTCGCTAGTTGCCCGCCTTCGTGTGCCTTTGTAGCCATGCGTTCGATTTTATACAGTCCGTCTTAATCTGCAATATAAAACATTGGGACGATTTGGCCGAATTCCAGATCAGGTAAGGGATTTGATCAGTCCGGAAATGCTGCGCTGCCGCATCGAAACTTGTTGACGACAAAATTCGAATGGCGTAGAAAGCAATCGTGTTTGGCTTCAAGCTGTATCGAGGTTGCTGTAATGCACCGGGTCACTGAGTTCAAACAGGGAGTCGGGGAGACCCGTAAATTTGTTCGTTTTTTGTAAGAAAGTTGCAAACATGGCAATCGGTACAGTCAAGTGGTTCAATGATTCCAAGGGTTTTGGCTTTATCACTCCTGATGATGGCAGCGAAGATCTCTTCGCACATTTTTCCGCCATCAACATGAATGGTTTCAAGACTCTGAAGGAAGGCCAGAAAGTTTCCTTCGACGTCGTGCAAGGCCCCAAGGGCAAGCAGGCTTCCAATATCCAGAGCACCTAAGCTTCGGATAGCAGCACGTAAAAAAGCCCGTCTGAATTCAGACGGGCTTTTTCTTTGGTGTGCGAAAAGGTCTCAAGCGACGGTGATTTCATCCTGACGTCGGTCACCACCGTTGTCTACCCAGGCCACCGTCAGCTTGTCACCGGATTTGATGCCACGTGCTTTGAAGGTGAACAACGGATTTTTCGAAATAGACGTGTTCAGTTGCCCGTCGATGATCGGCTTTCCATTCAGACTGACTGCGAAGGTCTGGATGAAGTGCATCGGCAGGCTTTGACCCTTGTCGTCCTTGTGCTGGCCAGTTTCCATAGGGTGTTGCATGAGGATGCGAATGTCGGTGATTTCGCCCTGGTTCTGCGCGCGAATCTTGATCTGGTCAGCCACGCTCAACCTCCACATCCGCCAAGCGTTACCTTGATTTCGCGGAAGGCAACGTAGGATTTTCCATCCAATGATTTGGCTACTGCCCTAATGCGCATGCTCTCGGCCATCTTGAGTTGGGCCTTTACATATGGCAGCACTGAGCCGGAGAACTCGAACGCAGCGCTCAGCGGCATCGGATTTTTGTCGGCGAAGATGGCGAGGCTGCGCGTGTTGGCGATATTGCTCGTTACCTCGATCTCTACCTTGGCGCCGTTTTCGGCGATCTCCGGCGCGTTGATCACGATATCGCGTGACTCAGGTGCATTGGTGCTGCCATAGGCTTTCAGGGCGTCGTTGGCGTTACGGGCGGTGAAGGCGTTCTTGTTCCACTCGGCGGCCAGGAGGCTTGTAGGCAGGAGTAGCCCGCTACCGAGCAGAGGCGACAACAGCGTGGCGGAAACGCCGCCTTTCAGGAGTTTTCTGCGTAGTTCTGACATGTTCGATTGCGGAAAAGTTATTCGGAGACCCAATGGCCAGACTTGCCACCGGATTTCTCCAGCAGGCGAAGGTTTTCGATACGCATGCCGCGGTCGACGGCCTTGCACATGTCGTAAATGGTGAGAAGGCCTATCGATGTTGCGGTCAGCGCTTCCATTTCGACACCGGTTCGACCAAAACATTCCGCGACGACTTCGCAATGAACCGCATTTTGGGCCTCGTCGATCAAAAAATCGGCGGTAACGCGGGTCAGGGCAATCGGATGGCACAGGGGAATCAGGTCGCCAGTGCGTTTTGAGCTCTGGATCGCAGCGATGCGTGCTATGCCCAGCACATCGCCTTTTTTCGCCGTGCCTGAGCAAATTAGCGAAAGTGTTTCCGGTTTCATGAAAATGCTGCCGGCTGCACGGGCAATGCGAGCTGTTTCGGTTTTGGCGCCAACGTCGACCATGTGGGCTTGGCCGGCGCTGTCAAAATGAGTCAGGTTCTGGGTGGTCACGGGATTTACGTTTGGTTATCGTCCGCCGGAATGGCGGGATTCTGGGCTGCGGTATCATAGCACCATGCACCTGAGCCAACGCTTCATCGCTGCCTTTCTCGCCTGCACGCTTGCCCTGCAGCCGGTTGCCGCCGATGATCTGCCGGAACTGGGTGATGTCGCCAGCAACGATTTGTCGTTGAGTACCGAGAAAAAAATCGGGCAGCAGATCATGCATGAAATTCGTTGGCGTGAACCGACGTATCTCGACGATGCCGATATCGAGGCGTATTTGAACCAGTTGGGCGGACGCCTCGCTGCCGTGAGCAGTGATCCGGGATTCGGCTTTTATTTTTTTCCGATCGATGATCGGAACATTAATGCGTTTGCCATGCCTGGGGGCTACATCGGGGTCCATACCGGGCTGATCGTGTCGGCGCAGACTGAGTCTGAACTGGCTGGTGTGCTGGCGCATGAAATATCGCACGTCACCCAGCGCCATATCGCGCGGCAGGTTTTTCAGTCCAAGCAGATCGGCATGGCGTCGATGGTCGCTATGGCACTTGCCTTGCTGGCGGCACGTTCCAGTGGGCAGATGGCTGGTGCTGCGATTGCGACGACGCAGGCTGGGGCTATCTCGGCCCGACTGGCGTTTTCCCGGGATTTCGAGCGCGAGGCGGACCGGCAGGGCTTCGAGATACTGGGCAAGGCGGGTTTTGATGTCCGTGGCATGGGGGTGTTTTTCGATCGTCTCCAAAAGGCAGTCCGGTTGTACGAAAACAACGCGACAGCTTATCTGCGTACCCACCCGCTGTCGGGTGAGCGTCTCACCGACATGCAGAATCGCGAGCAGGCGGTGCCCTATCGGCAGGTGCCGGATAGCGTCGACTTCCAGCTGGTCCGTGCCAAGGTGAGGGCCATGCAGGGGACGCCTGGCGACGCGATCAAGGACATGGGTAACTTGCTGCGCGAACGGAAATTCGCCTCGGAGGCCGCCATTCGCTACGGTCTGGCGTATGCCCATTACCGCAATCGCGATTGGGACGGGGCTGAACGGGAGTTCGAGATCATTCGTCGCCTCAAAGCATCCGCCCCGATGCTGGAGCATTTGCGGGCGGATGTTCTGATTGCCAAGGGTAATGAAGTGGAGGGGCTGGCAATCTATCGTGACTCGATGGTGCGTTACCCGCTCAACCTGGGTTTGCTTTACGGCTATGCTGCTGCCTTGATTGGTACGCGTCGCCATGACGAGGCGCTTCGTTTCACCGAGGCGAAACTGGGAAGTTATCCGGACGACGTCCGTTTGCATCGCATGCGCGCGGAGAGTTACGCCGGACTAGGCAGAAAGGCCATGCAGCATCGTGCGCTGGCCGAGGCTTTCGCCTTGCAGGGCCAGACTGCAGGCGCGATTGAGCAATTGCACCAGGCCCAGAAAGCCGGCGACGCGAATTTCTTTGAGATGTCGTCCATCGATGCGCGTTTGCGCGAACTGAAGCAGCGCCTGTTCGACGAACAGAAGGAAAAGCGCAATTAATCGAGGTAAAATCGTGCCTCTAATCCATTTGGCCGAATGAACATGGAATTTAATCGCGACCTTGACGTAAAGGGGCTGAATTGCCCGTTGCCCATCCTGCGTACCAAGAAGACGCTTGCCGAGATGGAGTCTGGCCAGATTCTGCGCGTGCTGGCGACTGATCCCGGCTCCCTGAAGGATTTTCCGGCGTTTGCCAAGCAAACCGGAAATGAGCTGGTTTCGCAGAAAGAAGAAAATCGCGTCTTTGAGTACTACCTGAAGCGCAAATAAGCTCTGAATTCTCCGCATTTTTTGAGGACAGGCGGGCGCCGGAAGGCGAACCCGCTGCTTGGCGTTTTGATGGGCTGATCGATTGCCTCGATGTCTGCGATTCGGCCTCCTTGCAGCAGGTGTTGCAGACGCTGCTGAATGATCCGCAGTGGACAGTCGTTGCGCTGGACTACGAACTGGGCTATCTGCTCGAGCCCAAGTCCGCGCCACCGGGTTGGTTGCCCGGCAGGCAACCATTGGCCAGATTCTGGCGGTTTGCGAACCGTGTTTCGCTGACCAAAGACGAGGCATCGCTCTGTCTGACGCGCTGGGGCAGCGGCAGTGCCGGTGTCGGGGCACTGCAGCCTGCCATTGACATGGAAACCTATACTTCTGCGGTCAACCGGATAAAACGACTGATTTTTGAAGGCGACTGCTATCAGGTCAATTTCACCTTTCCGCTCGAATTCGACTGGTTCGGCTCGCCCTTTGCACTCTACGCACGCTTGCGCGAGCATCAGCCGGTTCGCTATGGCGGGTTTGTTGGCGATGATCGGCATGGCCTCGTTTCGCTTTCGCCGGAACTGTTTCTGGAGCGCCGCGCAGACCGCCTGCTGACCAAGCCGATGAAGGGCACGGCGCCGCGTAGCGAAACGCCGGAACAGTTGCGCAATTCCGAAAAGGACTGCGCGGAAAACCTGATGATTGTGGACTTGCTGCGCAATGATCTGGGCCGCGTTGCGAAGAAGGGGAGCGTTGTGGTCGAGCGGCTGTTCGATATCGAGGAATACCCGACGCTATGGCAGATGGTGTCGGAGATTTCGGCCGATGTCGCTGGCCGCAGTTTCGGCGAGATCCTGTGTGCCATTTTCCCCTGCGGTTCGATCACCGGGGCGCCGAAGATTCGCGCCATGCAAATTGCGGCTGGGCTGGAGAAGGCCGAACGCGGCATTTATACCGGTGCCCTGGGCTGGCTGGCGCCGGATGGCGATTTTCGGCTCAACGTGGCGATTCGCACACTGGAGTTAGGTGCGGACGGCCGCGGCAAGCTCGGCTTGGGCAGCGGCATCGTCGCTGATTCGCAGCCGGACGCTGAATGGCATGAGTGTCAGCTCAAGTCGAAATTCCTGCGTGATTGCGATCCGGGCTTGCAGCTGATCGAAACCCTGCGCCGGGATGATGGCGTCTATCCGATGTGGGCGGGGCATTTCGCCCGTCTGAAGCGATCGGCAGCGTATTTCGGCTTTCCAGTCGACGAGCAATTGTTGTTCAAGGAGCTGGGGCGGCAGCCGACGAAGGGAACCTGGCGTGTTCGCCTGACGCTCGACAAGGCTGGCGCCATGGATGTGCAGGCGGTGGCCTTCGATGGTGCGGCGCCGGAAGTGCGTGTCGCAGCATTGGCCGAACGGCGTATCGATTCTCGCGATGTGCTGCGTCGCCACAAGACAACGGTCCGGCCGCTTTACGATGCGGCATTGCGCAGCCTGCCGGCTGACTCGCCGGTTTTCGATCTGGTGTTTCTCAATGAGCGCGGCGAGGTCGCCGAGGGGGCGCGCAGCAATGTCTTTGTCGAGCGCGATGGCGTGTTGCTGACGCCGCCACTGGATAGTGGTGCCTTGCCCGGCGTGTTGCGTGCCAGTTTCCTGGCTTCCGGTAAAGCGCGGGAAGCGGTTTTGTGGCCAGATGATCTGGCCGACGGTTTCTGGCTTGGCAATGCGCTACGGGGCCTGGTGCGCGTTACATTGCAGCGCTGACTTCAATTTAGGCTGGTTTTTCCGGTTGACCGCAGCATTCGTCTGCCGCGGCCATCGGGAGAACAATCAGCCGCGCAGCTTGCGCAAATAGATGCCGAGCATCGAGAAAAGCGCGGCGGCAATGCCATAGAAGAAGGACCTGGTGACATCGACATCCTGATAATCGAGCAGGATCGGCACTTCGTTTTCGACCGTGTAGCGGATCGTGGTTTGGAAGTGCCAGGAAGACGCCTTGACCTCGAAAATCCCGTTTTCAATTTTCCACTTGAGCCAGTTGTGTTCTTCCTGAACGTCACCAGCCGGTTCCGCAGGCGTCAGCGAGGTGTAGAGGCCTTGTGCCTTTGCGTCAGCGAGATCCTTGTAGGCAAAGCCGCAGGTTTCCTTGTTGGCGCAGTTAGCGACCAAGCGGAATTCCGGCTTCCAGACATCGGTTTTCTCTTTCGGCCACGAGATCATGAAAGCGATGCTCCACACGCCAACCAGCGCTGAAAAAATCATCAGTGCTATGAAAATCTTTGCGAGAAGCCCGCGTTTGTCCTGAACCATGTAAATCCTTATTGGTTACCCAGCTTGGCCAACTGGGGCTTGAGTTGTTCCAGCGTCGCCGTGAAACCGGCTACCCGCTGCTTTTCCTGATCGATCACGGCGGCCGGGGCGCGGGCGACGAAGCCTTCGTTGGCGAGCTTGCCCTGGGCAATCGAAATCTGCTTTTCGAGCTTCTCGATTTCCTTGGCGAGGCGTACGCGTTCGGCGGCAACGTCAATCTCCACCTTGAGCATCAGGCGGGTTTCACCGACCACGGCCACCGGTGCCATGGCATCGGCCGGCATGTCGGAAACGATTTGTACCTCGGAGAGCTTACCCAGAGCTTGCAGGATCGCTGCGAACTCGGAAATCTCGGCGCCACCACCGGCCACCAGCAGCGGCATGCGCAGGGCCGGGGAGACATTCATCTCGCCACGCAGGTTGCGCGTCGCGTAGGCCAGGGCCTTGAGGCGCTCGACCTTGGCTTCAGAAGCCGGGTCGATCTTGTACTCCTCGGCGCGCGGGTAGGCGGCGAGCATGATCGACTCGTGCGTCTTGCGCCCGGCGATCGGCGCGACGGTCTGCCACAGCTCTTCGGTGATGAACGGAATGAGCGGGTGGGCCAGGCGCAGCACGGCTTCCAGCGTGCGCACCAAGGTCCGGCGGGCACCGCGCTGCTGGGCATCGTTGCCGGTCTGAATCTCGACCTTGGCAATTTCCAGGTACCAGTCACAGAACTCGTCCCAGATGAATTTGTAGATGGCCTGGGCAACGAGGTCGAAACGGTAGTCGGTGAAATGCTGTTCGACTTCCTTCTCGACGCGCTGCAACTGGCTGACGATCCAGCGGTCGGCGAAGCTGAACTCGAGCGGGGCGGAACCGCCGCAGGCCGGGCCGTTTTGCTGGTGTTCTAGGGCCAGATCGTGGCCTTCGACGTTCATCAGCACGAAGCGCGTGGCGTTCCACAGCTTGTTGCAGAAATTGCGGTAGCCGTCGCAGCGATTCAGGTCGAACTTGATGTCGCGGCCGGGCGAGGCAAGGCTGGCGAAAGTGAAGCGCAGGGCGTCGGTGCCGAAGGAGGCGATGCCTTCCGGGAACTCTCTCTTCGTTTTCTTGGCGATGCTCTCGGCCTGCTTCGGGTTCATCAGGCCGGTGGTGCGCTTTTCGATCAGCGCGTCGAGGCCGATGCCGTCGATCAGGTCAATCGGGTCGAGCACGTTGCCTTTGGACTTCGACATCTTCTGGCCTTCGCCGTCGCGGATCAGGCCGTGAACATAAACGTGCTTGAATGGAATCTGGCCGGTGATCTGCTTGGTCATCATGACCATGCGGGCGACCCAGAAGAAGATGATGTCGAAGCCGGTGACCAGCACGGTCGACGGCAAATATTGCTGCAAAATCGGGTTGGCGGCGTCAATGGCCTCGTCGCCCGTCCAGTCCAGCGTCGAGAACGGCCACAGGGCGGACGAGAACCATGTGTCGAGGACATCTTCGTCGCGGCTCAGCGGTGAGATGCCAAATTGAGTGCAGGCCTCATTAAAATTGCCACTCAAAATCCCCGTAGTTAGAGCCAGTGTCTTGTTTTCTGAAACAGGGGCTGCAGAAAGATACTGGCGATAGGCCTCTTCTTCGTTGTGAGCGACAAAAATCTGGCCGATATCGCCGTACCAGGCCGGAATCTGGTGGCCCCACCACAGCTGGCGGGAAATACACCAGTCCTGGATGTTGTTGAGCCACTGGTTGTAGGTATTGACCCAGTTTTCCGGGTAGAACTTGATTTCGCCGGAATGGACGACGTCGAGCGCCTTCTCGGTGATCGACTTGCCGTCGTCGCCAGGCTTCGACATGGCGACGAACCATTGATCGGTGAGCATCGGTTCGATGAGCACATTGGTCCGGTCGCCGCGCGGCACCTTGAGCTTGTGCTTGTCGGTCTTTTCGAGGATGCCGAGGGCTTCGAGGTCGGCGACAACGGCCTTGCGGGCGTCGAAGCGGTCGAGGCCACGGTATTTCTCGGGCGCGTTCTCGTTGATCTTGGCATCCAGCGTCAGGATCGAAATCATCGGCAGGCCGTGGCGCTGGCCAACCGCATAGTCGTTGAAGTCATGGGCCGGCGTCACCTTGACGCAGCCAGTGCCGAATTCGAGATCGACGTAGGAATCGGCAATGATCGGGATTTCGCGATCGGTCAACGGCAGCTTCACCATCTTGCCGATCATGTGCTTGTAGCGCTCGTCTTCCGGATGAACCATCACGGCGGTGTCGCCGAGCATGGTTTCCGGACGGGTCGTCGCCACCACCAGGCTATCCGAGCCATCGGCCAGCGGATAGCGGATGTGCCACATGAAGCCGTCTTCTTCCTCCTGCACGACTTCGAGGTCGGACACAGCGGTATGCAGCTTCGGGTCCCAGTTCACCAGGCGCTTGCCGCGGTAGATCAGGCCCTCGTTGAACAGGCGGACGAAGGTTTCGGTGACGACCTTGTTGAGGCCGGCATCCATCGTGAAGCGCTCGCGCTTCCAGTCCGGGCTGGTGCCCATGCGGCGCATCTGCTTGGTGATGGTGTTGCCGGAGTATTCCTTCCATTCCCAGACCTTTTCCAGGAACTTCTCGCGGCCGAGGTCGTGGCGGCTGATGCCTTGTGCGTCGAGCTGGCGTTCGACGACGATCTGCGTCGCGATGCCGGCGTGGTCGGTGCCCGGTTGCCACAGCGTGTTGTGGCCGCGCATCCGGTAGTAGCGGGTCAGGGCGTCCATCAGGGTCTGGTTGAAGCCATGGCCCATGTGCAGCGTGCCGGTCACGTTCGGCGGCGGCAGCAGGATGCAGAAGTTCTCGTCAGGCGCCTTGCTGCGGTCAACGCCAGCAGCGAAGTAATTCTGGGCTTCCCACTCGGGATACCAGCGGCGTTCAATGTCGGCGGGTTCGAAGGCTTTGGCGAGTTCCATGGGCTTGTCGGAAAAGGGGAAAACCCATGATTATACCCGCGATTGTTGGCGCACCCAGCCTGCTAGTTCGGTGTCTCCATGATCGCCGTGCCCCAAGTAGAGGTCCGGTAACCAAGCGGCTTCCAGAGATGCTTCCAGGGCAGCTCGACGATTCCCGGCGGCGTCACGACGTGCGCGGCAGCGGTGGCGTTGCGCAGGTCGGCTGGCATATCAGGATTCTTGTCCGATACGGGCCAGACGACGGCGATTTTTCTGGCATCGCCGGCCGAAACGGGCAGGCCGGGCATCACAATGCGGGAATCGGGGAAGAAGCGGCGGAGGTTCCCGCCGACATGGGGGTCATTGACGATGATCGTTCCCTGGTCGAAGCCCTGCTCACGGAGCTTGTCGGCGAGTTCTGGGAAGGGGACGGCCCAGCGGCAACGCGAGCAGAAGGGCTCGTAGACAAACAGGTTGCCACTGCGCACGGCGTAGGCGGTGATGGTGAAACCGAGCAGGACGGCCATGAAAACTTGCACCCGGCGCGGCGTGGGGTTGGTCTCGCGGGCCTTCTCGGTCAGCCAGGGAATGGCGATGACCACCATTGGCAGGATGACGTGTACCGCGTAGTTGGAGCGCGAATAGAGCAGGCCGTTGAAGATGACGAGTCCGATCAGTTCGATGAGCAGAATGTGGAACAGGAACAGCTTCGGGTCGAAAACGAGTGGATTGCCTGACCGCAGGCGGGTCTGCCGGAAAATACTCCGGAAAATGGCCGGAAAGACCATCGGCAGGATGACGATGTAGGGCGCGAGCACCAGCAAGGGGAAGGTTAAAGCATCGCGCAGGCTGCCAGCCAAGCCTTTCGCCGAGTATGCCGGAAGCGGTGGAAACAGATCTGAGGCCAAGGCTGCAAAACGCTGTGGATCGGCGCTCAGCCAATGCGCGTAGGGGCTCACGATGAGCAATGTGACCGGCAAAGCCGCCAGCATCGGCAGCGAGAAGACTGTTTTTCGCATGGATGGCTGCAGCCATGCGGCGAGGAACGTGGCGAACAAGGCAAAGGCGTAGATGTGCTCCGTGAGAAGGCCGAGGCCGATCAGCGCAGCGCACAGCAGGTAATTGCCGCGGCTCGGGTGATCTAGCAGTCGGATGATCGCCCAGACGGTAAGCACGGCCAGCACCATGGCGCCGACGCGATGGGTAAAGCCTTCGTGAAAACGCCAAAAAATCTGGTACACCGTTGCCATCGATTCAACGGCGATGAAAGCCCACAGCGCGCTTTGGGAAATCCTTCTCGTGATCTGGAAAATGCATCCGGCCATGACGACCAGCAACGCGTATTTCAGAAACAGGAAGCCTGAAAGGCCGGTGCCGAATAGATGCTGCAACGCCCAAATAGCCCAGTCGTAGAGCGGACCGTGCTGAACGTTGTATCCCGGTGCAAGCGTCTGCGCGAGCAGGTTGTCGAGCGGGTCGTCCTCGCCGAGATTGCCTGACGAGAGCAAACGGGTCAGCGCGTGAACAGAGGCGTAAAGGGCGACAAGGACTAGGACGGCGGGCAGCGTGAAAGGAAAGCGGGGAGCTGCCGATGCGGCGGTGGACAACGAGGTGCTCTGATTCATGGGATTTGTGAGGGGCCCAGCGGGCCGCGATCGGTATCAGGCTAACTGTTTTCGATCATCTTCTGATCGGCCAGAAAATCCCTGAGGGTCGAGCTGATAATTTCGGGGAGGGCGGCCTTGATGCGTTCCTCTATTCGGCTGGCGAGTTCTCGAGCGAGTTCATCGCGCAAAACTGGATCGATTGAGGGGGCGTCAAGGGGTGTGTGCCGGGGTTCTGCAGCTACCGGTTCGATGTCGAGTTCGAGTGGGTCGGGTATGGCTTCCGCTTCGGGTGTCGGTTCCACTTCAGTGAGCACCGGAATGTCGTCAAACTCATCGACACTGTCCGTCAGGACTGGAATGTCATCGAACTCGTGGTCGCTCTGGCGCCGACGATGCATGAGGGCGTCTGCTCGGGCAATGATGGGACTTGGCACGCGATTTCCTTAGCGGTCGCTGAGATCGAAGTAGCGAACTTGGTAACCGCGATCCTTGTAGAACTTGACGCGATCCCTTGCCTTGTCGCGATCACTCTCTTCCTGGCCGACAACTTCGATCAGACTTTCGAATCGCGAAAAGCCGGGCGGAATTTCCTGACTCAGATTCATCAGCCGTTCGTCGAGCGCGATGCTGTCGAGCTTGTCGGTGATCAGAATCGGTGTGTCTGCAGCCAGCGGCGAATCGGCCCGGCAATGCGGCACAAAGCTGAGCGCCGAATGCGTCCAGAGCATTCGGTCGACGCTGCTGGCGACTGCGCTATCGACGGCGTAGACCAGCATCTGCTTCTTTTTTGCATAGGCCCCGCTAAGCAAGGCGCAGGCAGCGGCGATCTTGTCTGCCGCACCGTGGTAGAAAAAAACCTGCGTCAATTGAGCTTGCCTGCGCGTTGCAGAAGGTAGTGGGTCAAGAGGGGCACAGGCCGGCCGGTGGCTCCTTTGTTGGCGCCTGATTTCCAGGCTGTACCAGCGATGTCCAGATGCGCCCAGTCAAATTTCTTCGTGAACCGCGAGAGGAAGCAGGCGGCCGAAATGGCACCGCCCCAGCGACCACCGATGTTTGCCATGTCCGCAAACGGGCTTTTCAGGAGTTCCTGATAGTCGTCCCACAGCGGCATGTGCCAGGCGCGATCGTAGGCTTCGTCGCCAGCATCAAGCAGCTCGCGGGCCAGAGCATCCTTGTTGGCAAACAGCCCCGTGGCAACGCCACCCAGCGCGACAACGCAGGCGCCAGTAAGCGTGGCGACATCGATCACGGTATCCGGCTCGAAACGCTCGGCGTAGGTTAATGCATCGCAAAGAATCAGGCGACCTTCGGCGTCGGTATTGAGGATTTCGATAGTCTGGCCGGACATTGATGTAACGATGTCGCCAGGCCGTGTCGCCTTGCCATCAGGCATGTTTTCAGTGGCCGGTACGACAACGGTCAGGTTGATCGGCAGGGCCATCCTGGCCACCGAGTGCATGGTGCCGAGCACGCTGGCGGCGCCACACATGTCATATTTCATTTCGTCCATTTCGGCACCGGGTTTCAGCGAAATGCCGCCCGTGTCGAAAGTGACACCTTTGCCAACCAGAACGATGGGTTTGTCGGCAGTCTTGCCACCCTTGTAGCTCAGAATGATCAGCTTGGGCGGCTGGTGTGAGCCATGGGCAACGGCCAGCAGGGAGTGCATGCCGAGCTTTTCCATGTCAGCGCGGTCCAGAACCTCGCATTCGAGCTTGAACTTCTTGGCCATAGCCTGCGCCTGTTCGGCCAAGTAGGTCGGATGGCAGATGTTGGGTGGCAGATTGCCGAGATCCTTGGTTTTCGCCACGCCTTCGGCGATGGCCAGTCCCTGGTTCAATGCCTCCTCGGCTGGCGCAAGTTCATTACGCCGCTCGACGCTGAAGGTCAGCTTGCGGAGGGGCCGGCGAATTTCTTCTTTTTTGCTCTTGAATTGCTCAAATTTGTACGTTGCATCCAGCGCAGACATGGTTGCCTGGCGAATCCGCCAGCCAATACTATGTTTCTTGACGGGAAGTTCTGTCAGGAATACGGAGGCATCGAAAGCGCCGGTTTCGTTGAGCACTTTTACGGTCGTGCTGATGGCGCTACCGAACTCCTTCTCGCGAAAGTCTTTTTCCTTGCCCAGTCCAACCAGCAGGATGCGGTCGCAGAGTGTGCCCGGCACGTTATGCAGCAGCAAGGTGCTGCCGGATTTGCCTTCCATGTCGCCACGCCGGACAATGTCGGCAATATGGCCGTTTGACGCCTTGTCGAGCAACTCGGCGGGGAGGGTCAATTTCCGTGATTCGAAGACGCCGACAACGACGCAGGCACTGCGCTGTTTCTCCGGGCTGCCACTTTTTATGCTAAATTCCACAAGCTGCTCCTGATCAGGGAAATATCAGTTTCCGAGGGATTATCCTCGCATTTTTTCGGTTTCGTCAAAGCATGATATTCGAACGTGCCGCCCGGCGCGAATTTGCTCAGGCAGCCGCTGGCATAAGTGTTGCCCTGCTGGCGATCCTGGCCTCCATATTGTTGATTCGCCTCCTGAAAGAGGCCGTCGGCGGGCGCATTGTGCCTGAGGCGGTAGCGTCGCTGCTCGGCTTCGCGTTGTTGAATTTCATGCCGCTCGTCCTGAGTTTGATGCTTTTTGTGTCCATTTTGCTCAGTTTGACGCGCGCATACCGCGATTCGGAGATGGTTGTATGGAGCACTTGCGGCCTGCCACTGACAGCCTGGTTGCGGCCAGTGCTCAAGTTTGCGTTGCCGTTCATTCTGGTCATTGCGGTGCTGGCCGGTTTCCTTTCGCCATGGGCCAACTTGAATACAGCGCAGTATCGCCAGGTTCTGGCGGCGCGCAGCGATGTTTCTCAAGTGTCTCCGGGGGTTTTTCAGGAATCCAAGGCGGGGAAACGGGTTTTCTTCGTTGAGGCGCTGGATGAGGGTGAGGCGCTGCTCGGCAATATCTTTGTTGCAAGTTCCCAGGATGGCAAGTTGGGAGTCGTGGTTTCGAATCAGGGCTATCAGGAATTTGCCGAAAACGGAGACCGCTTCGTCGTTCTGGAAAAAGGGCGTCGCTATGAAGTTGAGCCCGGGTCACCCGAGTTTCGGGTGATGGAGTTCGAGCGATATCGGGTCCGCACTGAGGATGCCGAGGCCAAGCCCACGGAGAAGTTGCCAAACAGGTTGTCAATGCCGGATTTGCTCAACGATGACAGCAACAAGGCGCGCGGTGAATTGCTTTGGCGTATTGGCCTTCCGGTTTCAGCCCTTATCCTGGCGCTGCTGGCCATCCCCCTTTCTTATGTAAATCCACGCGCCGGGCGCTCGGCGAACATGTTGATAGCCGTACTGATCTACGCAATTTACAGCAACCTGTTGTGGGTTGCCCAAGCATGGGTGGCGCAGGGCAAGTTGTCCTTCTGGATTGGCGTTTGGGTCATTCACGCCATCATGCTGGTACCGCTGATATTGTTGTTCTATCGGCGCATCGCCGTGCGCATGCCTTGGCAAGGGAAATCCGGTGTTTAAGCTCAACACGCATCAACGCTACCTGATGCGAGAGGTTCTCGCTGCGGTGCTGTTGGTCTTGTTGGCATTTTTGGCCCTGTTCAGCTTTTTCAATTTTGTTGACGAATTGCGGAACGTCGGGCGAGCTGACTACACGGCTGGGCGTGCTGCGTTGTTTGTAGCGCTGGGTTTGCCAGGGTTGGTCTATGAACTGATTCCGATTGCCGCCTTGATCGGAACGTTGTACGCATTGTCGACGCTGGCCAGGCATTCGGAACTCACGGTACTGCGTGCCTCCGGCCTGGCTACATCCGATTTGCTCATGACCTTGTTTAGGGCAGCAGCGATCCTCGCTTTGCTTACATTTATCTTCGGTGAGGTGCTGGTGCCGTTCAGCGAGCGGCTTGCACAGGAAATCAAGGCCAAGGCGCTCAGCAAAGTCATCGCCCGCAGCGGCCTGGAAAGCGGGTTGTGGATCAAGGATGGGCGCAGCTTCATAAATATTCGCAAGGCCAATGCCGATAACACCCTCGAGGGTCTGCGGATCTATCGATTTGCGTCTGATAATGCCCTGGAGTCGGTAACCGATGCCAAGCAAGCCACTTTCGTGTTGCCAGACCGGTGGATTCTGAATGGGGTTGTCAGGACTATCCTTGAAGGGGATACCTCGCGCGTCGAATCGATTGACTCCATGGAATGGCGTTCTGCGGTCAACCCGGATTTGTTGGCCATTTTGACCGTCGCACCCGAGCGGATGTCGCTATATGGGCTGTTCAACTACACCCGGCATCTGGTCGAGAACAAGCAAAAAGCAGAGCGCTACCAGATCGCACTCTGGAAAAAACTCGTCTATCCGCTCACGGCATTGGTCATGGTTGCGCTGGCGCTTCCCTTCGGCTACTCCCATGATCGCGTCGGCGGGGTTAGTCTGAAGATATTCTCCGGTGTCATGCTGGGCATACTTTTCTATGCCCTGAATGGCCTCTTTTCGAATCTCGGAGTGATCAATTCCTGGCCGCCGTTTGCCAGTGCGACCGCGCCCGCTGCGCTGTTTTTGGTGGCTGCGATGGGTATGCTCTGGTGGGTTGAACGGCGTTAATCGGCCGTGCTGACTATTCGGGTTCCCGCAATCCGGTCATGCAGGAACTGATGGTCCTTGTCGAATAGAGCCCAGAGTATTCCGGCGCCAAAAAGCAGAACGCTGGGCCATGCAGCCAGGTAGCGAAGCACGGCCTGCAAGGGGCGCAATGCCACGCCCTCCGCGGAGACGATGCGAAGTTTCCATGTCTTCATCGGTAGTGTTTGCCCACCGTTGAGCCAGCACCAGACGAAATAGACGAGCAGCAACACCAAAACATGGAGCCATAGCATCCGCGGGGATAGCTCCAAATGAAATCCAGAAAGGACGACTTGCGGTAGCAGAAAGCCGATCAGCAGGATAGAAAAAACGACCAGGCTTTCGTAAAGCATGCAGACCAAGCGGCGCCTGACGCCAGGAAGTGAGCTAGGCATCAGTTTTTTGTCGATTCTGTTGTGGTTGGTGTTTGCCTGGGTGAGCCGTCCGTGGAGGCCGGTGGAACAATGGTGCTAAGGCCAGTGACGCTTGTGGCTTCAGTTGCAGGGGCAGGGGCCAGGAGTTTGGACGACTTGCCACCTTCGCGCAGGCGTTGCTGCTGTTCTGGTGGCAGGTTCGTAAACGCATCCCACTTCTGCTTGACCGCTTGCTTCTGATCGGGTGGCAGTTGGTTGAAATCCTTGTATGAAGTTCGAACCTTGGCTCGTTGATCGGGGGTCAGGTTTGCCCACTCACGCATCCGTTCATGCATGCGTTGCTGCTCGTCCGGCTTCATGTTGGGGTAGCGCGCAGCAATCCCCAGCCATTTTTTCTTGTGGATGTTTTCAAAGGTATCCCAGCCCTTGGCCAAAGGGGCCAGAACGTCTTTTTGCTGGGAGTTCAGTTGAGTCCATGCGGGCTGCGGCGGCGTGCCAATGATGGCCGCGGTTGGCGGTTCTATGGCAGTGGCGGTCGTCAGGTAAAAACAGAGGATCACTCCTCCAAGGAATCGTCTTTTAACCATTCGAAAAAGTCGCTATCCAGAAAGGCGTCAGGCGGAAGGTCATCGGTAAGCAAGGCGCTATCCACGTCCTCCAGTTCGGTAATGTACTGGACGCTATGCCAATAAAACGAAATCCACATGCCTACGAGCAACGCGACAATCGCTAAAAATTGCTTGGCATGGGGGGCGTAGGCGCTCGTCCGCAATGACAGGATTCCAGCAGTGGCTGCGGCGAGTTGAGGCTCGGGCTGTTTTTGCCGTGCCAGCGCCAAGTGGCGGGCGGCCTCCAGCCTTCGCGATGCCGCAGGCGGAATGTCCTTCAATCCGAAATTCAGTGTTTGCCGAATCCGATGAGCGTAGCGTTCTTCGTTCATAGTTTTATGCCTCTTGCCGACAGGGCGGCTGCCAGCGCGTGGGTGGCGCGCGAGCAATGGGTTTTTACGCTGCCTTCTGAGCAGCCCATCGCCGCTGCGGTTTCAGCGACGTCCATGTCTTCCCAGTAACGCATGAGGAACGCTTCCCGTTGACGTGCAGGTAATTTTTTTATTTCTTCGTCGATGAGATTGAGCGTCTGCGCCTGTTGCAACTTGCTCTCCGGCGTTCTTGGGCCGGTATCGTCCTCATCGGCGGCCAATGTCTCGAGTGGGTCGTAGTCTTCATCGTCGTCCGGGGAAAATGCTGACAACAGGGTTGTCCACATTGAGCGGACCTTGCTGCGACGGTAAAAGTCACGAATGGTATTCTGCAGAATGCGCTGGAAGAGCATCGGATACTCTTCATCAGGCCGGTCTCCGTACTTTTCCGCCAGTTTGAGCATGGCGTCCTGAACGATGTCCAGCGCAGCATCTTCGTCATGCACGGCGAACATCGCCTGTTTGAAGGCGCGGCGCTCGACTGATTCAAGAAAGCTGGATAGTTGTTGGGGCGATGACAGGGTCGTCTCTTCCGAAAGTTCTTGAGCATTATAGGGACTTGCCGGGAAACCTTGACCGAAAATGGTCGGTCGATTAAGGTTACGCCCTTTTACGCGATAGCTTTTTTGGGCTCAAGAATGATGATCAGCGGTGCAGAAATTGTAATCAGGTGCCTGCAAGAAGAAAAGGTCGATTGTGTTTTCGGATACCCCGGCGGTTCCGTTTTGCACATTTACGACGCCCTTTTCAAGCAGGATCAGGTCAAACACATTCTTGTTCGTCACGAACAAGCAGCTGTTCATGCTGCAGATGCCTACTCTCGCTCGTCGCAGCGGGTTGGTGTGGCCCTTGTGACCTCCGGGCCTGGCGTGACAAATACCGTGACTGGTATCGCAACGGCCTATATGGATTCTATCCCCATGGTGGTGTTGACCGGCCAGGTGCCGTCGTTCTACATCGGCCAGGATGCTTTCCAGGAATGTGATACGGTTGGTATTACCCGCCCCTGCGTCAAACATAATTTCCTGGTCAAGGATGTCAAGGATCTGGCGGTAACCATCAAGAAGGCATTCCACATTGCCTCGACTGGTCGTCCCGGCCCGGTGGTCGTCGATATCCCGAAGGATATTACCGCTCAGATGTGCGAGTTCGATTATCCGAAGACGATTCAGATGCGCTCCTACAACCCGGTGGTCAAAGGGCATCTGGGGCAGATCAAGAAGGCTGTTCAGATTCTTCAGGAAGCAAAGCGCCCGATAATCTACACCGGTGGCGGCGTAATTCTGTCCGATGCAGCTGAGCAACTTACGAAGCTGGCGCACAAGTTGAATTTTCCCGTGACCAATACCCTGATGGGACTGGGCGGCTATCCTGCAACTGACAAGCAGTTCATTGGCATGCTTGGCATGCATGGCACTTTCGAGGCCAACAACGCGATGCACTACGCCGATGTGATTCTGGCGATTGGTGCTCGTTTTGATGATCGTGTAATCGGAAACCCGGAACATTTCGCTGAAGAGAAGCGTCGCGTTATCCATATCGATATCGATCCGTCTTCAATTTCCAAGCGCGTCAAAGTCGATGTCCCTATTGTTGGCAATGTGCAGGATGTGCTTGAAGAAATCGTGAAGCTCATGGATAGCGGTTTCAAGACTGATCCGGATGTGGCCAACTGGTGGAAGCAGATTGACGCGTGGCGTGGACGTGAGTCGTTGCGCTACAAGCAGTCTGAACACATCATGCCGCAGTACGTCATGGAAAAGCTGTACGAAGTGACTGGTGGAAATGCCTTCGTCACGTCAGACGTTGGCCAGCATCAGATGTTTGCAGCCCAGTACTACAAATTCGACAAGCCGCGTCGCTGGATCAATTCCGGTGGTTTGGGCACCATGGGCGTCGGCCTGCCGTATGGCATGGGCGTGTTGATGGCCAACCCGGATGCACAGGTCGCTTGTGTGACGGGTGAAGGTTCGATCCAGATGTGTATTCAGGAGCTGTCGACCTGCAAGCAATATGGCTTCCCGATCAAGATCATCAACCTGAACAACGGCATGCTCGGCATGGTGCGACAGTGGCAGGAAATGTTCTATTCCAAGCGCTACTCACAGTCCTACGTTACATCTTTGCCCGATTTCGTCAAGCTTGCCGAGGCTTATGGGCACGTCGGCATGAAGATCGAAAAGCCGGAGGATGTTGAGCCAGCGTTGCGCAAGGCCTTTACGGAGCACAAGGATGATCTCGTCTTCATGGACTTCATCATCGATCCGGTTGCCAACGTCTTTCCGATGGTTGCGGCCGGCAAGGGTCTGACTGAAATGATCCTCGCTGAAGATCTGTAAGCGGGGAGAGGAAAAACTATGCAGCGTCACATCATTTCCATCCTGATCGAAAACGAATCAGGTGCGCTTTCCCGCGTGGCCGGCCTTTTCTCGGCACGTGGCTACAATATCGAATCGCTGACCGTGGCACCGACGGAAGATCCCTCGTTGTCCCGGATGACCATCCTGACCTCTGGCTCCGACGAGGTGCTTGAACAGATCACGAAACAGCTCAACAAGCTGGTAGACGTGGTCAAGGTGGTCGATCTTTCCGAGGCTGCTCATGTCGAGCGCGAACTGATGCTGATCAAGGTTCGTGCTACTGGCAAGGACCGTGAGGAGATGAAGCGCATGGCCGATATTTTCCGTGGCCGTATCATCGACGTCACGGAATCGACCTTCGTTATCGAGTTGACCGGAGCAAGCGCCAAGCTGGACTCGTTCATTGCCGCGCTGGACGCCGGCCTGATTCTCGAAACCGTCCGTACCGGCGTCTGTGGCATCGGTCGTGGCGATCGAATTCTTAAAGTTTAACTATCTGTATATAAAGAGGATTTCATGAAAGTTTATTACGACAAGGACGCCGATCTCTCCCTCATCAAGGGCAAGAAGGTCACCATCGTTGGTTATGGTTCGCAGGGTCACGCCCACGCCCAGAACCTCAAGGATTCCGGCGTCAAGGTCACAGTCGGTCTGCGTAAGGATGGTGCTTCTTGGAAGAAGGCCGAAGCGGCTGGCTTGAAGGTTGAAGAGATTGCCAAGGCCGTCAAGGGTGCCGACGTTGTCATGATGCTATTGCCGGATGAAAACATTCCGCAGGTATACAACGAAGAAGTTGCACCGAACCTCAAGAAGGGCGCTGCGCTGGCTTTCGCGCACGGCTTCAACGTGCATTACAACCAGGTTGTGCCACGTGCTGATGTTGACGTGATCATGGTTGCCCCGAAAGGCCCTGGCCACACGGTGCGTTCCGAGTACCTCAAAGGTGGCGGCGTGCCCTCCCTGATCGCGATTTACCAGGACGTCACCAAGAAGGCCAAGGACATTGCCCTGTCCTATGCTGCTGCCAATGGCGGCACCAAGGGTGGCGTGATCGAAACCAATTTCCGTGAAGAGACTGAAACCGACCTGTTCGGCGAGCAGGCTGTTCTCTGTGGTGGTGCCGTTGAATTGGTCAAGATGGGCTTTGAAACCCTGACTGAAGCTGGTTATGCACCGGAAATGGCCTATTTCGAGTGCCTGCACGAGCTGAAGTTGATTGTTGACCTGATGTACGAAGGCGGCATTGCCAACATGAACTACTCGATCTCCAATAACGCGGAGTTTGGTGAGTATGTGACCGGTACCGAAGTCATCAACGAGCAGTCGCGCGTTGCCATGCGCAACGCGCTCAAGCGTATCCAGAACGGTGATTATGCCAAGATGTTCATCCTCGAAGGCAAGACCAACTATCCTTCAATGACTGCGCGTCGTCGCTTGAACGCTGTGCATCCGATTGAAACCGTCGGCGGTCAGTTGCGTGACATGATGCCGTGGATCAAGAAGAATAAGCTGGTCGACCAATCCAAGAACTAACTGGATCGTCGATTGCTCGACGGAGCTTTGTTGCTCGGGCTTGCCGTACTAACGTACTGTCTTCGCCCTCGCGCCTAGCTCCGTCATCGCTTTGAGGGCGGTGCAGATATCTGCGCCGCCCTTGTTGTTTGCGGATTTTGATGCTTTCCAGGTGTATCCTTTTCGGATTGCCTGCTGATATGTGACCCATGACCGAACTCAAACCCCGTAAATCGCTGTTCAATCCGGAAGTGAAGCGGCGTGGAATTTACGTGCTGCCCAACCTGTTCACCACAGCAGCACTGTTTGCCGGTTTTTTTGCCATCGTGCAGGCCATGCAGGGCGACTTCGAGCGGGCAGCGATGGCCATTTTCATCGCCATGGTTCTCGATGGACTGGATGGCCGCGTTGCACGCCTGACCAATACCCAATCAGCCTTTGGCGCCGAATACGATTCTCTGTCCGATATGGTCAGCTTCGGCGCTGCGCCGGCCCTCGTCATGTACGAATGGGCCCTGCGCGACATGGGCCGTCTGGGCTGGATCGCGGCATTTATCTACTGTGCCTGTGCGGCCTTGCGCCTGGCACGGTTCAATACCACCTTGGAAGTCATGGACAAGCGCTACTTCCAGGGATTGCCATCGCCAGCGGCTGCGGCGCTGGTTGCCGGGCTGGTCTGGGTGTGCATCGAGTCCGGTGTGGCAGGTAGCGATGTCCGCTGGTTTGCTTGCGTGCTGACGATTTTTTCCGGCCTGACCATGGTGTCCAATATTCGTTTCTACAGTTTCAAGGACATCAACCTCAAGAAGAGCGTGCCCTTTTTCGTCATTGCCGCCATAGCCCTCGGTTTTGCCTTGGTGGCTTACAGTCCGGAAATTGCCCTGTTCGGTTTCTTCGTGATTTATGGTCTGTCGGGTTATGTTCAGGCGGCTATCGGCCTGCTCAAGCGTAAAACCCCGTAGTTGGAGTATTTATGAAACAGAATCTGGTTATTTTCGATACGACCCTGCGTGACGGTGAGCAGAGCCCGGGCGCCTCGATGACGCGGGAAGAGAAAATTCGCGTTGCCCGGCAACTCGAAAAAATGCGTGTCGATGTCATCGAGGCAGGTTTTGCCGCTGCATCGCCGGGGGATTTCGAGTCCATCCAGGCCATCGCACACGCGATCAAGGATTCAACAATCTGTTCGCTGGCACGCGCCAACGAAAATGACATTGGGCGGGCTGGCGAAGCAATCAAGCCTGCTAAGTCGGGTCGCATTCATACATTTATTGCCACTTCGCCCATCCACATGGAAAAGAAGCTGCGCATGTCACCGGATCAGGTCGTTGAGCAGGCGGTCAAGTCGATTGGGTGGGCTCGGCAATATACCGACGACATCGAATTTTCGGCCGAGGATGCGGGACGCTCGGAAATCGATTTTCTCTGCAGGATATTCGAGGCGGTCATCAAGGCCGGCGCCAGGACGATCAACGTGCCGGACACGGTGGGCTATGCCATTCCGTTCCAGTATGCCGAAACCATGCGCCAGCTGATTTCGCGCGTGCCGAACTCGGACAAGGTGGTGTGGTCTGTTCATTGCCACAACGACCTCGGGCTGGCGGTTTCCAATTCGCTGGCGGCCGTGCTGGCCGGAGCACGGCAGGTCGAATGCACGATCAACGGCCTCGGTGAGCGCGCAGGCAACGCGGCGCTGGAGGAAATCGTTATGGCGGTGCGTACCCGTCCCGACATTTTTGCACTTGAAACGCGTATCGACACAACACAGATCGTCCCAGCCTCCAAGCTGGTTTCACAGATCACCGGTTATCCGGTGCAGCCGAACAAGGCAGTGGTTGGCGCCAATGCCTTTGCGCACGAGTCCGGCATTCACCAGGATGGCGTGCTGAAGCATCGCGAAACCTACGAAATCATGCGTGCTCAGGATGTCGGCTGGGCACAGAACAAGCTGGTTCTTGGCAAACATTCCGGTCGCAACGCCTTCAAGAGTCGCCTGCAGGAGCTGGGCATCGAGCTGGAGAGTGATGAGGCTGTCAATGCTGCCTTTGCCCGCTTCAAGGAACTGGCTGACCGCAAACACGAAATTTTTGACGAAGACCTGCATGCGCTGGTTTCCGATGAGGTGGTCACCCCTGAGCAGGAGTATTACAAACTGCTCTATTCGCATGTTTGTTCCGAGACAGGCGAGATGCCTCATGCCAAGGTTATCCTGAGTGCCGGCGGCGTCGAGCAGAAGGGGGAGGCGTGGGGCGGCGGCCCGGTCGATGCAACCTTCAAGGCCATTGAGAGTATCGTCAATAGCAGCGCTCAGTTGATGCTATATTCAGTCAACGCAATCACGACTGGCACCGACGCACAGGGCGAGGTAACGACACGTTTGACCAAGGCCGACCGGATAGTCAATGGCAATGGTGCCGATACCGACATTGTCATCGCTTCAGCGCGTTCGTATCTGAATGCCCTGAACAAGCTGCACTCGTCGCTTGATAAGGTAAAGGCGCAAGGCGACGTCTGATTTGCCGTTGTTCCCCGCACAAAGCCGCTTCAGCTCTGCTGAGCGGCTTTTTCTTCTTTGGGTCCGCGAGTGGCACGGACGAAGAGGATGGTGAATATGAAAAGAGCGGCTGCCAAGATAGTCTCGACCACGGCCAGCTGCCAAATGAGCCCCTGGTCGCTTGTGGCGCGTAGGAGGCCTTCCAACAGGTAGAACTGAATGAAAAGCGAAAGCCATTTGTAGGTGTAGCGTTTGCCGCGCAGTACGCCGAACAGGGGAATAAGCAGGAAAGCCCCTTTTAGCACCATCCACGAGCCGCCTGGTCTGAGCGGCGCAAGCCAGCCTTCCCAAGCGAGGCAGAGGAAAATGAGCGCGACAAGGCAGGCGCTGGCGGCAATTTGGTAGCGGGTAGCGGATGTCACGGTCAACTCAGTTTTTGGGCCAATTTTGCAATACGTTGCCCCTGGACAAAGGCGAGGCGGCTTTCGGCCTCAGTCAGCATGGGATTGCCAGTCACGCCTGCGACATGGCTTGGGCCATAAGGGGTTCCGCCACCACTGGTCGAAGAAAGCTCGGGTTCAGTGTAGGGCAGGCCCATGATCAGCATGCCGTGGTGGAGCAGGGGCAGCATCATCGACAGCAAGGTGCTTTCGTTGCCGCCGTGGTGGCTGCCGCTGGAGGTAAAGACGCATGCGGGCTTGCCGGATAGAGTCCCGTTTTGCCAGCCAGCAATGGTTCCATCCCAAAAGTATTTCATTGGTGCCGCCATGTTGCCAAAGCGGACCGGGCTGCCCAGGGCCAGGGCAACGCACTCCTCGAGGTCGCTGAATTCGACGTAAGGCGCTCCTGAGGCCGGAATGCCGGGTTCGGTCGCTTCGCAAACTGTGGAAACGCGCGGGACGGTGCGCAGGCGAGCCTGTATGCCGGAAACGGATTCAATACCGCAAGCGATACGTTCTGCCAGGGCGCGAACCGAGCCGCGGTGGCTGTAATAGAGAACAAGGATGTCTTTCATGGTCGGCTATTATACGGCCCCATGCGGAACCACTCCCGATCTCGTCGCGGCTTCAAGCAACCCTTGAGCATAGGTATCTTTCGGCGTTTTCTTGGCGAAAACATGATGCAGACCAGCTCAGCGCTGGCCTTCACTACGCTGATGGCGCTGGTACCGCTGGTCGCGGTTGTCTTGTCAGTTGCCAGTATCGTTCCATATCTCGATTCGTTGGTGGATCGGCTCGAGTTGCTGATTCGCGAGGCTTTGTTGCCACCTGGCGCAGCCGGCACCATTGCTGGAAGTATCGGCAAGTTTTCTCACAAGGCTCAACGTTTGACGATGGCGGGTATCGCTGTGCTTGGTGTTACAGCCTTTTTACTCATGAATACCATCGAAAGGGCATTTAATCAGCTATGGCAGGTCCGTCCACGCCCCGTGCTCGCCCGCCTGCGCCTGTATGCCTTCGTAATGGCTGTCTGGCCATTCGTTCTGGGGGCGGTGGCCGGGGCAATGTCATTTGCAGTAACGACCTCGCTGGGCTGGTTTGACGAGCCGGTCTGGATCCGTCGCGTTGCGTTGAAGGCGGTGGCAATGGTGCTACTCGGCCTGTTTCTTTCTTTTCTTTATTTCGCGGTACCGAATGCCCGGGTGTCGCGTAGGGCCGCGCTGACTGGCGGAATATTCGCTACGCTAGCCTTCTCGGTGATGCAAAAAGTGTTTGAGTTGTTTCTGGTCAGCTCAGCCATGCTCAAGAGTATCTATGGTGCATTTGCCGTCTTTCCGGTGTTTCTGGTCTGGCTACACCTTTCCTGGGCGGTCATTCTTTTTGGCGGCCTGATCGCCGCCAGCGTCAATTGTCCGGCAAAACGTTGAATATTTCGATGGCGCTGGTTTGTTCCTCGAGGCTGGTGGCCTGAATTTCACGGATTTCAAGGTTGTCTGCCTCGATCAAGACGGTGATGCGCCGGGTGTTTTCTCTTAACAGTCCCGCCGGAACAACCAGTGATTGACCAGGGCGTAGCGGAGGTGTTGGTGGAAGGATAAGGGCGGAAACGTTACTCGAATCCAGTGCGTGTCTGTGCGTTATATTTACGGCTGTTGCCTTGGGGGCCAGGATCTGCAAACCCAATTCGATATGTTCAGGGTTTTCCGAGACCGCCCAGCGGATAATGCAAACGTGCCATGTCGGAATGAGCTCGGAGTGGCTCCCTTGGGCCTGAAGCGCAACGATGTCGCCAACTCGCAAGTGCTGGGTTTGCCCCGACATGTGCATCAGCGCGTATCCATCAGGGCTTTCATTGGTGACCATCCACTCGCTCTGGTTGGTGGGCGCTTGCCGTGACTTCATCAGATGCCATAGATCGCTGAGGCCAGAGCAGATGTTGGCACGGTAAGACTGGCGACGCCGCGAAAAGCGCCGCTTGCTTGGGTGTCCCCAAAGTCTGTTCAATCTAAGCAGCGTGCCTGGTCCGGTGCTGCCATCGGCGAATGGTGGCAGGCCGAGTGCCTTGGCTGGCGTGCCCTGAAGAAGCGCATCACGAAACTTCAAAGCAATTTCGGCTATGCCTTCGCAGGAAAAATACAGTATCCGGGCATCGGGCGTAGGAATGCGGCGAATGAGCGCGTGGGCCGGGAAATCCTTGTCAATGTCGATCCAGAAAACGCCGCCGCAGTCAGCGGGCGGACTTTCAAGAAGGTCAATGGCCGGCGCGCAATCGCTGATGAATTTGTTGATAAATTCGAGTTCCTTCGCCGAAAACGACGCGGGTTGCGCAACGGCGGCCAGGAGGATGCTGATATATATGCTGCGAATACTAGCTGTGCCCTGTGGTCCGGGGAAGTCCTCCAGGCCAAGGCGCCGGGCAGTGAAGAATGCCGAATGCAGTAGCTGCCAAATGCCAGAGGAGGGTGGCGCGGCAATCAGATGAGTTATTCGTACTTGCCAGCCTATCGTATGCATCGCACGGCGCAGCGAAGTATGCGGCAGTTGGGATGAGCTCGGGCCTTGTGGGTCGAACACGTCGGCCAGGGTGTTGAAGTAGTCCTGCGTCAGTGTTTCGAGCACATCGAGCAGAATGCGCACTCGCTGACGCTGCTTGCGAGAAATCGGCAGTGACACTTCATGCAGCCGCGGCAATTCGCCGTTGGCAATGCGTTCAGCCTGACCAAACAGCAGATCGAGTAGTTTCAGGCGCTGGGCGTTGGGAATGGGGGCTTCGCGCAGCAGCATCAGCTGGCGATGCAGTTGATCTGCATCTTCGGAACCCGTTCTTCCATGCGCCAATGCCAGCCATTCAAGAATGCTCTTGACGTTGGCTTCGGGAGGTATTGGCGAAGGATTGTCCGTTGGGGCGACCATGGATTCCGCAGAATAACAAATATTAACGTTCTCGCCATTGGTGGCAATAAATCTGTGAGCATGGATCTGAAATCGGGTGATATTTTCGCCTCCTAAGTGGCTTGTTTTTCCTTGAAAAAGCGCTATAATCTTGGGTCTTTTTTCCAGCTAACGAAAGTATTCCCATGGTTGTTATCCGTCTTGCCCGTGGTGGCGCCAAGAAGCGTCCGTTCTACAACATGGTTGTTACCGATTCCCGCAATCGTCGTGACGGCCGTTTCGTTGAGCGTATCGGCTTCTACAACCCGGTTGCCTCCGGCAATGCTGAAGCCCTGCGCGTTTCCGTCGATCGTCTGGCCTACTGGCAGAAGAACGGCGCCCAGCTGTCCCCGACCGTTGCCCGTTTGGTCAAGCAGCACGCCGCTCAGCAAGCAGCCTAAGTATTCGTTTTGACCAGCAGCGAAATCGTCGTACTGGGTCGGCTGGCCGACCCCTACGGGATTCAGGGCTGGCTTTGGTTGCACCCCTTCGGGGATGATCCGCTGGCCTGGGCAGATATGCCGGTCTGGTGGATTGCCAGAGAAGGCGAGCCGTGGCGCGAGCGCAGGTTGAAAAGCCTGAGAGCCCACAGCAATGGAGTCGTGGTGCTGTTGGATGGCGTCGCGGACCGCACAACCGCCGAATCGATGAAGGGTGTTCTCGTCGGGGCGCCACGCGAAGCGTTGCCTGCACCTGACAAGGACGAGTTTTACTGGGCCGATCTGATCGGTCTGGATGTCGTCAATACCGCTGATGAACGGATCGGCAAGGTGGTCGGTCTGATTGAAACGGGAGCCAACGCCGTATTGCGCGTACGCGGTGACGACAAGGCTGAGCGCCTGCTGCCGTTTGTGTCGGCAGTGGTGCTGGCAGTAGAGAAGGAAGCCGGGCAGATTCGAGTGGAGTGGGGCAGCGACTGGTGATCCGGTTTGACTGCATTACCCTCTTTCCGGAGATGTTCGCTGCGGTAACGGAAAGTGGCATTACCCGTCGGGGGCTGGAAGAGCAGCGCTGGGTGTGGCAAGGCTGGAATCCGCGTGATTTCGCTGAAAATGCCTGGCGACGCGTCGATGATCGTCCTTTCGGGGGCGGGCCGGGCATGCTGATGCAGCCCGGGCCGCTGGAGAAGGCGATCAGCGCGGCGAAGTTGCAGCAGCATGAGGCAGGGCTGGCGAAGAGCCGGGTCATCTACCTCTCGCCGCAGGGTGCGCCGCTCACTCATGAGCGGGTGATGCAACTGGCGACGGGCGATGAAGGGCTGATCCTTCTTTGTGGTCGTTATGAAGGGATTGACGAGCGGCTGATCGAGCGCTGTGTCGATGAAGAAATTTCGATCGGGGATTTTGTGCTTTCCGGTGGCGAGTTGCCGGCGATGGCCTTGATTGACGCCGTTGTCCGCCAGTTGCCGGGAGTGCTCGGAGATGCCGCTTCGGCGGTGGAAGATTCGTTTGTCGGTGGTCTGCTGGATTGTCCGCACTACACCCGCCCGGAGGTTTATGAGGGCGAGGCGGTGCCGGAGGTTCTGCTTTCAGGAGACCACAAAAAAATTCGTCGCTGGCGGCTCAAACAGTCGCTGGCCCGAACCCGGAAGCGCCGGCCGGATTTACTGGCGCACCGCAGCTTGTCTGCGGAAGAAGCGCAACTCCTCACGGAAATCGTCGGAGAGGAGCAATGCGGTGAGTAAGTGTTTATAAATTTCAAGGATCTCACATGAACCTGATTCAACAGCTGGAACAAGAAGAAATTGCCCGTCTGGGCAAGACCATTCCTGACTTCGCACCGGGCGACACCATCGTCGTTCAGGTCAAGGTCAAGGAAGGCAATCGCGAGCGTCTGCAGGCTTACGAAGGCGTTGTTATCGCCAAGCGTAACCGCGGCCTGAACTCTGCTTTTACCGTGCGCAAGATTTCGTCCGGTGAAGGCGTCGAGCGTACTTTCCAGACCTATTCCCCGCTGGTCGCTTCCATCGAAGTGAAGCGTCGTGGTGATGTGCGTCGCGCCAAGCTGTACTACCTGCGCGAGCGTTCGGGCAAGTCGGCTCGTATTAAGGAAAAGCTGGTCCGCAAGGAAAAGCCGGTCGCCGCTGCTTAAGCGATTTTTCCGAATTGAAAAAGGGCGCCTCGGCGCCCTTTTTTATTGCTTTCGGTTTTGCTCGATTTTTCTGGTTGACCGCAGGAGTCAGTTTTGTGGCTCCCGCGCCGGATTGTCGGCAGTAATTAAGGCTGGCAGTGGGTGCCGGGGTTCTTTTTGTCGTTCTCAATCAGCGCGTAGGCCGAGTGATTGTGGATTGACTCAAAATTTTCCGATTCCACGACATAGGCGTCGACGCGGGTTTCTGCATTGAGGCGTGCCGCTACGTCACGAACCATGTCTTCGACGAACTTGGGGTTGTCGTAGGCACGTTCGGTGACATATTTCTCATCCGGGCGCTTGAGCAGGCCGTAGAGCTCGCAGGAGGCTTCCTGCTCGACGAGCTGGACGATTTCCTCGATCCACACGAATTCGTTGGTACGGGCCGTGACGGTGACGTGCGAGCGTTGGTTGTGGGCACCGTACTCGGAAATTTTCTTGGAGCAGGGGCACAGGCTGGTGACCGGAACGACGACTTTGGTCGCGGTGACGATTTCGCCATTGCAGATGTCGCCGATGAAGGTGACGTCATAGTCCATCAAGCTCTGCACGCCGGAAATCGGGGCGGTCTTGTTAATGAAGTACGGGAAATTCATCTCGATGTGACCGGTTTCGGCTTCGAGCTTGACGAGCATTTCGCGCAGCATGATCGGGAAATTCTCGACCGAAATCTCGCGTTCGTGGCTGTTCAGGATCTCCACGAAGCGCGACATGTGCGTGCCCTTGAAGTTGTGTGGCAGGCCAACGTACATATTGAACATGGCGATGGTGTGCTGGACGCCGGTCGATTTGTCCTGCACCTTGATCGGGTGGCGGATGGACTTGATGCCGACCTTGTTGATGGCGATATGGCGCGTGTCGGCCGAGTTCTGGACGTCGGGGATGGGGGTGTTCGGGGTGTTCATGGGCTGTTCTTTAAAGAATTATTGTGGGGTGGTCCTGGCTCGTACTGCACGTACGATGCCGTCCTTGTCGAGGCCAAGTTCGGCCAGCAATTGTCCTTGTTCACCGTGATCGATGAAGCGGTCGGGCAGGCCGAGGCGAAGCACCGTCACGCTCAGACCGCGTTCGGCCAGCACGCGCTCGATTTCCGAGCCGGCGCCGCCGATCACTGCGTTTTCTTCGACGCTGACGAGCAGCGAATGGTTCCCGGCCAGTTCGACAATCAGCTCGATATCAAGCGGTTTGACGAAGCGCATGTTGGCGACGGTGGCGTCTAGTTCATCGCCGGCAGCCAATGCAGCCGGCACCAGGCTGCCGAAGGCGAGCAGTGCAATATCCTTGCCCTGGCGGCGGATTTCGCCCTTACCGACGGGCAGGGTGTCGAGATTTTCGGCCGGAAGCTTGCCGGTGCCGCCGCCGCGGGGATAGCGCACCATGCTCGGGCAATCCAGCGCGTAGGCGGTGGACAGCATCTGGCGGCATTCGGCCTCGTCGGCCGGGGCCATGACGACCATGTTCGGGATGCAGGTGACGAAGGACAGGTCGAAGGTGCCGTGGTGCGTCGGGCCGTCGGCACCGACCAGGCCACCACGGTCAACGGCGAAAACGACCGGTAAATTCTGCAGCGCGACGTCGTGCACGAGCTGGTCGTAGCCGCGTTGCAGGAAGGTCGAGTAGATGGCGACGACCGGCTTGAGGCCCTCGCAGGCGAGGCCGGCGGCGAAGGTGACTGCGTGCTGTTCGGCGATGCCGACATCGAAATAACGGTCGGCATGTTCGGCCGAGAAACGCACCATGCCCGAGCCTTCACGCATGGCCGGAGTGACGGCGACGAGGCGCGAATCCGCCTTGGCCATGTCGCACAGCCAGTCGCCGAAAACCTGGGTGTAGGTCAGTTTGGCCGGCCCCTTGGCGGACTGGATGCCATCGCAGGCGGCGAATTTACCGACGCCGTGGTAGAGGATCGGGTCGTTCTCGGCCAGCTTGTAGCCCTGGCCCTTCTTGGTGATGACGTGCAGGAACTTCGGGCCCTTGAGTTTCTTGAGGTTTTCCAGCGTCGGGATCAGGGCGTCGAGGTCGTGGCCGTCGATCGGGCCGTAGTAATGGAAGCCGAATTCCTCGAACAGCGTGCCCGGGGCGATCATGCCCTTGACGTGCTCTTCGGCGCGGCGCGCCAGTTCGAGCAGCGGCGGCGCGAAGCCGAGCATGTGGCGGCCGGCCTCGCGGGCGACGTTGTAGGTCTTGCTGGAAGTCAGGCGGGTCAGGATGTTGTTCAGCGCGCCGACCGGCGGCGAAATCGACATCTCGTTGTCGTTGAGGATGACCAGCATGTCGGCATCGGCGACGCCGGCATTGTTCAGCGCCTCGAAGGCCATGCCGGCTGACATCGCGCCGTCGCCGATAATGGCGATTGACTTGCGGTCCTCGCCCTTGTGTTTGGCGGCCAGTGCCATGCCCAGCGCCGCCGAAATCGAGGTCGACGAATGGCCGACGCCGAAGGTGTCGTAGGGGCTTTCGCAGCGTTTCGGAAAGCCGGAGACGCCGCCGTGCATGCGCAGGCCGCTCATGCCTTCGCGGCGGCCGGTGAGCACCTTGTGGGCGTAGCACTGGTGGCCGACGTCCCAGACCAGCCGGTCGTCCGGCGTCTTGAAGACGGCGTGCAGGGCGATGGTCAGCTCGACGGTGCCGAGGTTGGACGACAGATGGCCGCCGGTTTTCGAGACGGAGTCGATGAGGAAGGCGCGCAGTTCGGTCGCCAGTTGCGGCAACTGCTTGCGGTCCAGTCGGCGCAGATCGGCCGGGCTGTTGATGTTTTCGAGCAGGCGGTAGGCGGTCATCAGAATTGCCGGTGGCAGATGAAATCGGCCAACTGGGTCAGGCGCGTGGCCCGTTCGCCGAAAATGGAGAGGGCGTCGAGGGCGTCGGTACGCAGTTCGTCGGCGTAGGCGCGGGCGGCTTCGAGGCCGAGCAGGCTGACGTAGGTCGGTTTGTCGGCCGCTTCGTCTTTGCCGGCCGTCTTGCCCAGCGTGGCGGTACTCGCCGTGCAGTCGAGGATGTCGTCGACGACCTGGAAGAGCAGGCCAGCGCGTTTGGCGAAGCGGTCGAGGTTGCTGCGCTCATCGGCCGACAGCGGCTGGCCGGCCAGGGCGCCGAGCAGCACGGCTGCGCGGATCAGCGCGCCGGTCTTGAGCGCGTGCATCAGTTCGAGTTCAGGCTGGTTGAGCGGCTTGCCGACCGAGGCGAGGTCGATGGCCTGGCCACCGGCCATGCCGCGCGAACCGCTGGCGTGGGCGAGCAGGGCAATCATTTCGAGTTGCTGTTTCGGTTCGCCGATAGGCTGGCTGGCGAGCAGCTCGAAGGCCAGCGTCTGCAGGCTGTCGCCAACGAGCAGCGCGGTTGGTTCGTCGAACTCGACGTGGCAGGTCGGCCGGCCGCGGCGCAGAACGTCGTCGTCCATGCACGGCAGATCGTCGTGGACCAGCGAGTAGGCGTGGATCATTTCGACGGCGCTGGCGACGATGTCCAGCTTGTCCGGCGCGGCGCCAGTCAACTGGCCGGCGGCGTGGGCGAGCAGCGGACGGACGCGCTTCCCGCCACCGAGCGTAGCGTAGCGCATGGCATCGTGCAGGCGCGCCGGGATGCCGTCGCTAGCGGGCAGGAAGCGGGCGAGGGCGGATTCGGCGCGGTCCTGCGTGACGGCCATCCATTCGGCGAACGGGGTGGCGCTCACTGAGCCTCCAGTGTGCTTCGGTCGACGTCCTTGAACTGGCCGTTTTCGAGGATCCGAATCTGTTCTTCGGCGTTGGCGAGCTGGCCCTGGCAGTGCTTCATCAGTTCCATGCCGCGCTTGTAGGCGGCGATGGAGGCTTCAAGTTCGAGTTTGCCGCCTTCCATGCTGGAGACGATGTTTTCAAGCTCGGCGAGAGCCGTCTCGAATTTCATGTCGGCGATGGGCTTTGTGGCCATGTTTGAGGCGATCAAGGAAACACGCGAAAATACTCCATCAAGGGGCGCTTGGTCAAATATCGGGGTAAAATATCCACCCCTTTTTAACCCCCGCTGAAGGCTTGGCATGACCGACATGGCGACTCTGTCCCGGTTGGCCCCCGCAGTTTCCCAACTGCCGGTGGACTGGTATTTCGACGAGAAGATTTTTGAGCTGGAGAAAAAGCTGATCTTCGATGCCGGGTCGGGCTACGTTGGTCACCAGCTCATGGTGCCGAATGCTGGGGATTATCGTTCGCTGGAGTGGAAGGATCACGGCCAGATTCTGCTCAACGGCGGCGATGTGGGGCCGAATGCCGGCAACTGGCAGATGTCGAACGTTTGCCGCCATCGTCAGGCGATCATGTTGCAGGGGTCGGGCACCTTGAACGGGCCGATTGTCTGCCCGATTCACCGCTGGACGTACAACCAAGGCGGGGAACTGATCGGCGCGCCGCATTTTCCGCAGAATCCCTGTCTGAACCTGAATAAGGCCAAGTTGGAAAGCTGGAACGGCCTGCTTTTCAAGGGACCGCGTTCGGCCAATGCCGACCTGGCCGGCATGAAGGTCGCGCCGGAACTCGATTTCACCGGTTATAAACTCGACCACGTCGAGATGCACGAGTGCAATTACAACTGGAAGACCTTCATCGAGGTCTATCTCGAGGATTACCACGTTGCGCCTTATCACCCCGGTTTGGGCAATTTCGTCACCTGCGACGACCTGACCTGGCAGTTCGGCGACTGGTATTCGGTGCAGCGCGTTGGTGTTACCTCGCTGCAGAAATCTGGCTCCAAGGCCTATGAGCGCTGGCAGAAGGCTGTTCTCGACATTTATGGCGCTGAAGGCAAAACGCCCGAGCATGGCGCCATCTGGCTGACCTACTTCCCGAACATCATGGTCGAGTGGTATCCGCACGTGCTGGTCGTATCGACGCTGATTCCGCAGGGTGTAAACAAGACGCTCAATGTCGTCGAGTTTTACTATCCGGAGGATATCGTCGATTTCGAGCGTGATTTCATCGAAGCCGAACGCGCCGCCTACATGGAAACGGCGATCGAGGACGACGATATCGGCGAGCGCATGGACCGTGGCCGCTACGCGCTGATGAAGGAAGGGCGCAACGAGGTCGGGCCGTATCAAAGCCCGATGGAAGACGGCATGCAGCACTTCCACGAGTTCTATCGGCGGATCATGCAGTCCGCCATCGAGACGCGCTGAGCATTTCAATTTCGGGCTATTTTTGCGGTTGACCGTGGAAGGCTCGTTTTCAGGGCGGCGGGGTAAAATCCGCCGCCTTTGTCATTTTTCGAGCCCTACCGCCTGATGCAATCCCTGTGGATGATCGCCGCCAGTTTTCTCTTCGCCTGCATGGGCGTCTGCGTCAAGTTTGCCGCGCAGAGCCATTCGGCCGTGGAGATCACCTTTTACCGCAGCTTCATCTCGCTGATCCTGATGTTCGGGCTGGTTCGCCTTAACAGCGTATCGCTGGCGACGGTCCATTGGCGCTGGCAGATTACGCGCGGCACGGTTGGCTTCATTGCGCTGTTTTCGTATTTTTACGCCATCACGCTGCTGCCGCTGGCCACTGCCGTGACGCTCAATTACACCTCAGCCATCTTCTTGGCCCTCTACCTCGGTTTCGCCGGCATGCAGCTGCGTAAGGGCATTATGGGCGCCCTTGTTCTCGGCCTCGTCGGTGTCGTGCTGCTGCTCAAGCCGACCATGAACGCCGATCAGCTGGTCGGCGGTCTGATCGGTCTCGGTTCAGGCATCATGGCCGGCATGGCCTATTTCAGCGTGCGCGAACTCGGCGCGCGCGGCGAGCCGGAAATGCGCACCGTATTCTATTTCTCGCTGGTCTCGTCGGTCGGCGCCGGTGCCTGGCTGCTGTTCAGCGACATTCATGCGGTCGACCTGAAAAGTGGCCTGCTTCTGCTCGGCGTCGCCTGCTTCGCCACGGTTGCCCAGCTGGCCATGACCCGCGCCTACACGCGCGGCAAAACGCTGATGTCCGCGGCGCTGGCCTACAGCACGGTGATCTTTTCCAGCCTGTTCGGCATGGCCTTCTGGGGCGAGGTGCTTGATGCTTCGGCGTGGGCAGCGATTGGCCTGATTATCCTGTCAGGCATCGCAGCCACGCACTTTTCCCGCGCCAGCCCGGTGGAACAGGATTAAACTTTCTCCAGACAAAACCAACAACGGAGCAAAACCATGATCGTCATCGACCACCAACCGAGCCGTGTCAACGTGGCTGTGTTCGGCGAATTCACTTTGGCCGATTACAAGGAGTTTGAGGAAGTCGTCAATTTCAAGGTCAAGTTTGAGGGGCCGGTCGATCTTTGCTTCGATCTGAGCCAGATGGCCGGCCTGACGCTCGATGTGGCCTGGGAGGAGGTCAAGTTCTCGCGGGCGCATGCCAACGACTTCAAGCGCGTCGCCGTCGTTACCGACAGCCAGTGGGTTACGTGGAGTGCCTGGATCTCGCAGACCTTCGTCAATGCCGACGTCGAAGTTTTCGACAATGTCGACGAAGCCAAGGCCTGGCTGGGCTGATCGGGCATGAGCTTCACGACGCTGGTTGATGTCGCGACGCTGCAGGCGCATCTCGACGACCCTGACTGGCTGGTCGTTGACGTTCGCCACCAGTTGGCCGATACCGGCTATGGCGAGCGTGTCTATGCGGCGAGCCATATTCCCGGCGCCGTCTTCCTGCACTGCGACCGCGACCTGTCCGGGCCGATGACCGGCTGCAATGGCCGCCATCCCTTGCCTGACGTCACCGCGCTGGCAGAAAAACTTGGCGCCATCGGAATTGGCGCAACGACACAGGTCGTTGTTTATGACGACGCGCAGGGCATGATCGCGGGGCGTCTTTGGTGGCTCTTGCGCTGGCTCGGCCATAACCGCGTGGCCTTGCTCGACGGCGGGCTGCAGGCCTGGCAGGCGGCCGGCGGGGCAATGACTGACATCCTGCCCACGCCGTTGCCGCGGGTGTTCGTTCCGCTCAAGCAAGATCAGCTGGTTGAAGCAGACTACGTCATGGCGTGCATCGACACGCCGCACTTGCATCTGATTGACGCACGCGGCCCTGACCGCTTCCGTGGCGAAAACGAAACCATCGACCCGGTCGGCGGCCACATCCCCGGCGCGGTCAATCGCTTTTTCAAGGACAACCTGTTGCCCGACGGTCGCTTCAAACCGGCGGCCGAACTGCGCGCCGAATGGCTGGCCATCCTGGCCGGGTCGCCGCCCGATCTGGTTGTGCACCAGTGCGGCTCAGGCGTTTCCGCCTGCCTCAACGTGCTCGCCATGGAAATCGCCGGCCTCCCCGGTTCACGTCTTTATGCCGGCTCGTGGAGCGAGTGGTGTGCTGATCCGGGGCGCCCGGTGGCGCGCTGATCGGGCGATCTCGACATGGAAAGTCCGAAAGCCGGCATCGCCCTGCTGGTGCTGGTCGCCATCACCACGGCGTCCGGTGCATTGCTCGGCTGGACCATGCGGCCGCAGGCAGTTTCTGTCGTCGTGCTGCAGCCCACCAGGGAAATACCTGTCGCCGCTGCGGGTACCCCTGGCGAAACTCGGGTGCCAGCTGAAACAGTCGTCGAAAAGCAGCCTTCAACCAGCCAGTAGGCTACCGAATTCGAGCCTTGGGCTAGGATTCCAGGCGGGCCAGCGCCCATGCCACATGCTCGCGCACCAGTGCGGACGGGTGATCCAGCTTCATTTTCAGCGTATTTTTCCCGTCGACCGTGGAAGGCCCGTTACCCAGTGCTACGGCAATATTCCGTAGCCATCGTTCATGCCCGATGCGCCGGATCGGGTTGCCGGCGAGTCGTTGGTCAAACTCTCTTTCTGTCCAGGCAAAGAGCTCGATCAGCGTCGCTGTATCCAGCCCGTGGCGCGGCGAAAATTCGGGGTCGCCGATCTGCGCGAAGCGGTTCCATGGGCAACACAACTGGCAGTCGTCGCAACCGTAAATCCGGTTGCCGATCAGCGGGCGGAATTCCTCGGGAATCGGGCCGGCCAGTTCGATGGTCAAGTAGGAAATGCAGCGCCGGGCATCGACTTTGTAGGGGGCGACAATGGCGCCGGTTGGGCAGGCCTCAAGGCAGGCGGTGCAGGTGCCGCAGTGCTCCTCGATGGGTTCGTCGGGCGGCAACGGCAGGTCGGTGTAGATGTCGCCGATAAAGCGCCAGGAACCTTCTTTGGAAAGCAGCAGCGTATGCTTGCCACGCCAGCCGAGGCCAGCCTGACGGGCGAATTCGACCTCCATGACCGGTGCAGAATCGGAAAAAACCCGGTAGCCAAACGGGCCGGTGAATTCGCTTATGGCGTCAGCCAGTTTTTGCAGTCGGGTACGGATCAGCTTGTGGTAGTCGCGCCCTTGGGCGTAGCGTGAAATCGCCGCTTGCTCGGGCTGTTCGGCTGTTCTGGTGTGCGGCAGGTAGTCGATCGCAACGCTGATGACGGTGATCGTTCCCGGATGCAGTTGCTGCGGGTCGGCACGCAATTCGGCGTGACGGGCCATATAATCCATCTCGCCGTGGCAGCCCGCCGCCAGCCATTCCCGCATTTTTTCAACAGCGGGGCCGGGTTCGGCGCGCGCCACACCTACGGCAGCAAAGCCGAGTTTCTTGCCAGCCTCGCGGATTTTTTCCTTGAGCGCCGCGTAATCCACCGTGGAGTCCTGATCGTGCATAGCCCCGATGTTACCGCCGTTTTCGAATTGCCCGATGAGGCGGCGACTCAGCACTTTGGCGAAATGCTGGCGCCGCTGCTGCAGCCGGGGCTGGTCATTTTCCTCGAAGGCGACCTCGGGGCGGGCAAAACCACACTTTCCCGAGCCATGATTCGCGCCCTTGGCCACACCGGCCCGGTCAAGAGTCCGACCTATTCACTGGTTGAAGTTTACGTAATTTCGAGCTTATACTTATATCACTTTGATTTTTATCGTTTCGAGTACCCTGAGGAGTTTCTCGATGCGGGCTTTGATGAATACTTTAATGACACTGCGATCTGTCTGGTCGAATGGCCGGAAAGGGCTGCTGGCTGCGTTCCGGCGCCAGACCTGCGGTTGCGTATTCATCATGCAGGTGTCGGGCGTGTCCTCGAAGCCGTGGCAGATTCACCGAAAGGGCAGGCATGTCTAAACACGCTCATCCCAGCCATGGCCGCCGCCAACTCCTCCGCTACGCCGGCGCCTCGCTGATCCTATCCGTGACGCCCTTGGCCGGCGCTGCGGCCAAGCTGCCGTCTGTCCTCGCCGTGCGCATCTGGCCGGCCGCCGACTACACACGCGTCACGCTCGAACACGATGCGCCGCTCAAATTCACGCATTTCACGGTTGAAAATCCTGACCGTCTCGTCGTTGATATCGAAGGCGTCGAATTCAACAGCGTTCTCGATAGTCTGGCCCGCAAGCTGACGACGGATGATCCGAACATCAAGCTGCTGCGTGCAGGCCGCTTCAAGCCGGGCGTCGTACGTCTGGTGATGGAGCTCAAGGGCAAGGTCAATCCGCAGGTGTTTACGCTGGAGCCGGCTGGTGAATACGGCCGCCGTCTGGTGCTTGATGTCTACCCGGTCAACCCGCCCGACCCGATGATGGCCTTGATTGAAGGTCGCAAGGATGCCGTCGAGCCGCTGAAGAACGAGCAGGATTTCCAGATTGCCGAAAAGCGGCCGGATGACGCCGTTGCGAAAAAACCTGAAAAGCAGGTCGAAGCGCCGGAAGTGCATACCAGCAAAAAATCCGGCAAGCCGATTGTGGACCGTCTGGTCACCATCACGCTGGACCCCGGTCATGGTGGCGAAGATCCCGGGGCCGTTGGCAAGGCTGGAACCTACGAAAAGAACGTGACGCTCCAAGTTGCCCGCCGCCTCAAGGCGCGCATCGACGCCGAGCCGAACATGCGTGCCGTGCTGACCCGCGATTCGGATTTTTTCGTGCCGCTGCAGATGCGTGTCCAGAAAGCCCGGCGCGTCCAGTCCGACCTCTTCCTGTCGATTCACGCCGATGCCTGGATCAGGCCCGACGCGCGCGGTTCATCCGTTTTCGTTCTGTCCGAAAAGGGTGCGTCGAGTACGCAGGCCCGCCTGCTGGCCCAGAAGGAAAATCAGGCCGACCTGATCGGCGGCGTCAACATCGGCAGCAAGGATCTGTTCCTTGCCCGTACGCTGCTCGACCTGTCGCAGACCGGCACGATCAACGACAGCCTGAAATTGGGAAAATACCTGCTTGGCGAACTGGGTTCGATCAATACCCTGCACAAGGCCCATGTCGAGCAAGCCGGCTTTGCCGTGCTCAAGGCACCGGATATTCCATCCGCACTGATCGAGACTGCCTTCATCTCCAATCCGGAGGAGGAGGCCCGCCTGAACGACGACGCGTATCAGGAAAAACTGGCCGGGGCGATCGTGCGCGGCATCCGGCAATACTTCATCAAGCACCCGCCCGGACCGAAGGCCAAGCTGGCCTTGCTCGGTTAAAACAGCTCGACTTCGCCCTTGGCGATTTCCTTGGCGGCTACCTTGCCTGACGCAACCAGCCTTTCGTAGCAGTCGACCCTGTTTCGGCCATGGCGCTTGGCAAAATAGAGCGCCTCATCGGCACGATCAATGGCATCGGTTGGCGTGTCGTTGGGCATCAGTGCGCTGAACCCGATGCTCACGGTGATGTGACCAACGCGGCTGAATAATTGCTTTTCGACATTGGTGCGGAAGCGCTCCAGGGTCGCGACAGCGAATTGCTCTTCAGTTGGCTGCAGCAGGGCGATGAATTCCTCGCCGCCAAAACGGAACAACTGATCATCGAAGCGGAAGGATTGGCGCATTTCTTGTGCCAGCATGATCAGCACTTCATCGCCGATCAGATGGCCATGCGTGTCATTGACCTGTTTGAAATGATCGATGTCGCAGACAGCCAGCCAGTGAGTGCTGCCGGGCGTACCGCGTCTCCGGCTTTCCGGGCCGCTGAGCATTTCGTCGCTCGCCGCCTTGCCGAGCAATTCAAAAAGGTGCTTGTCAAAAGTCTTGCGGCTGGCCAGCCCAGTCAGGGTGTCAGCTTCGCCGTAGTCAAGCAGCGAGATGTGGTTGCCGAAGTACTCAACCAGCCCCATCAGTGTCACGCGGTGGTCGGCGGAAAAGTCGTCGGCGAGAATCAGTTCGATGAGGTAGATGGGCTCATCGAGACGGATAACCGGAAAAACGATCCGATGCGTGCCGTTGTCGAGAAATTCTATGACAGCCGAGCGCTCTTTCCGGCAACGGTTGAGCAGCGGATTGCGCTCGATCGGGTGGCAGTAGCGGTGATCCGGAAGGTAGGCGTTGCGAAGGAACTGGCCGTTCGGGCCATATCCCGCACAGGCAAAGACCATCGCCTTCTTGTTCCCCGCGTAACAACGGTAGATGGTCAGGCTTTGTGGCGAGAACAAACCGATCAACGTATCTATCATGGCCGAATTTATCTCGGTGCGATCTCGTCGCGCCGAAATCCGGACTACATGGCTGATTAGTTCGAGCATGAAATTGCTGGCGGTTTGATTTAGGTTAACCCGCTAATTATAACGACAAGGTGCGTCGGGTGTTTCTTGCTTGGATCGGCCCGTAGTCAGAGGAAGGAATCTTCAGGTATCCGCGGGCTGCCTTAAATCGTTATAATTCAACGTTTTTCCTGCCAATTTGCTTATGCGCGTTTTCCGCGGTCATTCGCGTCCTGTTCCTGCTCCGGTTGTGCTCGCCATCGGCAATTTCGATGGCGTTCACCTTGGGCATGCGGCGTTAATAAAGCGCCTTGCTCAAGTTGCCGAAGAGGGTGAGTTGGTGCCGATGGTGCTGACCTTCGAACCGCACCCCCGTGAGTTTTTTGCACCGGACTCGGCGCCAGCCCGATTGACGACCTTGCGTGAGAAGTTGGAGCTCCTGGCCGAGTGCGGCGCGCGCCAGGCGATGATTTGTCCATTCAATGCGACTTTTGCCGCACTTTCTGCCGAAGAGTTCATCGAGCAGGTGCTGGTTCGCGGTTGCCAACTGCGGCATTTGATCATCGGCGATGATTTTCGCTTTGGTCGCGGCCGCACCGGTGATTTTTCCCTGCTTCAGGACGCCGGCCAGCGATTTGGCTTTGTCGTCGAGGCGATGGGCAGCGTGATGGCTGACGGCGAGCGTGTGTCCAGTTCCGCAGTCCGCCGGGCGTTGGTGGCGGGCAACATGGAACACGCAGCGCGGTTGTTGGGTCGCCCTTACATCATCGATGGACAGGTGTCGCACGGACAAAAACTCGGGCGACAGATCGGTTTTGCGACGGCCAATTTGCGCATCAAGCACAACCCTTTGCCGATGACGGGCGTTTTTGCCGTCGAGGTCAGCGGTCTCGGCGAAAAGCCGCTTCCCGGTGTTGCCAATCTTGGCGTCCGGCCAACGGTCGGCGGGACTCGGCCCTTGCTGGAAGTCCATCTCTTCGATTTCGATCGCGATATTTATGGTGCGCACATCTCGGTGCGTTTCGTCCATAAATTGCGCGACGAACAACGTTTTCCCAATATTGATGCCCTCAAGGCGCAGATAGCGGCAGATGCCGCGGCTGCAAGGGCTTTCTTCGAGCTGTGAGCACGCAAAATGGCTGATTACAAAGACACCCTGAACCTGCCGGATACGGCTTTCCCGATGCGCGGCGACCTGCCCATGCGCGAGCCGCAGTGGGTCGCCCAATGGCAGGAGAAAAAACTCTACCAGCGCATCCGCGAGGTTTGTGCCGGACGTCCGCGTTTCGTCCTGCACGATGGCCCTCCCTACGCGAATGGCGATATTCATATCGGCCATGCGGTCAACAAGGTGTTGAAGGACATCATCGTCCGCACGAAAACGCTGAGCGGTTTTGATGCCCCTTACGTGCCGGGATGGGACTGCCATGGCCTGCCCATCGAGCACCAGATCGAGAAGCAGCATGGCAAGAACATTCCCGCCGACAAGGTGCGTGAATTGTCGCGCGCCTATGCGGCCGAGCAGGTCGAGCGTCAGAAGAAGGACTTCATCCGTCTTGGCGTGCTGGGCGACTGGGGCAATCCTTACCTGACCATGAATTTTGCTGCCGAGGCCGGCGAAATCCGTGCGCTGGGCAAGATTCTGGAGCAAGGCTACCTCTATCAGGGCTTGAAGCCGGTCAATTGGTGTCTGGACTGCGGTTCGGCGCTGGCCGAAGCCGAGGTCGAGTACGAAGACAAGAACTCGCCGGCGATCGATGTGGCTTTCGAAGTGCATGAGAATCACGCTGAAAAGCTGGCCCACGCCTTTGGTCTGACCCATCTGCGTAGCCCCGCTTTCGCGGTGATCTGGACAACGACCCCGTGGACGCTGCCGGCCAACGAGGCAGTCAGCGTGCATCCCGAGTTGTATTACGACCTTTACGAAACCGCCAAGGGCTCGCTGATCCTGGTGCATGAACTGGCCGAGGCTTGCCTGCAGCGTTACGGCCTGGAAGCCGAAATCGTCGCTTCCTGCAAAGGTGAGAAGCTTGATCAGATCCTGTTGAAACACCCGTTCCAGCAGCGTGACGTGGCGATCATCTGCGGCACGCACGTAACGACCGAGGCCGGTACCGGCCTGGTGCACACCGCGCCGGCGCATGGCGTGGACGACTACAACATCGGCAAAAAATACGGCCTGCCGGTAAACAACCCGGTTGGCAACGATGGGCGTTTCATCAGCACGACGCCGGCGCTGTCGGTGGGCGAACTGGCCGGCAAGACGGTCTGGGAAGCCAATCCGCTGGTGCTGCAGGAACTGGAATCCTGCGGTCGACTGCTCAAAAACGAGAAAATCAAACACAGCTACCCGCACTGCTGGCGCCACAAGACACCGATCATCTTCCGCGCCACGACGCAATGGTTCATCGGCATGGACAACAAGACCAGCGAAGATGCCTCGACCCTGCGCTGGATCGCCGAACGTGCTGTCGATGAAACGCAGTTTTTTCCGGCCTGGGGGCGCGCCCGCTTGGAAGGCATGATGAAGACCCGCCCCGACTGGTGCGTTTCGCGCCAGCGCAACTGGGGCGTGCCGATCCCGTTCTTCCTGCACAAGGAAACCGGCAAGCCGCATCCGCGTACCGCCGAGTTGATCGAGCAGGTGGCTTTGCGCGTCGAGAAGGCCGGCATCGAAGCCTGGTTCAGCCTTGACGCAGCCGAGTTGCTCGGCGCCGAAGCCGAGCAGTACGTCAAGATGAAGGATACGCTGGACGTCTGGTTCGATTCCGGGACGACGCATTGGCACGTTATGCGCGGTTCGCATGCCGCCGAGCACACCTATCCCGCTGACCTCTACCTCGAAGGCTCCGATCAGCATCGCGGCTGGTTCCAGTCCTCGCTGCTTTCCGGCTGCGCCATCGACGGCCGTGCGCCTTACAAGGCGTTGCTGACCCACGGTTTCGTGGTTGACGGCAAGGGCCACAAGATGTCGAAGTCCAAAGGCAACGTCATCGCGCCGCAGACGGTTTCCGACAAGATGGGCGCCGACATCCTGCGCCTATGGACGGCCTCGACCGACTACTCGGGTGAGCTGACCATTTCCGACGAAATTCTCAAGCGCGTGGTCGAAGGCTACCGCCGCATCCGCAACACGCTGCGCTTCCTGCTCGCCAACGTCTCCGATTTCGATGCCAAGGCCGACATGCTGCCGGTCGGGCAATGGCTGGAAATCGACCGTTACGCGCTGGCCCTGACCCGCGAGTTGCAGGGCGGTTGCTGCGCCGACTACGACAAATACGAATTTCACCGCGTCGTTCAGGCCCTGCAGACCTTTTGCTCCGAAGATCTTGGCGGCTTCTACCTCGATATCCTCAAGGATCGTCTATACACGACGGCACCCAAGTCAGTCGCTCGCCGTTCGGCGCAGTCCGCGCTGTGGCACATCACGCAAGCATTCGTTCGCCTGCTCGCACCCATTACTGCCTTCACTGCTGAAGAGGTCTGGCAGGTGCTGACCGGCAAGGCCGAGGACTCGGTGATGTTCCAGCAATGGCACGATCTGCCGGCGCAGGCCGGAGAGGGCGATCTGCTCGCCAAGTGGGCGTTGATCCGTACGGTACGTGCAGACGTGACCAAGGCGCTCGAAGCCCAGCGCGAAGCCGGCAAGATCGGTTCCGCATTGCAGGCCGCAGTCGAAATCCACTGCGCTGGCGAAAAGTTCGACGCGCTGGCCTCGCTCGGCGACGATTTGAAATTCGTGCTTATTTGCTCGTCGACCGTAGCAATCAGAGACGAGAACGAGCAAGTCATCGCGACGCCGCTCGAGCACGCCAAATGCGAACGCTGCTGGCACGTCCGCGACGATGTCGGTGCCCATGCCGAGCATCCCGGGCTGTGCGGTCGTTGTGTGAGCAACCTGCACGGCGCAGGCGAGGCGCGCGCGCATGCCTAATGTCGGGCGCTGGTACGCGCTGGCCGGGCTGGTTGTTGTACTCGACCAGCTCAGCAAGTGGCTGGTGCTTGAGAACATCCGCTACGGCGAAACGATCTACGTCGCACCGTTCTGGAACTGGGTGCTGGCCTTCAACCCCGGCGCTGCGTTCAGCCTTCTGGCTGACCAGCCAGGTTGGCAGCGCTGGTTTTTTACCGTGCTGGCGCTCGGCGTTTCCGGCTGGATCGCCTTCATGCTCCGCCAGCATCCCCAGCAAAAGCTGCTCTCGCTGGCCTTGACGCTGATCATGGGTGGTGCGCTGGGCAACGTCATCGACCGCGTTCGTTTTGGCGCCGTGGTTGATTTTGTCCAATGGCACGTCGCCGGCTACTACTGGCCGGCTTTCAACGTCGCCGATGCTGCCATCACGATCGGCGCCGTTTTGCTCGTTATTGAGCAGTTGACCGCAACCAACAAAAAAGAGAATTCCTGATGACCGCTACCGTCCGCTCCGACAGCTTTTTGACCCTGCACTACCGAATCACGACGGTGGATGGCGAAGAGTTTCTCTCCACCTTCGACATGAGCCCGGCCACCCTGCAAATGGGCAGCGGCCAACTGGCCGAGAACCTTGAATCGGTGCTGATCGGCCTGCCGGCGCATGAGCGATTCGTCTTTGAACTGGAGCCGGCGCAGGGTTTTGGCATGCACAATGATCGCCTCGTCGAACGCATCGCCCGCGCCGGTTTGCCGGCCGATATGGAACTCAAGGAAAATTCCGTCGTCGAATTCACCGCCCCCAACGGCGGCACCTTCGCCGGCTTCCTGCGCGAGCTTGATGCCACGCACGCCCTGTTCGACTTCAACCACCCGATGGCCGGAAAAACGATCCGCTTCGAGGTGGAAATTATCGGAATCATGTAAATGCAAGTCATCCTCGCCAATCCCCGCGGCTTTTGTGCCGGTGTCGAACGCGCCATCGCCATTGTCGAGCGTGCCCTCGAAAAATTCGGCGCGCCGATCTATGTCCGCCATGAAGTCGTGCACAACAAATTCGTCTGCGACGACCTGCGTTCCAAGGGGGCAGTTTTCATTGAGGAATTGAGCGAGGTTCCCTCCGGCAGCACCGTGATTTTCAGCGCCCACGGTGTTTCCCAGGCTGTTCGCAGCGAAGCCGAACAGCGCGGCCTGAAGGTGTTCGATGCCACCTGCCCGCTGGTCACCAAAGTGCACGTCGAGGTCGGCAAGATGCGCAACCAGACCCGCGAAGTCGTCATGATTGGCCACAAGGGCCACCCGGAGGTCGAAGGAACGATGGGCCAGAGCAACGGGGGAATGTATCTGGTCGAAACGCTGGAGGATGTGGCTGGTTTGCAGGTCACCAATCCGGAAAACCTCTCCTTTGTCACCCAGACGACGCTGTCGGTAGATGACGCGACAATGGTTATTGATGCCCTCAGGGCCCGATTTCCCGATATACAGGGCCCCAAAAAGGATGACATCTGCTACGCCACGCAGAACCGTCAGGACGCTGTAAAAGCGTTAGCTGAACAGTGTGATCTGGTTATCGTGGTGGGGAGCCAAAATAGTTCGAATTCACGGCGATTGAGGGAGGTCGCGTTGGCGAGAGGTATCGATGGTTATCTCGTTGACGGGCCCGACGAAATAGATGTTGAGTGGCTGGTAGGCAAACAATGCATCGGCATCAGCGCGGGAGCATCGGCGCCGGAAATACTGGTCAACGAAGTAGTTGAGCGCCTTCGTCGTCTTAGTGGAGCCAGCGTGACCCAGCTCCTGGGCAGCGAAGAAAACGTATCGTTTCCTCTGCCCAGGGAACTCGCTGGAAAAGACTGACTCAGGGCTACTTGGCTATTTCCAGCATCCCGTTCCAGAGGATGAGGTTTTCGCTCCCAAGTGAGTGATGCTGAGCGTGCCGCACTTATCGTTTAACTGGTCGCCCTTGGGGGTGGCCTGGATGGTATAGGTTGTGGCTGTTTGGGCACTGAATGCCAATGTATAGAAACCGGCGATAGATCCGTCGCAAGCTGTGAGCGCAGCATTGGCATAACTCATGTTTGCCGTGTAGTAACGTTCCATGAATTGGCTGCGTTCGATCATGCAACCCTCGACGCTCGAGCGCCGTGACTGGCGAGTGTGCTCAAGATAGCTGGGATAGGCAATGCTGGTGATGATTCCAATGATGGCGACGACAATCATCAGTTCAATAAGCGTGAAACCCTTGGTTTTGTTCATGGCTTAGTTCCTTATGATTTCCCGCCAGGAGATGCGTCCTTGTGGAGGAATACCTGTATTGATCTTGCTGCTCGCGATGGTTTTTCCATCTTTGCTGCCACTGCCGCTAGCGACGATCTGTCCGCTACCGTCGTTGGACGCCAGTACCCCTGCCTGGCTGGTCAGGCCGATGCCCAGGTTCAGCGAGCCCGCAACACCCGAATAACCGTTGTTGAATACGAAGAACTGCCCGGTCAAACTGGCCCCTGTGAAGGCGTTCAGGGCGTTCAAATAGCCGCTACCCAGTTCGCAGGGGTCGTTCGCAACAGGAACGATTGAGCTGGCGATCAGTGTCGGTTCGGTAAAACGGTGCAGGGTCGATCCGGTAATGATGCGTTCGCCCTGCTGGGTACCTGATATTGGAAGTAAATCAAGATACCAGCCTTGTAGATCCTTCATGTCGTTTGCGGTCGACGTGGAGAAGGTCCGAATTTCCAGGTTGTCAGCGGTCGTTTCTAGCGCAATCGTCCGCTGCTTGAGTGTGCTTCGGTCGCTGGCGATCGATTCATTCGTGCTTGTTGGCGTGGTGATCAGGCCGTACCAGGTCTGAGTGCTCTTGTCGGTCAGGTCTCCACTGCGGAAGAACGAGCCCGTGCCGAAGAACAGGAAAACCTTTTGATAATTCGGATCAGTGCTGAGATAGTTTTTGTAAAGTGTGATTGGTGCGGTGATTGGCTGCAAAACAGTACCGCTTTTTGCAATGAACAGGGGTTTTGGGGTAGTTCCCTGTTTTATGGCTGATCCCCAGCCGCTGACGGAACCTCCGGTCAGGTCGAACTTCCAGACATTGCCCTTGAGGTCACCTGCATAGACGTAATCAACGAATCCATCGCCATTCTCATCCCAGAGGCCAGGAGTGGAGAGTCCGTTATCGGAGCCTACACCGGTGTCGATTTTCTTGATCAACGCTCCGGTCTTCAAATTGAAGATCATGAGCACGGCTTTCCCGTTGGTGCTGTTGTAACCGTTGCCGACGATAGCAGCCAGGAGGCCATCGGTGCTGCCGTCGTCAAGACGGGCAACCATCGGTTTTCCGAGCATGTAGCCAAGATCGGCATCAGAGGTCCCGGTATATTCCCAGAGAACATGGCCGGTTCCAAAGGAGGCTGGCGTGGTTATATCGAGGCCAAACAAGCCACGCGCGCCGCGCCCGAAAGTGGCGACGAGATAGGTCTCATCGAGAAAGGTGGTCGTCTTGCCGGCAATTGCGATGTCGCCATCGACGAAAAATTTGTGCTCGTAGTTTGCCAGTGTCAGCTGCTTTAGTCCGCCGAGAACAGCACCGGGAATATAGGCGAATGTTTCTACGCCGGTCTCACCGCTGAATGCATGCAGCATGCCATCGTTGGAGCCAACGTAAACAGTGTCGGTGACCGGATCGTAATTGGGGGACGAGTGCACCAGGTCGCCGAGCAGGCTGCTTCGGTTGCGCAGGGTGCCGCCGTTTTTCAGCTCATTGCTCTGGTCACCGCGCAGATAGTTGATCTCGTTGGCGCTTAGGCCGATCGCTCCGGCATTGGTGGCAATAAACGAGGCGCCGGCACCGCTGAGTCTCGTGAATATCTTTCGTGACCCATGCTCCGGAAGTTTCTTCGATGCCTCCCAGGCTGAAGTGGAACTAAGACCACTGCTGCTAACGCTATATGATTGCAAATCGCCGGACCAGTTGTCCGTGTTGAAGGTGGCGCTGAATACCTTGGACTGTGTGGTCAGACGGGTGCTGTTGGCGACGACTGAGGCAGCGGAACTGATCCGTTTGGCAATGTTGTCGAGCACCTTCTTCAGGGAGTCGGCAAACTCCGTAGGGTTCTGGGCGTTGAAAAAGTCGCCGCGGCTGTTGACTGAGGCATGCAACAAGTCATCTATTTTGCCGGGATTGCTACCCACTGGGTCAGGCCAGGTTACCGTCGCTCCGCTGTCGATAGCCGCGAAGGCATCGGTAGAATTGACCGAGCCGCTGACCCCGAAGCCGACGCCGAAGGTTGTCATGTGTTGCCAGAATGCCGGATCCCGCAAGGTGAAGGGAACCTTGTTCTCGATGTCTGTGTTGAGGTCGTTCTTCCAGTAGTGCATCGCGACGTCGGCAAGTGTAGCGCTGTGCCCGTCTGTGAATGGCGACTTGGCCTCATACGTGTAACTCTTGCTATCGGGGCCGGTAACGGTAGGGCCGCCATTGCCGTCACTGTTCAGAGCGGCATTGCCTGTCGCACCCCACGCGTCGCCTTCCGTCCAGTAGCCATCTGTCATCAGGATCGTGTAGCTCTGGCGGCAGGCAGGGTAGGTGCCGCCGGTAGCGCCCGGTGTGGTGCTCCAGGGGCCGCGGACATCAGTGCGGCTATAGTACATGCCAACATCATGGAGCGCGCGACGCAGAGGGGTTCCTGCTGTCGGGATGGGGTGCTCATACAAGTCGGTGAAGAAGTTGCCGCGAGAGGTGCCGCTGAACAGGCGCACACCGCGTACAACCGTCCGTGTATCCACTTCGTCTATGGTGGTGCTTCCCTTGTTGATGGCACCAAAACCGACGCGAATACGGGTTCCCTGAGCCGCGAAGGCGCGGCCGATACCGGCGCGGGCGGTCAGGATGCGGGAACGATAATAAGTGTACCAGTTGGCAAAATTCTGGATTTCCTGGTCGTAAGTGCAAACTCCATTTGTGCAGTCCGTCCGCGCTGCCCGGCCATGCCCGGAGTAGGTGTTTCCTGTCGTTATCTCGACTCTCAAGTAATTGCCGAGAACAAACTGCTCTCCGCCGTTATGCCAGAAATAAGTGGCTGGCCAATAAGTCTTGGAGGAGAGAGCGGGGGATATGCAGCCCGTGTTCGAGCCAGTCGTGCACTCTTCCCAGCGTGCGGTTTCGGTATTTGCAATCGTCAGGTTACGCGAACCGGCAGTTGTTTTTGCGGGATTGTGAAACGCGGCGGTTGGGTTGGCTGGCGGCCAAGGTGTTCCATCCTCAGTCGACCAGGGAATATAGGTGACGGCTGGATTGTAGTACTGTGGATTGGTTTGTGGTGAGCGTGCAAATGCGTTGTAGACATGATTGTCTACCGTTGCAACGTATTGAGGGTAATTGGAATCGCTGTAAACATTGTCTGGTCGCGGAAAGACAAAGTATGAATAGGAGTCTGGCGTGATTTCCCAATGCATCGACCCCGAGTCATCCAGCACCATCATCACGTTAGGTTCGGCCGTAGTCATCGTATGCAGCGGGACATCCGGGATCGTCGCTGCCTGCGATAGCGTGCTGAGGCAGGCCAGAGCTATGAATTGGCGCAGGCGGCTCGGTGTTGCCGGGAAATGGCGAGAGGTGGCTTTCATGACGGAACTCCTGCTGGATGGCCGTATAGTTTGCTGGCGATACATGGTTGGGGTTTATCGGGAGTAGTAAATCGATTGCAGCATGACATCGGCGCGGCCGGCCCCTGGATTGGCGCGGGCGGTGACTCGATAGCGGCTGCAATAGTTGTTGGCTTCGCTTGGGTTTGAAGGTTCGCAGGAAAAATCGTTGCCAAGGAACTCAATGATGTAACTGGCGCTTCCGGCGAGCGAACTGATGCTCACCGTTTTTGCATGGGCCTTCCAGACGCTATCGGTGACATCTTTCGGCCAGTCTGGAGGGCAATCGACATCAGTCCGGCTGATGTAGCCCGTGGAGGCTTTGGCGATCAGCGTGCTGGAGTTGCATTTCACGCCGTCTGATTTGGCGGGGGCAAGACCGATTGGGCGACCAAGGGCATCTTCCTCACCGGCACGCAATGCGGTTTCCGCAGCCTGGAAGGCGAGACTGCGGTCCACTGCGCTGGCAGTCATTTTTTCCTCCAGCACGACGGTGCGGATGCCCGAGAGGCCGAGCAGAGTCATGACAACCAGCATGATCAGGGCGACAACCAGAACAACGCCTGTTTGCCGGTTACGAAAATTATTGAGATGGACGGTCATAGACTTTCCCTGGCACGGACCTGGACAGTACTGAACATGTTGCGCTTGACAGTGGCTGCTGTAGATTGAGTCGTATCGATCTTGTCACGGGTTTCGAGCGTCAGATTGAGATTGGCGACTACCGCAACAGTGGTCGAAGATGTGCTCCAGTCGGTAATACTTGAGGCATCTACATAATTGGCCGCCATGGTTTTTGCGGCAGGATTCTTGGTCAGGTACTGGATTTGCATGTCCGTCACGTTGTCCACCATTTCTTCGGTGGTATTGTCGGATGGTGTGTAACGGAAGAGCGAGCGGCCGCCGCGGCTGTTGATGCCGATGTACCAGAATCCACCTTTGAAAGCCACAAAGCTGCCGCCGGTGAAGTCTTCGAGGTAGGCTAGCGGCTTGGTGCAGCTCAGCGCGGCCATGTCACGCATGCCTAGTCCCTTGGTGCAGTTGCCAGGTGTGCCGGTACCGCTGTTGTGCACAATGGTTTGACTGCTTGAACTGGCATTGGTGACCTGAAAAATCGACGCGACCTTGTTGTTGCATGCCATCACGATATCTCCCGCTTTCAGTCCGTGATCAGTTGAGCTGACTTTGAATTGGGCCGAGGTGACTTGATGCTCGACAATCGTCGCGTTGTTGTTGGCCGAACCACTTACCAGCATGATGGCATCAGTATTTGCAACCCGGTTGCCGGTGGCCGAGCCAAAGGGAACCGGGGTATAGGCTTGGGCGTTGTCGTAGCCGCGAACCGGCGTAGCCCAGCTGTCGGCAATGGTCGGGGTGGCCGATGGGTTGAGCGCATTGACGATGACTTGGGCGCCACAGGGATTGGAGCCTGCTTCGCGCAACTCGCGAGACAGTAGTTCGAAGGCGATGCGAGCGTTATCCTGGACACCGGCGAGATTTTCCGAGGCCCGGAAGGCGTGCTGGTTAGACAGGAATATGTTGCCAACACCAATGATCAAGAGTAACCCGATTACCATCGCGATCATCAGTTCGATCAGCGCCAGGCCGCGTTGGGCCAAAAAATGGGCAGGTTTCATATGCGGCCTTCCGTGACCAGGGTTTCGGTGCTGGAGCCACCGCCCCGGGAATCGTCCCATGTAATGGTGATGGTGCAGGTTCCGGCATTGCAAGCGATGCTTCCGCATGTCGATGCATTGTTGCCGAGCGCTGTTTTCAGATTGGCAATCCAGATGTTCTGGGTTGATTTGACGAGGGAGGAGCCGCTTGGCACAGAGCAGGTTGCAGACATGGCGTAGCTGTTGGCATTGGCGCGGTCGGCCCTGATGGCGTCAAGAATGGAGTAACTCAACATGATGGCCTGAGAGCGTTGCAGGCTGCTCTGATTGTTCTTGAGTGCGTTGGCCTGAAGGCCCGCCAAGCCCAGCAGCCCGACAGCAAGGATAATGAAGGCGACAAGCACTTCCAACATGCTCGTGCCTCGTTGGCGGTGTGGCGTCTGGAGGGTTATGGTGCGGGGCATGAACTGCTGACTCCGGTTTTAGGTTCCATGGTGATTTTTCCCGATGCGGTGAGAATAAGGTCGCGAGCGCGACTGTCATTGCTCAGGTAAGACGAGGTGGAGCAGACGCGGATGGTGCCGGTTTGCGCTGCGTCGCCCATCGTCCAGCTGCGGCCATCGGGACCGAAGGAGATGTATTGTGTGGTGTTTCCGCTGCCTGATATGGATATGCCCGCTGGTTTGGCGCCAGCGACCGACTGGATGGATTCTCCCCCATCCACGTTCGCAGTGGCGCCGCTACGGGTGATGTCGGTGAAGCTGATCCAGCCTTGCTGCCAGGTGCTTGAGGTTGCACATTGAGTCCCGCTGCTGCTCATGCAAACCGTGACTCGCTTCCCTTGGCGCAAGGCTTCCATTCGGGCCTGTGCGAGCGAAGCGACGAGGTCGTTGGTGGCAGCGCTCAGCCGATTGATCGCGATGGTGCTCTGAAAGCTGGGTACGGCAATAGACAGCAATATGGCCAGAATTACGATGGTGACCATGAGTTCAACAAGGGTAAAGCCCGAGTTGCGAATAGGAGGCTTGAGCATGTGCGTTTTCCAGAGGGTGCTACTCTTACTTACTGCTGTTTGATTCGTAGTGTATTCATGATCCAGTGATCCAGGGCGAGTGCTGGAATCAACGGTTGCGTTGTGGCGACAGATGGTATTTTTGCCGTGTGGCATCATCGCAGCTTGAGGATTTGTTTTGATTTTATGTGTGTGCGTGCTAAACTTGTCGTTTTGGATTTTCTCTGGATTTAATTCATGGCCAATAGCGCACAAGCCCGCAAGCGCGCCCGTCAAGCTGACGGGCAGCGTTCCCATAACGCCAGCCTGCGTTCGACCCTGCGTACCGCTATCAAGCGCGTTCGTCAGGCGATCGAAGCCGGTGACAAAGCCGCCGCACAGGGCGTCTTCCAGCAATCCGTTGCGGTTCTTGACCGCATTGCTGACAAGAAGATTGTTCATAAGAACAAGGCTTCACGCACCAAGAGCCGTCTGTCTGCCCAGATCAAGGCGCTTGCTGCTGCCTGATCGAGCCGGACGCTCTAGTAAAAATGGCGCCTTCGGGCGCCTTTTTTATTTCCTGCTTTCCGTTGAATGCTACTTTTTTTCCAGTGAGCAGACGCCGTCGATGATTTGAAGATCGTTGTCTTGGGCGAAGTTGAGCATGAACCGATAGGCCATCGGTTCTACTTCGCCGAGGCGGCCGTCGACGAAAACAGCTTTTTCGCCGTTGTAATCACCTGGTCCGACATACGGAGAGTACTTCATCTTGCGCTCGGCGCCGAAGGCGGACATGACGCCGCACAGGCGTTCAGCCCAGTCACTGGGGCGAAATTTCTTGCCTTGCTTGGTGAGGCCGACAATGATGAATGTGGTCGAGTCTGTAGTTGTCATTGTTCTAGTCTGCGTTGGGCGATGCGACCTTGCGTTTGCGAATTCTAGCAGAAGCCAGAAGCCTTTCCACTATTGTGGCGTGGGGGGCTGAGTCTTGGCATGCTCAGGTCGCTTGGGCGTTCTATACAATGGGTTGCTTTTCACCTAAAATCCAGACTGCTGTTGCTCTTGCGGGGTGTATTGCCCCCGGGGTGGCGATTGTTCCGGCGGCGATGGCCGCCGTTTTCGTTTTTTGAGGTTGCCTCATGTCGCATGTCATGAATACCTACGCCCGGTTGCCGGTGGCTTTCAGCCATGGCCAGGGCAGCCGGATTACCGATGCCGAAGGTAAGGAGTATCTGGATGCGTTGTCCGGGATCGCTGTTTCAACGCTCGGTCATGCTCATCCCAAGCTGGTGGCTGCAATAGCTGCTCAGGCTGGACGTGTGTTGCATACCTCAAATCTTTACGGCATTCCGACGCAAGACAAGTTGTCCGACAAGTTGGCCGCGCTTTCCGGCATGCAGGAGATTTTTTTCTGTAATTCTGGTTGCGAGGCGAACGAAGCTGCGATCAAGTTGGCCCGTTTCTACGGGCACAAAAAGGGTATCGAGACGCCAACCATCATCGTGATGGAAAAGGCTTTCCATGGCAGGACGATGGCAACGCTCTCGGCAACGGGAAATCGTAAGGCGCAGGCGGGTTTTGAGCCCCTGGTGTCGGGTTTTGTCCGTGTTCCGTATGACGATCTGGATGCGATCAAGGCGGTTGCCGAGCATAACCAGAATATTGTCGCTGTCATGCTGGAAATTATTCAGGGTGAGGGCGGTATTCATCTTGCGTCCGCTGAATTCCAGATGGGTGTTCGTCAGTTGTGCGACGAGCATGGCTGGCTTCTGATCTGCGATGAGGTTCAGTGCGGCATGGCGCGTACTGGCAAGTGGTTCGGGTACCAGCATGCCGGCATTCAGCCCGATATTGCGACCTTGGCCAAGGGGCTGGGTTCGGGGGTGCCGATCGGCGCCTGCATGGCAGGGGGCAGGGCCGCTGGTTTGTTTGGTCCGGGCAACCATGGTTCGACTTTTGGTGGCAATCCGTTGGCCTGCACGGCTGCATTGACGACGATTGAAACCATCGAGCAGGACGGCTTGATGGCGAACGCGGAAAAGGTCGGGGTGCTGATCCGCAAACTCTATGCGGAGGCTTTGGCTGGGGTTGCAGGCGTTGTCGAGATTCGCGGCCATGGCTTGATGATCGGTATCGAGCTTGATCGCCCATGCGGCGAACTGGTTGGCAAGGCGCTGGCGGCTGGGTTGTTGATCAACGTGACGGCTGACAAGGTCGTTCGCCTGTTGCCACCGCTGACATTTAGCGAAATTGAGGCAAAAGAGCTGGTCGACCGCAGCGTGCCGTTGATCAAGGCTTTTTTGGCGGGGTAAATCATGGCCGTCAAACACTTTTTGCAGTTCAAGGACTTCACCCGCGAGGAACTCGAGTATGTGTTCGAGCGGACGCGCTGGATCAAGAACCAGTTCAAGTCCTACCAGAAGTACTGGCCTCTCTCTGACCGGACGCTGGTGATGATTTTCGAGAAGGCGAGCACGCGGACGCGTCTTTCTTTCGAGGCAGGCATGCAGCAGTTGGGTGGTTCAGCGATCTATCTGAATACACGCGACTCACAACTGGGCCGAGGCGAGCCGGTTGAGGATGCAGCGCAGGTTATTTCGCGCATGAGCGATATCGTGATGATCCGCACTTTCGAGCAGGAGATCATCGAGCGTTTTGCGGCCAACTCGCGTGTGCCGGTGATCAACGGGCTGACCAACGAATATCATCCCTGCCAGATACTGGCCGACATTTATACCTTCATCGAGCATCGTGGTTGCATCCAGGGCAAGACGGTGGCTTGGGTGGGCGATGCGAACAATATGTGCAATACCTGGCTGCAGGCAGCCGAGGTGCTTGATTTCAAGGTGCACGTGTCGACGCCGCCAGGTTACGAGATCAACGCCGACCTGGTTGGCAAGATCGATCCGGCTCGTTTCAAGGTCTTTGCCGATCCGATGGATGCCTGCCGGGGGGCGGATCTGGTCACGACCGATGTCTGGACGTCGATGGGCTTCGAGGCTGAGAACGAAGCACGGATAAAGGCTTTTGCCGACTGGTGTGTGGATGGCGACATGATGCGCGTGGCCGGCAAGGACGCGCTTTTCATGCATTGCCTGCCAGCGCATCGTGGCGAGGAAGTGACGACCGAAGTGATCGACGGGCCGCAATCGGTGGTCTGGGAAGAGGCGGAGAACCGCCTGCACGTCCAGAAGGCGTTGATGGAATATTTGCTGCTGGGCCGGATTCAGGGCTGAGCTGCAGGGTTAATCGAAACTAGGGAACTGAAATGAGCGACATCAAGAAGGTTGTGCTGGCCTATTCGGGCGGTCTGGATACCTCGGTCATCCTCAAGTGGCTGCAGGATGTTTACAAGTGTGAAGTCGTTACCTTCACGGCTGATCTGGGCCAAGGTGAAGAGTTGGAGCCGGCTCGCGTCAAAGCGCTGAAGGCTGGTATCAAGCCGAAGAACATCTATATTGATGACGTGCGCGAGGAGTTTGTCCGCGATTTCGTTTTCCCAATGTTCCGTGCAAATACTGTTTACGAAGGCGAATACCTGCTGGGTACTTCTATCGCCCGGCCGCTGATCGCCAAGCGCCTGATCGAGATCGTCAATGAAACCGGTGCCGACGCCATCTGTCACGGTGCAACTGGCAAGGGCAACGACCAGGTGCGTTTCGAGCTCGGCGCCTATGCACTGAAGCCAGGCATCAAGGTCATCGCCCCGTGGCGCGAGTGGGATCTGATGTCGCGCGAAAAGCTGATGGCCTATGCCGAGAAGCATGGCATCGAAATCGACATGAAGCACAAGAAGGGCGGCTCCCCGTATTCGATGGACGCCAACCTGCTGCATATTTCGTATGAAGGTCGTCACCTCGAGGATCCGGCGGCTGAGGCCGAGGAGTCGATGTGGCGCTGGACGGTGTCGCCGGAAAAGGCACCGAACAAGGCCGAATACCTTGATCTCGAGTTCGCCAAGGGTGACGTCGTCGCCATCAATGGCAAGAAGATGAAGGCGCACGAAGTGCTGGCGATGCTGAACGAAATCGGCGGCAAGCATGGCATCGGCCGCCTCGATCTGGTTGAAAACCGTTACGTCGGCATGAAGTCGCGCGGCTGCTACGAAACCCCTGGCGGCACGATTCTGCTGCGCGCCCACCGTGCCATTGAATCAGTCACGCTCGACCGCGAAGTCGCCCACCTCAAGGACGACCTGATGCCGCGTTACGCCAGCCTGGTGTACAACGGCTACTGGTGGAGCCCGGAGCGCAAGGCATTGCAGGTCTTGATTGATCACACCCAAGGCACGGTCAATGGAACCGTGCGTCTCAAACTCTACAAGGGCAACGTGATCGTTGTTGGCCGCGACTCGAAGACCGATTCGCTGTTCGATTCCACCATTGCTACGTTCGAGGATGATGCCGGTGCTTACGACCAGCGCGATGCCGGTGGCTTCATCAAGCTGAATGCCCTGCGCATGCGCATCGCCGCCAATCTGGCTGCCAGGAAGGCAGGCAAGCCCGCAGCGAAAAAGGCTGTTGCCAAGCCAGCAGACAAGGCGGTAGCGAAGGTTGTGGCGAAAGCTGTGTCCAAGCCTGCCGCCAAGGGCGTCGCCAAGGCGGTTGTCAAAGCAGCGGTAAAACCGGTTGCCAAGCCGGTCGCCAAGAAGGCTGCCAAGCCTGTAGCCGCCAAGGTTGCTGTCAAGAAGCCGGCTGCAAAGAAAAAGGGCTAACAGATGGATGGCGGTACCATTTTCGGGATGAATGAAGAACAGATCGCGGATTTCTTCTCGACCTGGGGTGTTGGTGCCTTCATCCTTTTCATGCTGTTCATCATTGGTGAGATTGCTTGGAAGTCGAAGGCCGGAAAGACGGGTACTTTCGTGCTTTTCTTTGTGCTCGCTTTCGGGATGGTGGGCTTCATCGCCAAATCAGTCATTCAACAAATCTGGGGTATGTAAATGTCGCAATACGACAATGTTTCCGTGGTCAAAAAGGCCAATGTTTATTTCGACGGCAAATGCGTCAGCCACACAGTGGTGCTGGCCGATGGCACCAAGAAGACGGTTGGCGTCATCCTGCCGTCCAGCCTGACATTCAATACCGGCGCACCGGAAGTCATGGAAGGCGTCGGCGGTTCATGCCGTGTCAAACTCAAGGGTGAGAGCGAGTGGAAGACCTGGGGCGAAGGCCAGTCTTTCAACGTGCCGGGCAATTCCAGCTTCGAGATTTCAGTTGCTGACGGCGAGTCCTATCACTACGTCTGCCATTTCGGGTAAGCGTCATGCCGAGCTTTGACTTCACCTCCGAAGCTGACATGGTGGCGTTGAAGAACGCCATTGATGTGACCTCCCGTCAGATCGACAACCGCTATGACTTCAAGGGCACCAGCGCCAAGGTTGAGTTGAACGAGAAAGACAAGGTCATCACCCTGTGGGGCGATTCTGATTTTCAGCTCGACCAGATCAAGGACCTTCTTTTCCCTGCCATGGAAAAGAAGGAGAAGGAAAGCGTCAAGCGTCTTGATCACCAGAAGATCGTCAGCGTTTCCGGCAACAAGGTGAAGCAGGAAATGAAGATCAAGGACGGGATCGACAGCGATCTGGCCAAGAAGATCGTCAAGCTGGTCAAGGACGGCAAGCTCAAGGTCCAGGCTGCCATCCAGGGTGAAACTGTGCGTGTCACGGGCGCCAAGCGGGATGACCTGCAGGCTTGTATCGCGCTGATTACAAAATCAATCACCGATTTTCCCATCAAGTATGGGAATTTCCGCGACTAAGCTGACTGCTGCGGTCTACCCTAAAAACCGGGTCAAAATGAAAACGGGCTGTTTGTGCAGCCCGCTTTCTATTGCGTCATAGGATTTTTCGGTCGAGTCCCTTGATCCACACCGAGTAAAGCTGTTCCGAAAGCTGTCGCATGGCAGGAAGTCTGTCTGAAATTTCCGCCTGCATCGCTTCCGGCGTTTGGGCGCTGGGCAGATCGGCAACGGCAACTGCCTCGTTGGCCCATTGCTCGCACCACGTGGCAATCATTTCCGGCGTCATCTCGACGTGGCATTGCATGGCGAGGTGAGGGCCCATTGCGAACATCTGGTTGGCGCAGTAGCCATTGGCCAGCAGGCGGGTAGCGCCCGTCGGGATACTGAACGTTTCGCCATGCCACTGGAAAACCGTACCGTTCTTGCCAGCGAAGTCGCCAAGCCAGTGGCGGGCGATGTCATTGTCTTCGCCGTGGGCTCCGCTCCAGCCGATTTCCTTGACTGGATTGCGCGTGACCTGCCCGCCCAGCGCCTTGCTCATCAACTGTCCGCCAAGGCAATGGCCGATGACCGGCACGTCCTTCGCCACCGCTTCGCGAATCAGCTCGCATACGCATTCTATCCACGGCAGCGGATCATTGACGCTCATGGGGCCGCCCATGAAACAGAGGCCGGAGAAACCGTCGATACTTGCCGGTACTTCAGCACCCTCGTCAACGGCAATCAATGTCCATGGAATCCCTTGCTGCTCAAGGAATATGGCAAAATAGCCCGGACCTTCAGTGGGGGAGTGGCGAAAGATGGCAACAGGGTGCATGACGGCGTTGGTGTTCAGAGTGGCGAAGCGTCATTTTACGCTGCTTGGCCTGTTGGCGTTGATGCTGCCTGCGGCCGGAATGGCACAGGATGTCGGGCTGGCCGGGATCATGGGCTCCAAGGCAATGCTCATGATCAACGGCGGGGAGCCGCAGGCTGTGCCGCTTGGCAAAACGGTGGATGGCGTCAAGCTCGTTTCGATTCAGGATGATCAAGTTACTATCGAGATTGGCGGGCGAAAGCGTCCCTTGCGTGTTGGCCAACATGCCGTTGGCGTTTCCGGCGGTGACGGCTCGGACAAGATCGTGATGACGGCCGATATTCAGGGGCATTTCTATACCACCGGAACAGTGAATGGTACGTCGGTTCGCTTCGTCGTCGATACCGGCGCAACCACCATTGCACTGGGACCGAGTGATGCCCGCCGGATCGGTTTGGATCTGCGTCAAGGTCAGCGCGGGTTGACGAACACCGCCAATGGAACCGTGGTTGTCACGCGCGTTCCGCTCGATACCGTCAGAATAGGCGGCGTTACATTGCACAATGTCGAAGCGGTTGTCCTGCCATCTGAAATGCCGATTGCCCTGCTGGGCATGAGTTTTTTGAACCGTATGGAAATGCAACGTGACGGCAGTACCATGATACTGAAAAAAAGATTTTAGGAGAGAGAGATGCCGCAGAAAGATCAGGAAATTGCCCTGTTGCGTGATGAGTTGGAAATGCTGATGGGGGAGCGGCAATCGCTGCTGCGCGTTGCAGGTGCTGCGGCAGTCATGATCGCCAGTATGGACAGCAAGCGTTTGCCGGTAGGTGCCATTGAGTCGGCCGATCTGGTGGCCACGACGATCAACGATCTCGCCGAAGAAACGCTTCAGGATGCATTGGCTGCGGTCAACGCCGAAATTGAGGAAGATTCCGGCGCCGCATGATGCTGGACTTGGAGCACCTGCGGGCGAGTCTGCTGTCAGAACCGCTGACCGGGCATTTCGTTCAAGAGGATGGTGCAGAGGAACAGTCGTTGACGCCTGCGGCGGTACTCTTTCCAATCGTATTACGCGAGGGGGAACAGACGGTCCTGCTCACCCAGCGCACGGCGCACCTCCGCGACCATGCAGGGCAGATCAGCTTCCCTGGCGGACGGGTCGAGGCTGACGACCTTTCGCCATCGCACACGGCGCTGCGCGAAACCGAAGAAGAGATCGGGCTTTCGCGCGAACGCATCGAGATTCTTGGTTTTCTACCTGAATACAGGACTGGAACAGGGTTTCGCGTAACCCCCGTCGTGGGGCTCGTCCAGCCCCCATTCAACCTGATGCCCGATCCCTTCGAGGTCGCCGAGGTCTTTGAGGTGCCGCTCGCCTTTCTGCTGGATCCGGCCAATCACCAGCAGCATTCGCTGCATTATCGCGGCGCACTTCGCAACTACTTCGCCATGCCCTACGGAGACTATTTCATATGGGGGGCTACTGCCGGCATGATCCGTTCGCTGAGTGAGCGTCTTGGCCTTCTCCACGTGGCTTGAGCTTGTGGTATGGTTTTACTTTACACATGAAAATATGCCGATAACGGCAATCATCGGCACCCCATGAGTCTTCTCTCGCTCATCGCAGTTTTTCTCCTCGAGCAACTGCAACCTCTCGATTATCGTCGCATTGTCGCTGAGCCACTCGGTGCCTGGGCGGATTTCATCGAGTCGCGCTTCAACGCAGGCGAGTACCGGCACGGCGTGCTGGCCTGGTGTCTGGCGGTTCTCCTGCCTGTGGTGGTTGTCGCCGTTGCCTACGGCCTGCTTTATTCCCTGAATCCACTCTTCGGCTGGGTATTCAACGTCGGCGTGCTCTATCTGACCATGGGCTTCAGGCAATTCAGTCACCATTACACCGAAATTCAGCTGGCTTTGCGCCTCGGCGATCTGGAGCGTGCTCGCCAACTGCTGGCAGAGTGGCAGGGTATTTCCACCTACGGTCTGGGTTCCGAAGACATCGCCCGCTTGTCCATTGAAGGCGCGCTGGCCGCTTCGCATCGTCACGTCTTTGCCGTCGTACTCTGGTTTGTCCTGTTGCCGGGACCATGCGGTGCCTTGCTCTACCGCCTGTCCGCTATTGTTCGTGACCGCTGGAATACCGACAATGCCACCCGGCAAACCGATTTTTCGTCGTTTTCACGGCTGGTTTTCGGTATGATCGACTGGTTGCCATCCAGAACCACTGCCTCGGCATTCGCCATCGTTGGAGACTTCGAGGACGCGGTATATTGCTGGCGTACCCAGTCGGCGCAATGGCCTGAACGCGATCTTGGCATCATCCTCGCGGCGGGTGCCGGCGCTTTGGGGGTTCAGTTGGGCAGGCCGGTGGTCGATGGGGTCGAAGTATCCGATCGGGCCGAACTGGGGCTGGGTGATCCAGCTGATGTGGATTTCATGCAGAGTGCCGTCGGCCTCGTCTGGCGAGCTACTGTGTTGTGGATGTTGTTGCTGTTTTTGTTGGGGCTTGCCACGTTGGTGGGCTGAATAATTCTTTCAGGAGATATACATGAGCAGAGATGTCGTCGTTCTAAGCGCGGTTCGTTCGCCTATCGGTGCATTTGGTGGTTCACTGGCCGACTTTGACTCCAGCGAGCTGGCAGGCATCGTCATGAAGGAGGCGGTTGCCCGCTCCAATGTTGATCCGCAGCAGATCAACTACGTCACCGTTGGTACCTGCATGCCGACTGATTCCCGTTACGCCTACGTTTCCCGCGTTGCTTCCATTCAGGCCGGCCTGTCGATGGACTCCGTCGCCATGCAGGTTTCCCGTCTGTGTGCATCCGGTCTGCAAGGTATCGTGACCACCGCCCAGAATATCGCCCTGAGCGATGCAGACTACGGTATCGGTGGCGGCGTCGAAGTGATGTCCAAGGCTGCATACATGCTGCCGGCCCTGCGTTCGGGTGCCCGCATGGGTGACACCAAGGCGATTGACTCGATGGTTGCCGTGCTGACCGACCCGTTTGGTGTTGGCCACATGGGTGTGACTGCAGAAAACCTCGCCGCCAAGTACGGATTTACCCGCGAAGATCAGGATGCGCTGGCCGTTGAATCGCAACGTCGTGCGGCTGCTGCTATCGATGCTGGCTACTTCAAGTCGCAAATCGTTCCGATCGTCAAGCAGACCAAGAAGGGCGAAGTTGTTTTTGATACCGACGAGCATCTGAAGCGTGGTACTTCCATGGAGGCGCTGGCCAAGATGAAGCCGGCCTTCAAGAAAGACGGCACCGTCACCGCCGGTAACGCCTCGGGCATCAACGACGGCGCTGCCTTCTTCGTGCTGGCTGCTGCCGATGTGGCTGCCAAGAACGGCCAGAAGGCCCGTGCCCGCATCGCCGGTTACGCAGTGGCCGGCGTGCCCAACGACATCATGGGCGAAGGTCCGATCCCGGCAACCAAGCTGGCCCTCAAGAAGGCTGGCCTGACGCTGGATCAGATGGACGTTATCGAATCCAACGAAGCCTTCGCTGCTCAGGCATTGGCTGTTACCAAGGTGCTCGGCCTCGATCCTGCCAAGACCAACCCGAACGGCGGCGCCATCGCCCTCGGCCACCCTGTCGGTTGTTCCGGTGCCTTCATCGCTACCAAAGCGCTGTACGAACTGGAACGTATTGGTGGCAAGTACGCACTGGTCACGATGTGTATCGGTGGCGGTCAGGGCATCGCTGTTATTCTCGAACGCGCCTGATTACTGCATGACCCAGAAAAACCCGCCGGAGCGATCCGGCGGGTTTTTTTATGGCTATGTAATCTTTGCATGTTGGTTTATAACAAAGTTATCTGAATCAATTGGATAGGTGTTGAGATGAAGGCCAATGATTTTCGGAAACTGTCGAGCAGTTTGAAGGATCTAACCCCGCACCAGCGGCAAGTTCTGGTGGATCGGTTGCAACCGGCG
>JAEUOG010000006.1 GCA_016790815.1 Dechloromonas sp.
CAAGCCGCACTCGATCGACACCGTCGTGCTGTCCACCCAGCACTCGCCGGACATCAGCCTGGAAGACCTGCGCGAGGCGACCGTCGAGCAGATCATCAAGCCGGTCCTGCCGAAGGAGCTGATCAAGGGCGACATCAAGTACCTGGTCAACCCGACCGGCCGCTTCGTCGTCGGCGGCCCGCAGGGCGACTGCGGTCTGACCGGTCGCAAGATCATCGTCGACACCTACGGCGGTGCTGCACCGCACGGTGGCGGCGCCTTCTCCGGCAAGGACCCATCCAAGGTTGACCGTTCCGCTGCCTACGCCACCCGCTACGTTGCCAAGAACATCGTCGCCGCCGGCCTCGCCTCGCGTTGTCTGGTGCAGGTCTCCTACGCCATCGGCGTTGCCGAGCCGACCTCGATCATGGTCGAGACCTACGGCACCGGCAAGGTCAGCAACGAGACCCTGACCGCGCTGGTTCGCAAGCACTTCGACCTGCGCCCGAAGGGCATCGTCAACATGCTCGACCTGCTGCGCCCGATCTATCAAAAGACCGCCGCCTACGGTCACTTCGGTCGCGACGAGCCGGAATTCAGCTGGGAAGCCACTGACCGCGCCCAGCTGTTGCGTTCCGACGCCGGCCTCTGAGGACTTTGCTTCTCTAAAAAAGGGCGCTACGGCGCCCTTTTTTGTCGGTAAAATCGACAAATATGCTGAAGAAAATCCCCGTTTCCGAACTCAAGCTGGGCATGCACCTGCAGGCTTTTTGCGGCGCCTGGCTGGATCACCCGTTCTGGCGTACGAAGTTCGTCCTGACCGATCCGAACGACCTCGTGCTCGTTCGTGAGAGCCCGATCAGCGAAGTCTGGATCGATATCAGCAAGGGACTGGATGTCGAACCCGGCAGTGCGGCTGCTGCGGTAAACGTGGAAATCGTCGAAAAATTACCCGAGCCTGCGCCGGCAAAAATCGAAAAGACGAGCTTCAACGACGAAGTCAAACGCGCTTCGCGGATCGTCGCCAAGGGCAAGGAAGCGGTCGTATCGATGTTCCAGGAAGCCCGCATGGGCAAGGCCATCGAAGCCGAGGCGGCAGCACCGCTGGTCGAGGAAATCTCCAATTCGGTGATGCGCAATCCGGGCGCCCTGATCAGCCTCGCCCGTCTCAAGATTGCCGACGATTACACCTACATGCATTCGGTCGCCGTCTGCGCCCTGATGATCGCCCTCGCCCGCCAACTGGGCCTCGACGAACAACAGACGCGCGATGCCGGCATGGCCGGCCTGCTGCACGATCTGGGCAAGGCGATGATCCCGCTCGAAGTGCTCAACAAACCGGGCAAGCTGACAGACGCCGAATTCGCGATGATCAAGACCCACCCGGAAGAAGGCCACAAGCTGCTGCTTGAGGGCAAGGGGGTCAGCGACGTCACCAAGGACGTCTGCCTGCACCATCACGAAAAAGTCGATGGCAGCGGCTACCCCAAAGGGCTGAACAGCGAGACGATGAGTCTGTTCGCCAAAATGGGTGCCGTCTGCGATGTTTACGACGCCATCACGTCCAACCGCCCCTACAAGGCCGGCTGGGATCCGGCCGTGTCGATCAAGCGCATGGCCGAGTGGAAGGGGCATTTCGACCCGGCGGTCTTTCAGGCCTTCGTCAAGAGTCTGGGCATTTATCCGATCGGCTCACTGGTCCGCCTCGAATCCGGAAAGCTCGGCGTCGTCATCGAACAGGGGGAGCAATCGCTGCTCAAACCCAAGGTCAAAGTCTTTTTCTCGACCATGGCGCAGGCCTACATCAAGCCGGAAACCATCGACCTCGCCCGCAGCCCAGAAAAGATTGCCGGCCGCGAGGAAGCGGCCAAGTGGGGTATCAAGGACATCGACCGTTACTGGGCCGCCGAAAAAACCTGAGCCACCGGACAGAAAAACAGGTTTATAATCCGCAACCTACCGAGGGGCGCTGCAGGGGAAATTTCTCTCAGGCTCGGTTCTAAACGGCGCTCACTGTTCAACCCTGCCGGGCGCAGGGGGCCGGTGAGCATGAAACCGATGACACCCTATCCCCTCCCCGTCACAGTTATTTAGGAGCTTACTGTGGCTGAATTCAATGACTACGTCGTTGCCGACATGAGCCTTGCCGACTGGGGTCGCAAGGAAATCCGAATTGCCGAAACCGAAATGCCGGGCCTGATGGCCATTCGCGAGGAATTCGCGAAGACCCAGCCGCTCAAGGGTGCCCGCATCACCGGCTCGCTGCACATGACCATCCAGACCGCCGTGCTGATCGAGACGCTGACCGCGCTCGGCGCCGAAGTCCGCTGGGCCTCGTGCAACATCTTCTCGACCCAGGACCACGCCGCCGCCGCCATCGCCGCTCAGAAAATCCCGGTCTTCGCCGTCAAGGGCGAAACCCTGGTCGATTACTGGGATTACACCCACCGCATCTTCGAATGGACCGACGGTGGCTACTCGAACATGATCCTCGACGACGGCGGCGATGCCACGCTGCTGCTCCACCTCGGCGCCCGTGCCGAGAAGGACATTTCCCTGCTGGCCAAGCCGGGCTCCGAAGAAGAAACCATCCTCTTCGCCGCCATCAAGGCCAAGCTGGCTGTCGATCCGACCTGGTATTCCGTGCGTCTCGCTGCAGTCAAGGGTGTTACCGAGGAAACCACGACCGGCGTGCATCGTCTGTACCAGATGCACCAGCGCGGCGAACTCAAGTTCCCTGGCATCAACGTCAATGACTCGGTAACCAAGTCCAAGTTCGACAACCTCTACGGCTGCCGCGAATCGCTGGTCGATGGTATCAAGCGCGCCACCGACGTGATGATCGCCGGCAAGATCGCCGTCATCGCCGGTTACGGCGACGTCGGCAAGGGTTCCGCCCAAGCCATGCGCGCTCTCTCCGCTCAAGTCTGGGTCACCGAAATCGACCCGATCTGCGCCCTGCAGGCCGCGATGGAAGGCTACCGCGTTGTCACCATGGAATACGCTGCCGACAAGGCCGACATTTTCGTCACCACGACCGGCAACTTCCACGTCATCACCCATGACCACATGGTCGCGATGAAGAATAACGCCATCGTCTGCAACATCGGTCACTTCGACAACGAAATCGACGTCGCTTCGATCGAGAAGTACCAGTGGGAAGAAATCAAGCCGCAAGTCGATCACGTCATTTTCCCGGACGGCAAGCGCATCATTCTGTTGGCCAAGGGCCGTCTGGTTAACCTCGGTTGCGGCACCGGCCATCCGTCCTACGTGATGTCCTCTTCGTTCGCCAATCAGACCATCGCCCAGATCGAACTGTGGACCGAAGCCGTCAAGGGTTCCAACAAGTACCCTGTTGGCGTCTATACGCTGCCCAAGCACCTTGATGAGAAGGTTGCCCGCCTGCAGTTGAAGACGCTCAATGCCCAGTTGTCCGAACTGACCGACGAGCAGGCTGCCTACATCAGCGTGCCGAAGGAAGGTCCGTACAAGGCTGACCACTACCGCTACTAAGAAGCCATGCGCCTGCTTGCCATCTGGATCATCAACGCGCTCGCCCTGCTGGCGCTGCCGTACGTCGTGCCGTCGGTCCATGTGGCAAGTATCGGCACGGCGCTGATCGTCGCCCTCGTTCTCGGGCTGATCAACGCCGTGCTGCGGCCATTGCTGATTTTGCTGACCCTGCCGGTCACCTTGCTGACGCTCGGGCTGTTCATCTTCGTCATCAACGCTCTGCTTTTCCAGTTGGCCGGCTATCTGATCGACGGCTTCAACGTTGGCGGCTTCTGGCCGGCGCTGTTCGGCTCGGTGGTGTACAGCGTGATTTCCTGGGCGCTCAGCGCGGTGTTCTTGTCGGCGAAGGGCAAGTAATTGCCGCGGGCTGATCAACTGCTGGTCGAAGCCGGCCTTGCTGCCTCTCGCACTGCTGCCCAACGGCTGATTGCCGCCGGGCGTGTGAGCTGGTCGGGCGGCACCATCGTCAAACCGGCTTTTGATTTGGCCCCAAAAACGCCGTTGACCGTGGAAACCGACCCGGAAGACCGTTTCGTCTCGCGTGGCGGCCTCAAGCTGGCCGGTGCGCTGGCCGAAACCGGCCTTTTGGCTGAGGGCAAGCGCTGCCTCGATGTCGGCCAATCGACCGGCGGTTTCACCGACTGCCTGTTGCAGGCCGGCGCCAGCCATGTGGTTGGCGTCGATGTCGGCCACAGACAATTGCACCCCCGGCTCGCCAGCGACCCGCGCGTCACGGCGCTCGAAGGCATCAACTGCCGCGCACTGAGCCCGGCCGATCTCGGCGCAGCCTTGCCCGACGACGGTTTCGCGCTGATCGTCGGCGATGTTTCCTTCATTTCGATGACGCTGATCCTGCCGCAACTGCCCGCCCTGCTCGCTGCTGACGGCGACCTGCTGCTCCTCATCAAACCGCAGTTCGAAGTCGGCCCGGCCAACATCGGCAAGGGTGGTATCGTCCGCGACCCGGCGCTTTACTCCGGCGTCGAACGCAAGTTTTTCGATTTAGCCCAGAATTTCCGGTTGACCGTGAAAGCCTGGCTGAACAGCCCGATTACCGGCGGTGATGGCAACCGCGAATTTTTCATCTGGTTGAAAAAATGACTACAGAAATCTCCATCGAATTTTTCCCGCCGCAGACTCCGGAAGGCATCGACAAGCTGCGCGCCGTCCGCGCCGAGCTGGCAAAACTCAAGCCGAGCTTCTTCTCGGTCACCTTCGGTGCCGGCGGTTCGACACGCGAGCGCACCTTCTCGGTCGTCAAGGAAATCGCTGCCGAAGGTTACGACGCCGCGCCACACCTGTCGTGCATCGGCTCGACGCGCGACAACATCCGCGACATCCTCAACGAATACAAAGCGGCCGGCATCAAGCGCACCGTCGCCCTGCGCGGCGACCTCCCCTCCGGCATGGCCGAGACCGGCGAGTTCCGCTACGCCAACGAACTCGTTGAGTTCATCCGCGCCGAAACCGGCGACTGGTTTAGCATCGAAGTCGCCGCCTACCCGGAATGGCACCCGCAATCGCGCAGCCCGAAAGACGACCTCGACGCCTTCGCGCGCAAGGTCAAGGCCGGCGCCAACTCGGCCATCACCCAGTATTTCTACAACGCAGACGCCTATTTCCACTTCGTCGATGAAGCCCGGGCACTCGGCGTCGACGTTCCCATCGTGCCCGGCATCATGCCCATCGTCGGCTTCACCAAGCTGGCCCGCTTCTCGGACGCCTGCGGCGCCGAACTGCCACGCTGGCTGCGCAAGAAGTTCGAGAGCTACGGGGACGATAGCGATTCGATCCGCGCCTTCGGTCTCGATGTCGTGACCGAACTATGCGAACGCCTGCTCAAAGGCGGCGCGCCGGGACTGCATTTCTATGCGATGAACCAGTCGGCGCTGACCATGGAAATCTGCCGCCGCCTCGGGTAAAGTCACTTCCCACGGTCAACCGGAAAAAACGACCAAAATTCAAAAGCCCGCCGAAGCGGGCTTTTGGCTTTTTCAATCCTGGATAAACTCAAGCAGCCTGCGTCACGATCACGCTCTGCGCCGGCATCGGCGCCGGGAAGCCAGCCTCGGCCAGAGCCTCGCGTAGCACCTTGTTGGTGTCGAAATAGACCTGCCAGTAATGGTCGTTGTGGCAGTACGGGCGAACGGCCAGCACCGGGCCGACCAGCGTGAAGTCGAGAATCTCGACATCGACCTTCGGTTCAGGGACGACGTTTGGTATCGCTGCGATCTTCTCGCGGAGCAGGGCCATGGCCGCCGTGTGATCGGCCGCCCCCGACAACTGGCACTTCAGATCAACGCGGCGAAATGGATTCACCGTGAAATTCTGGATGGTGTCGCTGAACACCTTGTTGTTGCCGAGAATGGTCTGAACATTGTCCGGCGTGTTGATGGTCGTCGTAAACAACCCCAGTTCAACCACGGTACCGGTAACGCCGGCCACCGAAACAAAATCGCCGACCTTCATCGGGCGCAGCACCACCATGAAGGCACCTGCAGCAAAATGCGCCAGCAAGCCCGACCAGGCCATGCCAATGGCGACGCCGCCGGCGGCGATCAGGGCAGCAAAGGTCGTCGTCTGGATACCGAAGTAACCCAGAATGCCAATGACCAACAGAACATTGAGCGTAACCGTGACAACCGAGCCGATGTAGCGCAGCAAGGTTGGATCGACTTTTTGTTTCTCCAGCGCCGAACGCAACATGCGCAGCGCCATCCCGATCAACCATCGACCAATCATCCAGAAGGCGATGGCAGCCAGCAATTTCAGGCCGACCTCCGTCGCCGTCGTGATCAAAATATCCTGATAGCGTGAAATATCCTGTTCTGTCATCGTACTCTCCTGAAAATTAGTGACCCGATATAGGCCAGGCCAGCGCCCAAAATGACAATTTATTCTAGCCGCATGACGTGTGCTTTACATCAGCGAAACTCCTATCCTCACAATTCTTAACAGAGGCGTTTTCCGTTGACGGTCATGGCCACCGTCTATATAATGCGCGCTCCTTGTAAGATGGGTCGGTAGCTCAGTCGGTAGAGCAGCGGACTTTTAATCCGTTGGTCCCGAGTTCGAATCTCGGCCGACCCACCATTCAAACTAGGGATAGTGGGGCGCTAGCTCAGTTGGTAGAGCAGCGGACTCTTAATCCGTAGGTCGACAGTTCGAATCTGTCGCGCCCCACCATAAATTCAAGACACTCAGCCAGTTCGCGAACTTGGGCGTATTGTTTTGATTCGACCGCTAGTCGCGGTGTAGCAGCAAAATTATTACCGGACGCGGGATGGAGCAGTTGGCAGCTCGTCGGGCTCATAACCCGAAGGTCGCAGGTTCAAGTCCTGCTCCCGCAACCAAAAAATTCCAGAAAAAAGGCCAGTCAAACGACTGGCCTTTTTCTTTGTTTGCTCGCCCGGTTACCTGCGGCCGAACTTTTCGGCGAGCTGATTCAGCTTTTCCACACGGCGCTGCTCAGCCTTGGCTTCGGCCTCAGCGGCCTTGCGTGCTTCAGCCTGTTTCTTGAAGCGTTCGCGCAATTGCTCGGTGGCGTGCTGACGATTCTCGTCGGTCACCTCATCGGCCGGTGTACCGTCCAGATTCAGGCGTACTGTGCCTTTTTCCATTTCTTTCAGGTAGCGCGTCGAAATGGTGTGGCTGCGCATTGCGAGACGCAGGGATTTCTTGCTCAGTTCCGGCAACAGGGCGAAAACCTGTTTGTCGATGCCGATGGCCAACGGACTGAAATTGCGGAATACGTCGAATCGTTCCTGCAGCTCCTTGAGCAGGGCCCGAGTATCGTTCGGCTTGTTTGAGGTGGCTTCTGTAGTCGTCATGATAGAGCAGTGTCTAGTCGAGGCGCGAAGGTTAGCACGAAGGCAACCTGTTTCGGCCTCGAATTGGCGTTCAGACGCCGTTTTTGCGGAACCACGCGAGCATTTTCTTCCAGCCATCATCAGCCTCTTCCTTGCGGTAACTCGGACGATAGTCGGCATGGAAGGCGTGAGGCGCATTGTCGTAAATATGGATCTCCGACGCCTTGGCAGCCGGGCTTCCCTGCTGCAGCGCCTTTTCCATCGCCTCGACGGTTTCCAGCGGGATGCCGGTATCCAAACCACCATACAAGCCGAGAACGGGAGCCTTGAGTTCGCCGACGAGATCCGTCGGATGCCTTGGTGTGACTGTATTGTTTACTCCAACCAGACGCCCGTACCACGCCACGCCGGCCTTCACTGCCGGATTGTGGGCGCTGTACAGCCAAGTGATGCGCCCCCCCCAGCAGAAGCCGGTAACTGCCAGCCGGCTGGTGTCAGCCCCTTTCGAAGCCGCCCAGGCAACGCAGGCGTCGAGATCACTGATCACTTGCGTATCAGGCGTCTTGCCGGTGATCTTCTCGAGAATTTCCGCAACGCTGCTCATCTGGCGGGGATCGCCTTGGCGGGCAAACAGATCCGGAGCGATCGCGCAGTAGCCAAGCTTGGCCAGCCGCCGACAGACATCGCGAATGTATTCGTGGGCACCAAAAATTTCGGACACGACCAGAACGACCGGCGGCTTCGCCATGCCGCCGGGGACAGCACGGTAAGCCACCATCTCACCGTCCTTGACTGGCACCTTAACCTCGCCGGCCACGATGCCGGTTTCATCAGTTCTGATAGCCGTCTGCGCCATGACGGGCTGGGTGGCCAGGGCAAAGCCGGCACCCAGGCTGGTGACGATGAAACTGCGGCGGCCAAAGCTTTGAGCGGGTACCAGGCTGTCGAATTCCGGTGCTGTTTTCATGGTTTGTCTCCTCGGTGGGGATTACATCAAAACAATGTCGTACTGTTCTAAACAAAAAATATTTTTATATTAAATTCAATATATTGCAAGCAACTAACTTTGGCTTTAGTGCCATTAGCTACCCTTCTAGCTACCCATCGATACCATGCATCACCTTGTTTCGATTTAGAGCTTTTTCAACCCAATAGTTCTTACCTCAGGTCAATGCATCTTGACCGGCCACGGAACGTGGCTTTTGCATTTTACTCCTGACCCGCATGCCTTTTCCCGGCGTAGCCACCTTCAGATGTGCCTACCTTCGCAGCCGCTCTTTGTCAAGGCGCGATATCGGGTGGGTTTGGCGCTTCGCTTTAAGACCCGAATCTCTTCAGAATCGGTTTCACCGAAAAACGCCACAGACGAAGGAGAATCAACAACCGATGGGAACCAAGGACCTGAAAGAGTTCGACGCCTTGCCGAACGCGGCACACGTCGACGTCTACGTAGTCGCCGCCCTTTTCGGATGCAAGCCGCCGACAGTTTGGGCACGACTGCGCAGGAAAGAATTACCTCAACCCAAAAAATTCGGTTCGCATACCCGCTGGAATGTTGGCGAACTGCGAGCTGCGCTGAACATCCCCTAATTCCAAAGGAGAAAACGACCCAGAAATTCATGAACTAGATCTGATTCGCTGCAAGGGCCCTGCCGCGAAATCAGAACCAACCAGTTAGTCACCGAAAAGAACCTTGGCGTTTTGATCGCCAGAAAGGGCACCACCCTATGTACCACCATCGTAATCCAAACGCATTTCCACTGACGCTTGCAAAGGCCGTGGCTGAACTCAGTCTGAAATCTCCTGCACTGCTATTAGATTCAGCCGTTGAAACGCTTCAAGCACCGATTGACCCCACGCTTATTCCGCTGATTTCGCGGAAGGGAGGTTGATCATGGCAATGCCCGTAGTATGCGACCCGAACAATTTCCCCGTTATTCGATTGCCACGCCGCCTGCAACAGGCGGTAATGGCTCTCCATTTCAAGGTAAAGGCACCCATTCCAATTTGCGTCATCTCTGTTCTCTCTGCCGCCAGCATCGCTTGTTCCGCAGGCTATCGTGTCACGCGGTTCAATGGTCTCTCATCGAACATTGCGCTGTTCCTGCTCGCTATAGCTGCATCCGGAGAACGCAAGAGCACGTGTGACAACCTTGCCAACCGAGCCTTGGCCGAGGTGGAGGAAATGCTTCAGGAAGCGTTTGAAAAGGACAATGCCGCCTTCAAAACCGCACTTGCGACCTGGAAAGCACTTCGCAGCGGTGTTTTGGTGGCTCTGAAGCGTGCAGCAGCATCCGGAAACGACACTCACGAGCTGGAGGAGCGACTCGCAAAAATAATCGACAACGCTCCGACCAAACCGGTTATGAGTTCAATTTTGGTCAACGATGCCACCCCCGAAGCCATCATCGAGCATTTGGCCAATAACGCGTTTACCGGACTTTTCTCCAACGACGCTTGCGCCATTTTCAGCGCTAGAACCATGAACAATCTCGGCATACTCAACATCGCATGGGACGGTGGAACCATCCGTGTGAATCGTAAAGGGCACCAGTACGCACCACTGCTCGAAGAGTATCTTTCAAGAGCCTTATGCGTCACTCAACTTGCGTTGCTGAAACACCCGAGAACTTTTGCATTCCGCGTCGACCTTCGATTCCCTGCCAATCCATTGATTGACGACGCACAAACCAACAAGCCACTGGAACGATTTTTTAAGTCATTGCGGGCAAAAATCGAGCACAACAGGCTGTTACGCGAAAAGAAGTCTGGACACGCTCACGGCACAGCAGTCAGCCACATCTGGTGCAGGGAAATCGGGAAGCACGGAGTGCCGCACTACCACCTGGCGATACTGCTCAACAGAGATGCTTTCTTTAAGCTCGGCAAGTTCAAAATCGGCAGGAAGAATTTGTTCAATCTTTTGGTAGAAGCATGGTCCAGCGCGTTGAAGTTGCCGATCGAGGATGTGCGTGGCCTCGTCGAAGTACCGGAAAACCCCACTTACTCGCTGACCAAAGACGATTGGGATGCCTTCAATGATTTCTTCCGTCGGGTCAGCTACTTCTGCAAAGCAGAAACCAAGCATTTCGGCGACGGTGTGCACAGTTTCGGAACCAGCCGCATTTAAACACTGACAACTCGCCCAAAAAAACCGATTGGCATTGAACCGGTCATGGAATGGCAGTACATTGGCAGTCAGTGCTAATGAGGCTCGCCATGTCACGCCAAAAGAACGAAACGCTGACCATCAGGACGACTGCTGAGATCAAAGACCTGCTGCGACAAGCAGCAGATCGTGAGCATCGCTCCCTGGCTTCCATGATTGAGGTTCTGGTCATGGAATACGCCAAAAAAGCCAAGCT
>JAEUOG010000047.1 GCA_016790815.1 Dechloromonas sp.
AGATACTCAGGGCCTCCAGCCTCGATCCGCGTTCGGCCTCGATTAAGCGCGTGCTGGTGGGTAATGCCCGCACCGAAGAGCTCGATTCCGCAGGTCGCATCCTGGTTGCGCCCGAGTTGCGCGAGTACGCCAAATTCGAGAAGACCGTCTATCTGGTCGGTATGGGGACGCATTTCGAAATCTGGAGCGAGGCCGGATGGAGGCAGCAGAACGATCTTGCGGCCGAGGCGCTGTCCGGCGACCTGCCGCCGGGCTTCGGAGATCTTGTCCTGTGACCCGCGGTGCCGCCCATGTGACGGTACTGCTCGAGGAGGCGGTGGGTGCGCTGGCGATCAAGGCCGACGGCATCTACGTTGACGCCACCTTCGGGCGTGGCGGCCATAGCCGCCGGATTCTTTCCGCGCTGAATGAAAAAGGCCGCCTGGTGGCGGTTGACCGCGACCCGCAGGCTATTGCGGCGGGTGCGGCTGTCGATGATTCCCGGTTTTTGCTCGTGCACCGCGCTTTCGGCGAGCTGGCCGAAGCGGCGGCCGAGGCGGGTGTTGGTGACGTTGATGGGGTTTTGTTCGATGTAGGGGTGTCGTCGCCGCAAATCGACGACGGGGAGCGCGGCTTCAGCTTTCGCTACGATGCGCCGCTCGACATGCGTATGGATACGACGCAGGGCGAGACGGCGGCCGAGTGGCTGGCGCGGGCCGAGATAAGAGACATCACGGAGGTCATTAGAAATTATGGCGAAGAACGGTTTGCTTTCCAGATTGCAAAGAAGGTTGTGGCTGCTCGGGTCGAACAACCTATTGTCACAACAGGTCAGTTCGCGGCCCTCGTACGCGAGACCGTGCGCACCCGTGAGCCAGGGCAGGACCCGGCGACGCGCAGCTTTCAAGCTTTACGGATTCATATCAATCAAGAACTCCGCCAGTTGGAGATAGCGCTGCCGCAGGCGCTTGACTTGCTGAAGCCGGGTGGTCGGCTGGTAGTGATCTGTTTTCATTCGCTGGAAGATCGCATCGTCAAGAACTTCATGCGCAACGAATCGGTCGCTGACGATTTGCCCAAAGGTTTGCCGCTGCGCGCTGATCAGTTGCCGAAGCCAAAGCTGCGTCTGGTCGGCAGGCAGGTAAAGGCATCGGCGATAGAGGTCGCTGCCAATCCACGGGCGCGCAGTGCTGTGATGCGTGTGGCCGAGAAGCTGTAATGCTGCGTTTCAATGTGATCCTTCTCCTGATCGTCGTATTTTGCGCGCTGGGTGTTGTGACATCCCAGCACCGTGCGCGCAAGCTGTTCCAGGCGCTCGAGGCGGAGCAGGAGCGGGCGCGCCAGCTTGATGTCGAGTACGGTCAGTTGCAGCTTGAGATGTCTACCTGGGCGAATCATCCTCGTATCGAGAAGATAGCGCGTGACCGCCTGCGCATGGTGACGCCGGATTCGAGTGTGCCGAAGGGGGGGCGCTGATGGTTGTGCGTCGTCGTCCACAACGCGGCCACCGTTTTACCGAAAGCCCTGTGCTTCAGTTGGCTTTGCAGGGATGGCGTTCGCGCACCGTTGGCCTCTTGCTGATGGCAGCGTTCCTGGCGCTGGTGGCGCGTGGCTTCTACTTGCAGGTCATCAACAATGACTTTCTGCAGCAAAAGGGTGATTCGCGCTATCTGCGCGACATCGAAGTTTCGGCTTCGCGCGGCAAGATCGTGGACCGCAACGGCGACATGCTGGCCGTGTCGACGCCAATGAAGACCATCTGGGCCATTCCGGCCGATGCGCGGACGATGAGCGGTGAGCAGAAGCGTAAGCTGGCCGGCCTGCTCGACATGAATGTACGTGAGCTGGATGGCAAGATCGCCACCGAAAAGACTTTCACCTTCGTCAAGCGTCAGGTTTCCCCGGAGACTGCTGATCGTGTCGGTGCGCTGAAGTTTCCAGGGGTGCATCAGGAAAAGGAGTACCGCCGCTTCTACCCGACCGGCGACATGACGGCGCATATCGTTGGCTTCACCGGCGTGGATGACAAGGGACTCGAAGGCGTCGAACTGGCGTACCAGAATAGCCTGCTCGGCCGTCCGGGTAGTCGTACCGTGATCCGCGACCGGCGTGGCAACATCGTCGAGGATGTCGGTGCGACCAAGCCGCCGCAGGATGGCAAGGACGTGCGCCTGGCGCTCGACTCGAAGATCCAGTATCTGGCCTACAGCCAGCTCAAGGAAGCGATCGAGAAGCATTCGGCCAAGGCCGGTGGCGCCGTAGTGATCGATGCCCGAAACGGCGAAATTCTCGCTCTGGCCAATTGGCCTACCTACAACCCGAACAATCGCGAGCGCCTGTCCGGTGCCCAGTTGCGCAACCGGGCGATTACCGATACCTACGAGCCGGGTTCGGTGATGAAGCCGTTTACTGCTGCGCTGGCGATCGAGCGCGGCAAGTTGCGTTTCGATACCGTAATCAATTGTGCGCCGGGCAAAATGACCATCGGCTCCGCGACTATTTCGGATGCCCATCCACACGGTGCGCTGACTGTCGCGCAGGTTATCCAGAAATCGTCGAACGTCGGCACTGCCAAGATTGCGCTGGGGTTCTCGCCCAAGGAAATGTGGGAGCTGTTCGATAGTCTCGGTTTTGGCCAGGCGCCGAACCTCGGTTTTCCGGGTGAAGTGAATGGTCGCCTGCGGCCGTGGAAGAACTGGCGGCCGATCGAGCAGGCCACGATGTCCTATGGCCACGGCGTTGCTGTCAGCCTGATCCAGATGGCGCGCGCCTACACCGTATTTGCGCGCGATGGCGAGCTTGTGCCGCTGTCGTTGCTCAAGGTCGACGAAGCGCAGCCGCATGGTGCCCGCATCTTCTCGCCGCAGACCACGCGCGAGTTGCGTGCCATGCTCGAAATGGCCGCTGGGCCGGATGGTACGGCGCCGAAAGCGCGCGTCGCCGGATATCGTGTCGGCGGCAAGACCGGTACAGCCTACAAGATCGAAGGTGGTGTCTATGCCCGCAAATACATCGCTTCCTTCGTCGGTATTGCTCCGATCAGCGACCCGCGCCTGGTTGTGGCGGTGATGATCGACGAACCGACGGCTGGCGGCCATTACGGTGGCGATGTTGCAGGGCCGGTGTTCTCGGCAATCACCGGCGGTGCCCTGCGCACCCTCGGCGTGCCACCGGATGCGCCGATTCAGGTTGCCGACGCTTCGTCCGGAAAGGGCAAACTGTGAGCGTGCCGCGCGAACTCCTCGACCGCCTCGAAGCCATGGGCGTCACCCCGACCGGCGTGGCTGACGACAGCCGTCAGGTCTTGCCGGGTGATCTGTTCCTGGCTTACCCGGGCGATCTGGCCGATGGCCGCCGTTATATCGCCGATGCGCTGGCACGCGGGGCAGTTGCCGTATTCTGGCAGCCGGGTGGCGATTTCAATTTTGGCCAAAAATTCCCGTCGACCGTGGCAAACCTCCAGGTCGACGCCTTGCGCGCGCTGGCCGGCCCCTTGGCGCACGCGGTCTACGGTCACCCTAGCGAAGGACTGTCGCTGATCGCCATCACCGGCACCAATGGCAAGACGACGATCAGCCAGTGCCTGGCGAAAGCCTACGCCAAACCGTGCGCGATCATCGGCACGCTGGGCGCCGGCTTTCCGGATGCGCAAACCGAAACCGGCTTCACGACGCCCGAGGCGACGACCCTGATGCGCTATCTGGCGCAGTTCCGCGCCGCCGGTGCTGCAGCCTGTGCGCTCGAAGCCAGTTCCATTGGCATCGAGGAGGGGCGCATGAATGGCGCCCGCGTCGATGTTGCCGTGTTCACCAACATCACGCGCGATCACCTCGACTACCACGGCACGATGGAAGCCTATGCCGAGGCCAAGAAAAAGCTCTTCCTCTGGCCGCGTCTGCGCACGGCGGTGATCAATCTCGATGACGAGTTCGGCCGGATGCTGTCGCGCGAAACGACGGCCATGCGCATCCTCGGCTACGCCATCGGCGAGCAGCGGCGCGATTACCCGGCGCTGGTGCGTGCCGAGAACCTCGTCGATACCCCGTTCGGCCAGCGTTTCAGCCTGGTACTGCCGAATGGTCGGGCCACGGTCGATACCGCTCTGGTCGGTCGCTACAACATCTCCAATTTGCTCGCCATCGCCGCCGTGCTGCACGACGCCGGCGTCCAGCCGACCGAAGTGGCGCGTCGCCTGTCCGAATTGACGGCGCCGCCGGGTCGCATGGAACGCCTTGGCGGCAATGGCGACCCGCTCGTCGTTGTCGATTACTCGCATACCCCCGATGCCCTGGAAAACGCCCTTGTCGCGCTGCGCCCCGTCGCTGCCGCGCGCGGAGGCAAGCTGTCCGTCGTCTTCGGTTGCGGTGGCGACCGCGATCCCGGCAAACGTCCGCTCATGGGCGAAGTGGCTGAACGTCTGGCCGACCGTGCGCTGGTGACCAGCGACAACCCGCGCAGCGAGCAACCGCAAGCCATCATCGACGCCATCATGGCCGGCATGACCAATCCCGAAATCGAAGCGGACCGTGCGGTCGCGATCGAGCGCGCCATTCTTGAGGCCGGCTCGGGCGACGTGGTGCTGCTGGCCGGCAAGGGCCATGAAACCTATCAGGAAATTGCCGGCATTCGCCATCACTTCTCCGATATCGAGCAAGCCGGCGCCGCGCTGGCTTTGCGTCGACCCAACAACAAGGAGGTAGCGGCATGAAGTGGCTGCTTTCACAAGTCGCCCAGGCGACCCATGGTCGACTGATTGGCTGCGATGTCGAGGTGACCGGCGTGTCGACCGATACGCGCACGGTTACCGACGGCCAACTGTTCATCGCGCTGAGTGGCGAACGTTTCGACGCGCATGATTTTCTTGATCAGGCCGTGGTCGCCGGCGCCGTTGCGCTGCTCGTGTCGAATGAAAGCAAGGTGCCGAGCGGAGTCTCGGCCATTGTCGTCGATGATACCCGTCTCGCCCTCGGCAGGTTTGCCGCTGCCTGGCGTGCCCAGTTTTCGCTGCCGGTGATCGCCGTCACTGGTTCCAACGGCAAGACGACGACCAAGGAAATGATCGCCTCGATTCTGAAGGCAGCCTTCGGCGCCGCTGTGCTCTCCACCCGCGGCAACCTCAATAACGACATCGGCCTGCCGCTGACGCTGCTTGGGCTGCGTGCCTCGCATCGCGCTGCCGTCATCGAGATGGGCATGAATCGCCCGGGTGAAATCGCCTACCTGACGTCGCTTGGTGCACCGACCGTGGCGATGGTCACCAACGCCCAGCGCGCCCACCTCGAAGGCATGGGCGACCTGGACGAAGTGGCACGCGAGAAGGGCAGCATTTTTGGCGGCCTGCAGCCGAACGGCGTCGCCGTCATCAACGCCGATGACAGCTATGCAGACTTCTGGCTCGGGATGGCCGGCCAGCGCACTGTGCGCACTTTTGGCATCGATCACGCTGCCGATGTGCGCGGTAACGTCCGCCAGCACGGTCTGGAAATCGCTATCGAACTGTCCGCCGCCGAAGGCGAGGCAGCCATCACGCTGCACATCCCCGGTCGCCACAATGCGCGCAATGCCGTCGCTGCCGCCGCCGCCTGTCTCGCTGCCGGTGTGCCGATCGTTGCAGTGGCCGAGGGGCTGGAGGCTTTCTCCGGCGTCAAGGGGCGTTTGCAGCGGCGCGCCGGCAACAAGGGCGCCGAAATTCTCGACGACACCTACAACGCCAACCCGGATTCCGTTCGTGCCGGCATCGACGTGCTGGCGGCCACCATTGGCCGCAAGATTTTGGTGCTCGGGGACATGGGCGAAATCGGCGAAGCCAGCGGCCAGTATCACGACGAAATCGGCGGCTACGCCAAGAGCCAGGGCATCGATCGCCTGTTTGCCTTTGGTGATGCCGCCCAGCAAGCCGTCCGTAACTTCGGTGAAGGCGCCCGGCATTTCTGCAACATCGAAAAACTGGTTGCTGCGGTCGACAAGGAATTGGGGCCGGAAACCACCGTGCTGGTGAAAGGCTCCCGCTTTATGAAAATGGAACGCGTGGTCGATGCGCTCGCCGCGCCTGCCGCCGCCGAGGAGAAAAACTGATGCTGCTGGAGAACTTCTAATGCTGCTCGCATTGGCCCAATGGCTCGCCCAGGACGTTCGTTTTTTCAACGTCTTCAACTACATCACGCTGCGTACCGTGCTGGCCGCGATGACCGCGCTGCTCATCTCGTTCGCAGCCGGCCCCGGCGTCATCCGCTGGCTGGCCGCCAAGAAAATCGGTCAGGCGGTGCGCAACGACGGGCCGCAAACCCACCTCGTGAAATCCGGAACGCCGACCATGGGCGGTGTGCTGATACTGATCTCGATCGGCATCACGACGCTGCTGTGGGGCGACCTGACCAACAAGTACGTGTGGACGGTGCTGATCGTCACGCTCGGCTTCGGTATCGTTGGCTGGTACGACGACTGGAAGAAGGTCGTTTATCGCGATCCGAAAGGCCTGTCGGCTGGCTGGAAATACCTGTGGCAGTCGGTGCTCGGCCTCGGTGCCGCGCTGTTCCTCGCGTACTCGGCCAAATCCGGTGCGCAGACCGAACTGATCGTGCCCTTCTTCAAGAGCATCGCCTACCCGCTCGGCATCATCGGTTTTATCACGCTGACCTACTTCGTCATCGTCGGCACCAGCAACGCAGTCAATCTGACTGACGGCCTCGACGGCCTCGCCATCATGCCGACCGTGATGATCGCTGCCGCCTTTGCGATTTTCGCCTACGTCACCGGCCACGCCGTGCTCGCCAAGTACCTGTTCATCCCCTACGTGCCGGGCGCGGGCGAGTTGTGCATCCTGCTCGGTGCGATTGCCGGCGCTGGGCTCGGCTTCCTTTGGTTCAACGCCTATCCGGCCGAAGTCTTCATGGGCGACGTCGGCGCCCTGTCGCTTGGCGCGGCCCTCGGTACCGTTGCCGTCATCCTGCGCCAGGAAATCGTGTTGCTCATCATGGGTGGCGTTTTCGTTGTCGAAACCCTGTCGGTGATGCTGCAGGTCAGCTACTTCAAATACACCAAGAAAAAATTCGGCGAGGGCCGCCGCATCCTGCGCATGGCGCCGCTGCATCACCATTTTGAACAATCCGGCTGGAAGGAGACGCAGGTCGTCGTCCGCTTCTGGATCATCACCATCATGCTCGTGCTGGTCGGGCTGTCTTCGTTGAAGCTGCGCTAAACCATGGAACTCAAGGGCAAACGCGTTCTGGTAGTCGGACTCGGGGAGTCCGGACTGGCGATGGCCAAGTGGCTGCATCGTCAGGGCGCGCTGGTTCGCGTTGCCGATTCGCGGGACAACCCGCCGAATGTCGATGCACTGCAGCGCGCCGCCCCTGGCGCCGAACTTGTCGCCGGGCCCTTCGTTGAAGCCCCGTTTGCCAGCGCCGATCTGGTCGCGCTGTCGCCGGGCGTCGCCAAGGCCACGCCGGTCATTGCTGCGGTCAACGGCAAAATTGTCTCGGAAATCGAATTGTTCGCCGCCGGCGTGCGCGAGCAGGTCCCGGGCTCGAAGATCATCGCCATCACCGGCAGCAACGGCAAGACCACGACCACGGCCCTGGCCGCTCATCTGCTCAACGGCGCCGGCGTGCCGGCCATTGCCTGCGGCAACATCTCGCCGTCGGCCCTCGACGCGCTCATGGACGCGCAGGATGCCGGCGCTTTGCCGAAGGTCTGGGTCGTCGAACTGTCCAGCTTCCAGCTTGAAACCACGCACCACCTCAACGCCGAAGCCGCCACCGTCCTCAACGTCTCGGAGGATCACCTCGACCGCTACGACGGCAGCCTGGCCAATTACGCCGCTGCCAAGTCGCGCGTTTTCCAGGGCAAGGGCGTCATGGTGCTCAACCGTGACGACGACTGGTCGATGGCCAACGGCCGTTGCGGCCGCACGATGGTCACCTTCGGGCTGAATGGTGCGCCGCGCGGCGCCGACTACGGTTTTGCCGACGGTGCCATCTGCCGTGGCAAGGAAAAGGTCGTTGCGCTGGCTGACCTCAAATTATCCGGCCTGCACAACGCCGCCAATGCCATGGCGGCGCTGGCCCTGTGCGAAGCCATCGGCGTCGCCCCGGCTGGCCTGATCGACCCGCTCAAGTCGTTTTCCGGCTTGCCGCATCGCGTCGAAACCGTGGCCGACATCGCCGGCGTGCTTTACGTCGATGACTCCAAGGGGACCAATGTTGGTGCCACCCTGGCCGCCATCGAAGGCATGGGCCGCAAGGTCGCCATCGTCCTCGGCGGCGACGGCAAGGGGCAGGATTTCTCGCCCTTGAAGCCTGCTCTCGAAAAACATGGCCGCGCCGTCGCCCTGATCGGCCGCGATGCCGCCGCCATCGGCATGGCTCTAGAGGGCAGCGGCGTACCGACCCGCATTCTTGGCGACATGGAGTCCGCCGTGCGCTGGCTGGCCGCTCAAGCCAAGTCGGGCGACTGCGTCCTGCTCTCGCCGGCCTGTGCCAGCCTCGACATGTACAAAAATTACGCCCACCGCGCCCAAGCTTTCATCGACGCGGTGAAGGGGCTACCAGCATGATGATCGGCGCACTCGACTCGCCGCGCCGGCAAGTCGCCGAGATCGACTACGCCCTGCTGTGGAGCGTGTTGATTCTGCTCTTCGCCGGTCTGGTCATGGTCTATTCGGCGTCGATCGCGATCGCCGAAGGCGGACGTTTCACCGGCCATCAGCCGGCTTACTACCTGGTTCGCCACGGCATTTTCCTGTGCATCGGGCTGGTCGCCGCGGCCGTCGCGTTTCAGGTGCCGCTGTCGCTGTGGCAGAAGAATGCGCCCTACCTGTTCATGATCGGCGTTGCCCTGCTGGCGCTGGTGCTGATTCCCGGCATCGGCCGCGACGTCAATGGTGCCCGCCGCTGGCTGTCGCTCGGTTTCGCCAACCTTCAGCCTTCCGAGCTAATGAAGATGTTCGCCGTGCTCTATGCCGCCGACTACACGGTGCGCAAGATCAACGTCATGCATGACCTCAAGCAGGCCTTCCTGCCGATGTTCGGTGCCATGGCCGTGGTCGGCATGTTGCTGCTAAAGGAGCCGGATTTCGGCGCCTTCGTCGTGATCATCTCCATCGCCATGGGCATCCTCTTCCTCGGCGGCCTCAAGGCGCGCCTGTTTGCGCTGCTCATCGTCGGCCTGCTCATTGCCTTCGCCATCATGATCATCGTATCGCCCTATCGACGCGACCGGGTGTTCGGCTTCATGGACCCATGGGCCGATGCCTACGGCCGTGGCTATCAGTTGTCGCATTCGCTGATCGCCTTCGGGCGCGGCGAACTCTTTGGCGTCGGCCTCGGCGCCAGCGTCGAAAAGCTGTTCTACCTGCCCGAAGCCCACACCGACTTCCTGCTCGCCGTCATCGCCGAAGAACTCGGCCTGGTCGGCGTGGTCGCTATCATCGCCCTGTTCGCATTGCTCGTGCAGCGTGCCTTCGCCATCGGCCGCCAATGTGTACAGCTCGACCGCCTCTACCCGGCGCTCGTCGCCATGGGCATGGGCATCTGGTTCGGCGTCCAGTCCTTCATCAACATGGGCGTCAACATGGGGCTGCTGCCCACCAAGGGCCTGACCCTGCCGCTCATGAGCTTTGGTGGCTCCGGCATCCTGGCCAACTGCGTGGCTTTGGCGATTCTTCTGCGGGTCGACTGGGAGAATCGTCAGTTGATGCGGGGTGGCAAGCTATGAGCAAGACCATCATGATCATGGCAGGCGGTACGGGCGGCCACATTTTCCCGGCTCTGGCAGTCGCCAATTCGATGCGGGATGCCGGCTGGCGTGTCGTCTGGCTGGGTAATCCGGATGGTATGGAAGCCCGTCTGGTGCCGCAGCACGGCTTCGAGATGGTCAATCTGAAATTCGCCGCCCTGCGCGGCAAGGGCATCCTGCGCAAGCTGCTGCTGCCGGTCAATCTGCTCAAGGGATTCTGGCAGGCGCAAAAGGCCATTCGTCAGGTGCAGCCGAATGTCGTGCTCGGCATGGGCGGCTACATTACTTTCCCGGGCGGCATGATGGCCTCGCTGCTGGGCAAGCCGCTGGTGGTGCATGAACAGAACTCGGTGGCCGGGCTGGCCAACCGCGTGCTGGCCGGGGTCGCCGACCGTATCGTGACCGGCTTCCCGGATGTGCTCAAAAAAGGTGTTTGGGCAGGAAATCCGGTCCGTCCCGAAATCGCCAAAATCGCCACGCCGGCCGAGCGTTTTGCCGAGCGTACCGGCGCTTTGCGCGTGCTGGTCATCGGTGGCAGCCTGGGGGCGCTGGCGCTCAACGAAATGGTGCCCAAGGGCATGGCACTGCTCGCCGAATCCGAGCAGCCGCAGATCGTCCATCAGGCTGGCGAAAAGCATATCGAGGGGCTCAAGGCAAATTACGCTGCGGTGGGCGTTCAGGCTCATTGCGTTTCGTTCATCGAAGACATGGCCGGCGCCTACGAGTGGGCCGACCTGGTCATTTGTCGCGCCGGTGCCTTGACCGTGGCCGAACTGGCAGCAACGGGCGTGGCGAGCATCCTGGTGCCCTTCCCGCATGCAGTCGATGACCACCAGACCGGCAACGCCAAATTCCTGGTCAGTGTCGGCGGCGCATTCCTGCTGCCGCAAACCGAACTGACACCGGAATCGATTGCCCTGATCCGCAACTATTCCCGCGGTCAACTGCTGGAAATGGCCGAAAAGGCCCGCAGTCAGGCCAAGCCCGATGCCACCGAAGAAGTGGCCAACATCTGTGCAGAGAGCGCGAAATGAAACACAAGGTCAAACACATCCACTTCGTCGGCGTCGGTGGTTCGGGTATGAGCGGTATTGCCGAAGTGCTGGTCCACCTCGACTACACGGTCACCGGCTCCGATTTGGCGGCGAGTGCAACGACGCGTCGTCTCGAAGGCGAGGGCATCAAGGTCATGATCGGCCACGCCGCCGAGAACGTTGCCGGAGCCGATGCCGTCGTCACTTCGACTGCCGTCAAGGCCGATAACCCGGAAGTGATCGCAGCCCGCGAGAAGAAGATTCCGGTCGTGCCGCGCGCCCAGATGCTGGCCGAACTGATGCGCCTCAAGCATGGCATCGCCATCGCCGGCACGCATGGCAAGACGACGACAACCAGCCTGGTCACCAGCATCCTGGCCGAAGGCGGCGTCGATCCGACCTTCGTCATTGGCGGCCGTCTCAACGCAGCCGGCGCCAACGCCCGCCTTGGCAGCGGCGACTTCCTGGTGGCCGAGGCCGATGAGTCGGACGCCTCCTTCCTCTTCCTGTCGCCGGTCATTTCGGTCGTCACCAACATCGACGCCGACCACATGGAAACCTACGGCCACGACTTCGAACGTCTGAAGAGCGCCTTCGTCGAGTTTCTCAATCGCCTGCCGTTCTATGGCGTCGCCATCCTCTGTGGCGACGATGCCAATGTGCGCGACATCATGCCGCGTGTGCCGAAGCAGATCATCACCTACGGCCTGTCGCCGGAGAATAATTTCTACGCCGAGAATGTCGTTGCCGCCGATGGCCAGATGCGTTTCACCTGCGTTCGCGTCAATGGCACGACGACGCGCCTCGACATCACGCTGAACACCCCGGGCATGCACAACGTGCTCAACGCCCTGGCCGCCATCGCCGTGGCGACCGAGGTGCAGGTGTCCGACGCAGCCATCGTCAAGGCACTGGCCGAGTTCAAGGGCGTCGGCCGCCGCTTCCAGCGTTACGGCGAAATAGCCTTGCCGGCCGGCGGCAGTTTCACGCTGGTCGACGATTACGGCCATCACCCGGTCGAAATGGCCGCCACGCTGGCCGCCGCCCGTGGCGCTTTCCCGGGCCGTCGTCTTGTGCTCGCCTTCCAGCCGCATCGCTACACGCGGACGCGTGACTGCTTCGAAGACTTCGTCAAGGTGCTGGGCTCCGTCGACGCCTTGTTGCTGGCCGAAATCTACGCCGCTGGTGAAGCACCCATCGTCGCCGCCGACGGCCGTTCGCTGGCTCGTGCGCTGCGCGTTGGCGGCAAGGTCGAGCCGGTTTTCGTCGAAGACATCGCGGCCATGCCGCAAACGATCATGGATGTCGCCCGCGATGGCGACGTGGTGTTGTGCATGGGTGCCGGCTCGATTGGCGCTGTTCCCGGGAAAGTGGCAGGCCAGCAATGAACTTCTGCGGTCAACCGGAAAAAATGCCCAAAATTGAAATGCAGTCTGGAGCAAAGCATGTCTGATTTCGGCAAAGTCGCCGTTCTCTTTGGTGGAACCTCCGCCGAGCGTGAGGTGTCGTTGAACAGCGGGTCGCGCGTCCTGGCCGCGCTGCAGGGGCAGGGCATCGACGCCCATCCCTTCGACCCGGCCTCGCAGCCGCTCGATGCGCTCAAAGGCTACGACCGCGCCTTCATCGCGCTGCACGGTCGCCACGGCGAAGACGGCACCATCCAGGGCGCGCTGGAAGTCATGCACATTCCCTACACCGGCTCCGGCGTGCTGGCCTCGGCGCTGGCCATGGACAAGTTCCGCACCAAGCTGATGTGGCAGGCGGCTGGCCTGCCGATTCCCGAATACGCGCTGCTCACGGCCGATTCCGACTTTGGCGACATCGAGGAAGAACTCGGCCTGCCGCTCTTCGTCAAGCCGGCGCGCGAAGGCTCTTCGATTGGCGTGACCAAGGTCAAGGAACGCGGCGCGCTGAAGGCCGCCTACGAAGCAGCGGCCAAACACGACCCGCTGGTCATCGCCGAAAAGGGCGTCATGGGCGGCGAATACACGGTCGGCATCATCGGCGACGAAGCCATGCCGATCATCAAGATCGAGCCGGCGACCGAGTGGTATGACTACGAAGCCAAGTACAACCGCGACGACACCAAATACCTGTGCCCCTGCGGCCTGCCGGAAGCCAAGGAGCTGCAGATCCGCAAGGGCGCGCTCGAAGCCTTCCGCATTCTCGGCGGGCGCGGCTGGGGCCGGGTCGATTTCCTGATGGACGAGGAGGGTAATCACTATTTCCTCGAAGTGAACACCGCACCGGGCATGACTGACCATTCGCTGGTGCCGATGGCGGCCCGTGTTTCCGGCCTCGAATATCCGGCGCTCGTGCGTCGCGTGCTCGATATGGCAGCGAACGACTGATCATGAAAATGCCCCCAAGCTCTCTTCGTTCGCAGCCCCCCAAGGGGGCGTGGTCCTCCCTTGGGGCGGCCCGGCGGGAGGCCTGATGAATGTGGAACAAACCGCACCTGCTCAACGCTATCGCCGACCTGCTCATGCTGGTCGCTGCGGCTGCGTTGGTGGCCGCCGGCGCGGTCTGGCTGGTGCGCGTTCCGTCGCTGCCGGTCAAGCATGTTGTTTTTGCCGATGCGCTGGCGCACACCAAGCGTGGCGAGGTGGAGCAGGTTCTGCCGAGTTCGCTGAAGGGCAATTTCTTCAGCATCAATCTGGAGCAGGTGCGCGGCTCGCTCGAGAAGCTGCCCTGGGTTCGCAAGGTCGATGTGCGGCGCCAGTGGCCGGACCGTCTGGAGGTCCGCATCGAGGAGCACAAGCCCGTGGCGCGCTGGGGCGATGGGCGCGGCGAACTGGTCAACAGCTACGGCGAGGTCTTTGCCGCGGTCCTGGGAGAGAGCGAAGCGAGCGGTTTGCCCCTGCTCTTCGGGCCGAATGGTACGGCGCAGGAAGTCTTGAAGCACTACGGCGAGTTTGTCGGCTCCTTCGCAAAGGTTGGCGAAAAACCGGTGCAGGTCACGCTGTCGCCACGTCTGGCCTGGCAACTCAAGTTGCAGAACGGCATGTTGGTGGACATCGGGCGGGAGCAGACGAAGGCGCCGGTCGGCGTGCGTCTGCAGCGCTTCTTGGAAATTTATCCGGAAACGGTCGCCCGTCAGGCGATCCGGCCGGCAGTCGTGGATTTGCGGTATCCGAATGGTTTCGCCATGCGAATGGCGGGCGAAGGGAAGGGAAAGTAAGGCTATGAGCAGGGAAAACAAGGATCTGGTTGTCGGGCTGGACATCGGGACATCGAAAATCGTCGCGCTGGTCGCCGAGATCAACCAGGAAGGCAATCTGAACGTCATCGGCATGGGTTCGCAGGACTCGCGCGGCCTCAAGAAGGGCGTCGTGGTCAATATCGAAGACACCGTGCACACCATCAGCCGCGTCGTCCAGGAAGTCGAACTGATGGCAGACTGCAAGGTCAGCAACGTCTATACGGGCATCGCCGGCAGCCACATCAAGAGTTTCAACTCGAACGGCATGGTGGCGATCAAGGACAAGGAAGTCACCCAGACCGACGTCGAGCGCGTCATCGAAACCGCCAAGGCCATGCCGATCCCGGCCGATCAGGAAATTCTGCACATCCTCACCCAGGAATTCGTCATTGACGGCCAGGACGGCATCCGTGAGCCGATCGGCATGAGCGGCATGCGCCTCGAGGTCAAGACGCATATCGTCACCGGCGCTGTTTCAGCCGCCCAAAACATCGTCAAATGCGTGCGCCGCTGTGGTCTGGAAGTGAACGACCTCGTGCTCCAGCCGCTGGCCTCCAGCTACGCCGTGCTCTCTGAGGACGAGAAGGATCTCGGCGTCTGCCTTATCGACATCGGCGGCGGCACGACCGACATCGCCGTGTGGACGCCGGGCGCCATCCGCCATACCTCGGTCATTCCCATTGCTGGCGGCCAGGTCACCCACGATATTGCCATGGCGCTGCGCACGCCGACGCGTGAAGCCGAAGACATCAAGTGCAAGTACGGCTGCGCCCTGTCGCAACTGGCTGACGTCAGCGAGAACCTCGATGTTGCCGGCGTCGACGACCGCCCCAGCCGCAAGCTGAGCCGCCGCGCGCTGGCCGATGTCATCCAGCCGCGTGTCGAAGAGCTCTACGAACTCATCCAGAACGAGCTGCGCCGCGCCGGTTTCGAGGAGGTCCTGTCGTCAGGCATCGTCCTGACCGGCGGCGCCAGCGTCATGCCGGGCATGGTCGAACTGGGCGAAGAAATCTTCCACATGCCGGTTCGCCTCGGCAACCCGAAATACAACGGCAGCCTGGCCGATGTCGTGCAAAGTCCTCGCTTCTCGACGGCTTTCGGTTTGCTGCTCGAAGCCCAGGCCCAGCGCAAGCGCGGCCAGAAGATCCAGGAAAAGCAAGGCTTCAAGGACGTCTTTGACGGCATGAAGTCGTGGTTTGCCAAGAATTTTTGATTTGTTGTTGAAACGATTTTTCAGAGGAGGTAGTCATGTTTGAGATCATCGAGAAAGACGAAGAAGCCGGTACGATCATCAAGGTATTCGGCGTGGGTGGTGCGGGTGGCAACGCCATCGAGCACATGATTCGCGAAGGTGTCAGTGGCGTTGAGTTCATCGCTGCCAACACCGATGCCCAGGCACTGAGCCGTAATGCCGCATCGAGCAAGCTGTCGCTCGGCAAGACCGGCCTCGGCGCCGGTGCCAAGCCGGAAGCCGGCCAGGCCGCTGCCGATGCGCACCGCGAAGAAATTCGCGCTTCCCTTGAAGGCGCTCACATGGCCTTCATCACCGCCGGCATGGGTGGTGGTACGGGTACCGGCGCAGCGCCGGTTGTCGCCGAAATCGCCCGTGAAATGGGGATCCTGACCGTTGGCGTGGTCACCAAGCCGTTCAGCTTCGAGGGCAACAAGCGCATGAAGTCGGCCGAAGCCGGCATCGCCGAGTTTTCAAAGCATGTCGATTCGCTGATCGTCATCCTCAACGACAAGCTCATGGAAGTCATGGGCGACGATGCCGATGTTGACGATTGCTTCCGCGCTGCCGACGACGTCCTGAAAAATGCCGTGGGCGGTATCGCCGAAATCATCACCTACCCGGGCCTGGTTAACGTCGACTTCGAAGACGTCCGCACCGTCATGGGCGAAATGGGCCGCGCCATGATGGGTTCCTCCGCTGCCTCTGGCGTTGATCGCGCCCGAATTGCTGCCGAGCAGGCCGTTGCTTCGCCGCTGCTCGAAGGTATCAACCTGTCCGGTGCTCGTGGCGTACTGGTCAACATCACGGCGGCCAAGGGCGGTTTGAAGATGAAGGAAGTCAACGAAGTGATGAACACCGTCAAGGCCTTCGCTGCCGAAGACGCGCACATCATCTTCGGTGCCGTTTATGACGAACTGATGGGCGATGCCCTGCGCGTCACCGTCGTCGCCACCGGTCTCGGCCAGGTTGCCGCTGCCCGTGCCCGCCAGCCGGAAGTGTTCACCCAGCCGGTTCTGGTTCAGGCTACCGGTACCAGCGATGCCGTCGCCTTTGCTGCCGGCCCGGCCATCGACTACAACCAGATGGCCGATGTCCCAGCTGTCGTTCGCAAGCGCAACGTCACCGTCGAGGCCCTGGCCAACAGCGGTGTCGACCGTTACGACATTCCGGCTTTCCTGCGCAAGCAGGCGGATTGATGTAACAAAAACTCTCTCTGAAAAAGGGTGGTGACGGCTTGTGTTACAATCCGTCACCTTCCCCAATCATTCAAGCACTTAGCATGCTCAAGCAACGCACCTTGAAGACTGTCATTCGCGCCTCCGGCGTCGGCCTGCACGGCGGTGTCAAGGTCAACATGACCCTGCGCCCAGCTGCCCCGGACACCGGTATCGTCTTCCGCCGCGTCGACCTGCCCGAGCCGCTCGATATCCCCGCCAAGGCCTTCATGGTCGGCGACACGCGCATGTGCTCCTGTCTCGAAAAAGACGGGGTGAAAGTCGGCACCATCGAACACCTGATGTCGGCCCTCGCCGGGCTTGGCATCGACAACGCCTGGGTCGATCTGGATGCGCCCGAAGTGCCCATCCTCGACGGTTCGGCTGCGCCGTTCGTTTTCCTGATCCAGTCCGCCGGCATCGAGGAGCAGAACGCTGCCAAGAAATTCATTCGTGTCACCAAACCCATCGAAGTTCGCGATGGCGACAAATGGGCACGCTTCGAGCCTTACGACGGTTATCGTCTGGCTTTTTCCATCGTCTTCAATCATCCGGCCATTGATAAATCAGCCCAGAAGGCCGAAATCGATTTCGCCGAGCAGTCCTATACCCGCGAAGTCTCGCGTGCCCGGACCTTCGGTTTCATGCAGGAAGTCGAATACCTGCGCGAAAATGGCCTCGCCCTCGGTGGTGGTCTGGAGAACGCCATCGTTCTCGACGAATTCCGCGTCCTCAATCAGGACGGCCTGCGTTACGGTGACGAGTTCGTCAAACACAAAATTCTCGACGCCATCGGCGACCTCTACCTGCTTGGTCATCCGCTGCTTGCCGCCTATTCGTCGCACAAGGGTGGCCATGCCATGAACAACCTGCTCGCCCGCGCCTTGCTGGAGCAGCAGGACTGCTGGGAAATTGCCACTTTCGAAGAAGCCGAGCACGCGCCCAGTGGCGTGACCCGCTGGCTCGCCCAAGCAGCAGCCTAAACAGCCATGTGGCTGCTACGCCTGCTGGCGGCCCTCCTAATAGTCGGCATTGGTGCCAGTCTGCTGATTTACACCTTCACCGGCAATCGCTTTTACCTGCGCTTGAGTGGTCGGCTACTCAAATACGGAATCATCTTTGCTCTGCTTGTTTTTGCGCTCATGTTTATCGAGCGCCTGGCGATCATTCCACTCTAGCGGCACGCTCGAGAAGCTTGTCCAGTGCTTCTCTTAGCGGCCCTTTTGGCAGGTTTTCGGTGGTCGACCGCAGCATGCCGATTGCCTTGTCAGAGAGCGGCTTTTGCGTAGAACTCGTTGATTGGGAAGGGATTTGGCGGGGTTGAACTTTTACCTCGACGCCGCTACACTCCGCCCCTCCTTTTGATAATTCGTTGCTCAAGCGCTGACTTAACTGGCGAATCTTGGCTGCGACTGCGCCGTTATCGGCGTGGATAATGATTGTCCCCAACTTGTAATTGGCAACGTGAGCCGAGTGGCGTAGCCCTGCCGGGGCGACCGCTTCGAAGCGACGCGAAAGCTTGAGCAACAGCCGGGCATGGGCCATGACCCTGCCGGCGGCGGCGTCCTTGTCGAGATAATGCTCAGGCCCGTTGTACATTGGAGGTTCCATGCAGGTTATTCTGGTTTCGCGGCATCTGAAGACGGCGAGAACGATCACCATTATGCCTCGCCATCTGGCAGCCGCGCTGCTCGTCCTCGTTGCGCTGGTCTTTTCGACCTCGATGCTCTTCTCCTGGCTTTCCGTTCACCTTCGCCTGCCGGTTGTCGAGGATTTGCTGCTCTCGTTGCAACAGCAGGAGAGCAGGAAGACACGCGATCACCTCGATAACAACCTTCAGTTGATGGCGACGCGCCTGGGTGAGTTACAGGGCAAGGTATTGCAGCTCGACTCACTTGGCGAGCGCGTTTCCGGCTTGCTGGATGCCAAACGCCAGCCAGTTGGCGATGCTCCCCGTCCTCCGCAGGGGGGGCCGTATGTTGCAGCTCCGATGTCGGCCACAGAACTGGAGCGGGAGATTGAGCGACTGGCCAGCGAAGTCGAGCGGCGCAGCGATGATTTCGCAGTCATGGAGATGAGGTTGCTTGAGAAGCGCGTGAAGGACAGGCTGCTACCGACCATTATGCCAGTCAAGGATGCGACTATGGGATCGCCGTTCGGGCATCGCAATGACCCGATCGCTGGTCTTCGCTCGATGCACGAGGGGGTGGATTTTTCCGCCGAAACAGGCACGCCTGTAGTCGCGGCCGCCGACGGCGTGGTGCTGTCGGCTGGCTACCATTCAGACTATGGCAACCTGATCGAGGTTGATCACGGCGAAGGGTTGACTTCGCGCTATGCTCACTTGTCGCGCATGGATGTCAAGGTGGGCAGCCTGATTAAACGCGGTGCGCAAATCGGCGCTGTTGGCAACACCGGTCGCTCGACCGGGCCTCACCTTCATTTTGAGGTTCGCGTGCTCGGCGTTGCCCAGAATCCGGCGCATTTCCTCAAGCAAGGCGACGAATACGCGCAGGTCAAGCGCCGGTAGGGCGTCAGGAATTCCCTTGATTTAGGTCGTCATCATCGGGTCATGGGGGCGTGTTAGAATCGCCGTTTTGCCGCACTGCGCAAACCCTATTTCATCGCGATGATATCCGGCCTACTCAAAAAGATTTTCGGCAGCCGCAACGATCGGCTGATCAAACAATACTCCCAGACCGTCAAGCGCATCAATGCGTTCGAGCCGGCCCTGCAGGCGCTGTCCGACGCGCAATTGCAGGCCAAGACGGACGAATTCCGCCAGCGCCACGCCAGCGGTGAGTCGCTCGACGACCTGCTGCCCGAAGCATTCGCCGTCGTCCGCGAGGCCGGCAAGCGTGTCCTCGGCATGCGCCACTTCGACGTCCAGATGATCGGCGGCATGGTTCTGCACTACGGCAAGATCGCCGAAATGCGCACGGGTGAAGGCAAGACGCTGGTCGGCACGCTGCCCGCCTACCTCAATGCCATTTCCGGCAAGGGCGTGCATGTCATCACGGTCAACGACTACCTGGCGACCCGCGACTCCGAGTGGATGGGGCGCCTGCACCGCTTCCTCGGCCTGTCGGTCGGCGTGAACCTGTCGCAG